>DASWIC010000288.1:0-17951 GCA_036397875.1 Burkholderiales bacterium
TTCACCGTAGAGCGCGGGGTCGGCGAGCTGCGCATCGATCGCCGACTTTCGCGCGTTCAGTTTCGCGAGCTGCTCCTCCAGCCGCTTCAGGCGCGACTCGATGGGCTTGCGCGCCGCGGACTGGCGCTGGCGCTCCTCGGCTTCCCTGCGCTTTTCGCCGCGCCGTTCGGCCGCCGGCCGCGCGGCGGCGGGCTTGCCGGAAACGGCCATTCCCGTTTCGAGTGACCGTGGCGCTTCCGGAACCGGGGCGGCGCCGGCTTCCGCATCCGTTTCCCCGAGCTTGGTCCGGAACAGCCAGTCGCGGTAATCGTCGAGGTCTCCGTCGAACGGCTGCAGGCGCCCGTCGGCGACGATCAGGAACTGGTCGGTGGAGGCGCGCAGCAGGTGGCGGTCGTGCGACACCAGCACCAGCGTGCCCTCGAACTGCGCGAGCGCCACCGTCAGCGCCTCGCGCGTCTCGAGATCGAGGTGATTGGTCGGCTCGTCGAGCAGCAGCAGGTTGGGGCGGTTCCACACGATCAGCGCCAGCGCAAGCCGCGCTTTCTCGCCGCCGGAGAAGTTCTCGATCGGGCCGGTGGCCATGTCGCCGGGGAAATTGAACATGCCGAGAAAGTTGCGCAGCGCCTGCTCTCTCTCCCCATCAGCGATGCGGGCGAGGTGCCACAGCGGCGATTCGTCGAGGCGCAGCATTTCCAGCTGGTGCTGTGCGAAGTAGCCGACGGCGAGTCCCTTGTTGAAGTGGGCCGTGCCGGCGAGCGGCGCGAGCTCGCCGGCGAGAGTCTTCACTATTGTGGTCTTTCCCGCGCCGTTGATGCCGAGCAGTCCGTAGCGCTCGCCGCTGCGCAGCGTGAACCGGATATCGCGCACGACAATCTTCACTTCGCCGACCTCCATCCGGTAGCCGGCGTTCACGTCCTCCAGCGTGAGCAGGGAATCGGGCGCCTTCAGCGGATCGCGGAACTCGAAGGAGAAGGGCGCGGAGACGTGCAGCGGCGCGAGCTCCTCCATCTTCGCCAGCATCTTCATGCGGCTTTGCGCCTGCCGCGCCTTGGTGGCCTTTGCCCGGAAGCGGTTGATGAAGGACTCCAGGTGCGCGCGCTCGCGCTGCTGCTTCTCGTACTGGGCCGCAGCGAGCACTACCGCCGCGGCGCGCTGGCGCTCGAAATCCGAGTAATTGCCGGAGGTGCGCCGCAGCTTGCGGTTATCGATGTTCACCACGACGCTCACCACGCCGTCGAGGAAATCCCGGTCGTGCGAGATGATGAGGAGCGTGCCGCCGTAGCGCCTCAGCCAGTCCTCGACCCAGAGGGTGGCGTCGAGATCGAGATGGTTGGTCGGCTCGTCGAGCAGCAGCAGGTCGGAAGGGCACATCAGCGCCTGCGCGAGATTCAGACGCATGCGCCAGCCGCCCGAGAAAGCCGCCACCGGCTCGTCCATCTGCTCGTGCGTGAATCCCAGGCCGTGCAGGAGCCGCTCCGCGCGCGAGCGCACGGTGTAGGCGCCGCCGTCGGCCAGCGCGGCATGAAGCTCGCCCATCAGGTGCCCGTCGTCGTCGGCTTCGGCCGCGGCGAGCTCCCGTTCCAGCCGCCGCAGGGTGGTGTCGCCGTCGATGGCGTACTCGAGCGCCGGGCGGTCGAGCTCGGGCGTCTCCTGCGCCACGTAAGCGACGCGCCAACGGGCGGGGTAATCGACCTCGCCCTGATCGGCGTGCAGCTCGCCGCGCAGCAGCGCGAACAGGCTCGTCTTGCCGGAGCCGTTGGGACCGATCAAGCCGATCCTGTCGCCGGGATTGAGGGTCACGTCCGCGCCATCGAGCAGCACCTTGGTGCCGCGCCGGAGCGTGACCTGGGAAAGGCGGATCATGGAGGCGTCGCGCGCAAGGGGCGGTATTTTACGCGGAACCGCGCACGGCTCACGATCCCGGGGCTTGTGCTATCGTGATAACGAAAGTCTTTTCCAGCCGCGTCAAAGACCCTCATGACAACGGGCAAGAAAAAACTGCTCCTGCCGGACACGATGGCGCGCCCCGGCTGGGAGCTGGCGCGGAGCCGCGCGGACGTTGACGCGGTGCCGTTCGCACCGACGGCTCCCAATCCGGAGTTCCGGCGCTTGCTGAGCGATGCCGATGGCGTCGCGCTCACCAGCACGCCGCTCAGCGCGGCCGACATCGAGGCCGCGCCCCGGCTGCGCGCGGTCGGCCGCATCGGCGTGGGCTACGACGCAGTGGATGTCGCGGCGCTAACCGGGCGCGGCATTCCGCTGATGACGTGCGGGACCGACAACTCGCCGACCGTGGCCGAGTACGTCCTGTTCATGATGCTCTCGTTGTGCAAGGGCGCGACGATGGATGCGCTGCCGCGCCAGGGCCGCTGGTCCGAGCGCTACAACTTTCTCCCGACCGAGCTGATGGGCAAACAGCTTCTCATCGTCGGCTTTGGCCGCATTGGCACGCGCATCGCCAGGCGCTGCCTGGCCATGGACATGGCAGTGGAGGTGTACGACCCCTACGTTCCCGCGGAGGCGGTGCGCGCGGCGGGCTGCAAGCCGGTCGCCGACCTCGACGCGGCGCTCCCGCGCGCCGATTTCGTCACGCTCCACTGTCCCAAGACGCCCGAGACCACGAACCTGTTCGACGCCGCGCGGCTCGCGCGCCTGAAGCCCTCGGCCCGGCTCATCAATACGGCGCGCGGCGGCATCGTGGAGGAGCAGGCGCTCCACGCCGCGCTCGCCTCGGGAAAGCTCGCCGGCGCGGGCATCGACGTGTTCTCCCCGGAGCCGCCGCTCACCGACAATCCCCTCTTCACGCTGAAGAACGTCATCGTCGCCCCGCACATGGCCGGCAATTCGCGCGAGTCGCTCGACCGCAAGGCGGTGACCGTGGTGCGCAACCTTCTCTCCGTCCTCGACGGCGCGCCCAGAACGGAGTACGTCGTCAACCCCGAATCGCTGCGCGGCCACCAGGGGTGACGGCAGCGTTTCCCGGGAACTGCGGAACCCGGGACTCCACTGAGGGACGCAAGTTGCGGCGAGATGCGGCGGGATCGGGCGTTCAGCGGTGGCGCGCGCGGAGCAGGCGCGCGGCTTCGGCTTCGGCGCGCAGCTTGAGGTAGACCTCGTCGATATCCACCCTGGCGGCGGAGCCGGGCGCGAAACCGCAATCGGGATTCAGCGTGATGCGTTTCGCATCGACGCGCGCCAGCGCCCGGTCGACGCGCGCGACGATGGCCTGCGCCTCTTCCTTCGCGCCCGGCGTGACGTCCACGACGCCCAGGCCCAGCTCGAAATCGCCGCGCAGCCGGGCAATGCTCTCCAGGTCGTCGGCGCCGGCGGCGGTGAATTCCAGGGTCAGGTGCCGGACCTTCAGCTTGTTGAGCTGGGACAGGATCGGTCCGTAGGTCCCGGCATGATGCTTTTCGCCGCGAACGCGCGCGCCGGCGCGCCGGCACAGATGCACCGCGAACTTGATCCCGGTGAAGCCGCTGACCAGCTCGTTGATCATGTCGGCGGCGAAATCGGCCGAGCGGTCGGGATCCTCGTAGGTGCGGCGCACATCGGGATCGACGAACAGGCACAGGTGCGGGTCGTCGATCTGCACGATGTCGATGCCGATATCGCGGATCAGCTCGATCTCGCGCCGCAGGGGAGCGACGCAATCACGCACGAAGTCCTCGCGCCGCGGGTAGGCCTTCTTCGAGCGTTCCGCGTTCCACAGGCGCTCGCCCAGCAGCGCGGGCGCGGGCAGCGTGATCTTGGTGCCGACGCGCGCCACGCTCTTCAGAAACTTCGCCTCGCTGGCGATGAATCCGGCCGGCTTGGGCGCGAGCTTGTCGGTGACCACGGTCCACGGCCGCCCGTCCGCCGGATTCACTTCCAGGGTGAAGCCGTGCGCCAGTTCCGCGATGACACCAATATAGGAGCGCCGGCGCCATTCGCCATCGGTCACGACGTCGAGTCCCGCCATTTCCTGCATCGACACCGCGTAGCGGACGGCGGCGTCCATGGCGCGCTCATCGGCCGCGTCCCAGGCCGGCTTCGCGATCAGCTCGCGCACGTGCTGCGGCCGCGGCATCGAGCCGACCACCGAGGCGGGGAACAGCGGCAGTGCGGTCACAGCCGCCACTCTTTCTGGGCGAGATCCAGGTCTTCCTGCGTGTCGATCTCGCGGTACTGGCCGTGGGTGTCGACGTGGCCGAACTCGACGCCCTGCTCGATCATGTCCTGGAACAGGTGGATCAGGTAGGCCTTCTGGAACTGCGCGGCCTCGCGGTACGGCTTGCCCCAGTGCTCGCGCCGGCGGCGGTGATAGTGTTCGCGCAGCAGATCGGCGCCGCGCACGCTGAACTTCGCCACGCCCATGAACTCGCCATTCGCGTCATCGTACGGAATGTTGCGCTGCACGCGCTCGACGCGCCCGTTCATCGTGATGGTCTTCTCGGCATCCTGCGGCGGATGCTGGGTGCGCGGCTGGTAATGCGTGCGCCAGTCGGTGTCGATGCCGAGCGCGATGTCGGCGCGGGAGGCGACCAGCTTCGCCACGAGGTCGCCGGTATAGAGAATGTCGGCATACGTCGTCACGAACGGCTGGTCCATCAGGTCCTCGGCAACCATCAGCGAGACGAGGATATTGTTGTCCTGCCACTCACGGTTGTGCCGGAACGTGAAATGCGGATACTCGCGCTGGACGGCTTCGATACGGTAGCCCCCGATGAAGCAGATCTCGGTGACGCCGCCCGCGGTCAGCGCTTCGACGGTGCGGTCGAGGATGCGCTTGCCGCGGATCTCGGCAAAGCATTTCGGCGCATTCGCGGTGGTCGGCATGAGCCGCTGCCCGCGTCCGGCACCGATGATGATTGCGCGCATGATCCCGGGGTTCCGTGTCGGGCAGGCAACGATACCGGCGCGGCGTGCAACGCCGCTGGAGCCGTCCGCGCCGTTACCATGAACGCGTTACAGGCGTATGACACCCGGGACGGCAACGGCAATATTCAGCCAAAGCGGCTGGAAAATCAATCCGGCCCGCCTGCCCACCGCAAGATTCTTGACAGCCGTCGCGCACTTCGTCCAACATCGCCCGCAGTCACAAGGGAGCGCCCGGTCCGCGCGGTCGCAAAGGCACCTCGAGACTGGTCGAGCCACGATCCGGCCGACGGGGTCGCCAGAGGAAAGCATGCTCAAAGTCGAGCGGTTGACGAAGACGTTCGGATCGCTGGTGGCGGTCGATAACCTGTCCTTCAGCGTGCCGAAGGGGCAGATGGTCGGGATTATCGGGCGCTCGGGCGCGGGGAAATCCACGCTGCTGCGCATGTTGAATCGGCTCGTCGATCCGACCGAGGGGCGCATCCTGTACGAGGACGCGCTCGGACACGAAGTCGACATTTGCGCGCTGAAGGGGCGCGACCTGTGCCGCTGGCGGCAGCAGTGCGCGATGGTGTTCCAGCAGTTTAACCTGGTCGCGCGCCTCGATGTGCTGACCAACGTGCTGATGGGGCGCCTGAGCTACCAGCCGACGGTGCGCTCGCTGCTGAAGCTGTTCACGCCGCAGGAGCGCGCATTCGCGGTCATGACGCTCGACCGCGTCGAGATGTCGCCGTTCATCCTGCAGCGCAGCGACACGCTCTCGGGCGGCCAGCAGCAGCGCGTCGCGATCGCGCGCGCGCTGGTGCAGGAGCCGATGATCCTGCTCGCCGACGAGCCGATCGCCTCGCTCGACCCGCGCAGCGCCGCGCGCGTCATGGATATCCTGCGCACGATCAACCGCGAGGATGGCATCACCGTGATCTGCAATCTGCACACGCTCGACACCGCCCGCGCCTACTGCGAGCGGCTGATCGGCCTGCGCAAGGGCGCAATCGTCTTCGACGGCCCGCCCGCGGCGCTCGATCGCAACCGGGTCGAGGAGATCTACGGCGGAGAGGGCGAGGATGAGATCGACGAGAACGTGACCTCGATGGTGCTGCCGGGAGGCAGGCGGACGGGCATTGCAGCGAGGTAATCCGAACGCCGTGGGCAAGACAAAATGAAAGAGGAGAGCAACATGACACGATCCAAGCTGTTGATGCTGGCCGTTGCCGTCTGCGCGGGCGGCAGCCTGTTCTCGATCGCGGACGCGATGGCCCAGGCCGACTGGCGCAAGCAGTATCCGAAGTTCCGCTACGGCGTGCAGAGCGTCGAGACCCAGGCCGCGTCGCTGACGCGCTACAAGGGATTCGGCGAGTACGTGAAGAAGAAGCTCGGCGTCGAGCTCGAGCTGTTCCTCGCCTCGGAGTACGCGGGCGTGATCCAGGCGATCGGCGCGAAGCAGCTCGAAGTGATGGACATGGGCGCATCGGGCTATGCCGCCGCCTGGCTCGAGACGCGGGGAGCCGTCGAGCCGCTCGTCGTCCCGACGAATCCCGACGGCACCATCGGCTACTACTCGGTCGCTTTCGTGCGCGCCGACAGCCCCTACAAGAGCCTCAAAGACCTGAAAGGGAAGATCTGGGCCTGGGCCGAGCCGAACTCGTCCTCGGGCTACCTCTTCCCGCTGGTCGGCCTGCGCAAGATGGGCATCGAGCCCGAGAAGTTCTTCGGCAAGGTCGTGTTTTCCGGCGGGCACGAGCAGAACATCGTCGGCGTGCTCGACAAGGCCTACGATGGCGCCGTGACCTGGACCAACGACGTCGAGAAGCACACCCGCGGCGGGCTGCACATGATGCTGTCACGCGGCGTGTTGAAGAAGGAGGACATCCGGATCATCTGGGTCTCGGACATCATTCCCAACCCGGTCATCGCCGTCCGCTCCGAGCTGCCCAAGGAGATGAAGGCCGAGTTGAAGGCGATGTTCCTCGGCATGCACAAGGACGACCCGAAAGTGTTCAAGGAAGTCGTGCGCGGCGAGTCGCAGGGCTACCGGGAAGTCAAGCATTCCGTCTACCAGATCGCGATCGACCTGCGCCAGCAGCTCGCGAAGGAACGTCGCGGCAGGAAGTAGGACAGCGAACCCCGCGTAATCACCGCAGGCGGGCGCCGCACGGAGCTCGCGTCGTCCCCGCATGAGCACCAGCATCCAGGTCCGGCGCTTCGAGGAGGAATTCGCGCGCCTGCGCAGACGACAGCGCTTCCAGCTGTTCGGCTACTCGCTGCTGTTCCTCGGAATCTTCCATGTCGCGGCGGAGTTCAGCCAGTTCACGCTCGAGCGCCTCGTCGCCGGGCTGCCGCGCATCGGCGAGTACATCGGCAAGACGCTGCCCGAAATCCGGTACGTCAGCCTGTTCAGCGATGTCGCCACCTGGTACTACGGAATCCTGAAGTGGCTCCAGCTGCTCGGCGACACGCTGCTGATCGCGCTGATGGCGACGCTGTTCGGCGCGGCCGGCGGCTTGCTGCTGTGCTTCCCGGCGTCGCGCAACCTGGTGGGGCGCTACTGGATTTACTTCGCGTTCCGCCGGATCGCGGAAATCGCGCGCTGCGTGCCGGAAGTGGTCTACGCGCTGGTTTTCGTCGTTGCCTTCGGCATCGGCCCGTTCGCCGGCTTCCTCGCGCTGATGGCCCATACGACCGGCGCGCTCGGCAAGCTGTTCGCCGAGGCGAACGAGAACATAGAAGAGCGCCAGCTCGATGGCGTGCGCGCCGCGGGCGGGAGCTGGCTCGAGGTCATCCGCTACGCGGTGCTGCCCCAGGTGCTGCCCAACTTCACGACCTATACGCTGTGGCGCCTCGAGCTCAACATCCGCTCCGCGGCGATCGTCGGCTTCGTCGGCGCCGGCGGGATCGGCCAGGAGCTCTACCAGGCGATCGGCCTGAACTACTACGAGGACGTGAGCGCGATCGTGCTGATGATCGTCGTGACCATCACGATGATCGATCTCGTGTGCGAGCGCATCCGCCACCGCATCATCGGCCGGGAAAGCCTGCAATGGGCCTGAGCGCCGCCTCGGTCGACTCCGCCCAGCTCGCGTCGTGGCGCGAGCGCTTCCCGCGCGCCTTCGGGCGCACGCCGCGCGAGCGCGCGATCCTGCTCGCGTGCGGGCTCGGGCTCGCCGCGTTCGTCGTGTTCTGCCTGGTGCGCTTCGATGCCTCGCCGGCCCGGATCGTGAACGGCATGGAGCGCTTCGGCAGGATCGCCGGGGCGCTGTTCCCGCCGACCCCGGGGGACGCGTTCTGGGACCTCACGAAGGCAATGCTCGAGAGCGTCGGCATGGCGTTCCTCGGCACGCTGATTGCCGCCGTCATCGCCGTGCCGCTCGGTTTCCTCGGCGCGCGCAACGTGCTGCCGATCCGGCTGCTGCGCTTTCCGATCCGCCGCTCGTTCGATTTCCTGCGCGGCGTGGACGCGCTGGTGTGGGCGCTGGTCTACGTGCGCGCCGTGGGGCTCGGCCCGCTCGCGGGCGTGCTCGCGATCGCGACGACGGACGTCGGGATCTTCGCGAAGCTTTTCGCTGAGGCAATCGAGAATGTCGACCGCAAGCAGGTCGAGGGCGTGCGCGCGGCCGGCGGCAACGCCATCAAGACCGTTCGCTTCGGCATCCTCCCGCAGGTGCTGCCGATCATGCTGTCGAACGTGCTCTACATGTTCGAGTCCAATACCCGCTCCGCGACGATACTCGGGATCATCGGCGCCGGCGGCATCGGCTTCGCGCTGTCGGACCGCATCCGCGCCCACCGCTGGGACGAGGTGGGCTTCATCATCATCATGATCATCGTCGTGGTCGCACTGATCGACTTCTTCTCGCACCTGCTGCGCACCCGCGTGATCAAGGCCGGCGCGGCCCGCCCGCTGGTGCTGGCCGAGGAAACGGCCGCGCCCGCGGCGCCGGAAGCGACGGACAAGCGCCGCTAGCCGGGCGGCGCGTATCATTGCGCCGATGACGCAGCCCTTCGTGCTCGCGCAGATCAGCGATCTCCACGTCACCGCGGGCGGGCGGCTGGCCTATCGCGTGGTGGACACCACCGGCATGGTGCGCGCGTGCGTCCATCACCTGCTGGCGCTGAAGCAGCGGCCGGATGCCGTGGTGATCACGGGCGATCTCACCGACGGCGGACGCCCCGAGGAGTACGCGATGCTGCGCGAGCTGATCGCGCCGCTCCAGATGCCGGTCTACCTGATCCCGGGCAACCACGACGAACGGGGCGCGCTGCGCGCCGCGTTCCCGGATCACGCCTACCTGCGCCAGTCGCGCGACGTCGTCCTGTACGCGATCGAGGCACACCCGCTGCGCATCGTCGCGATCGACACGGTCATCCCGGGCGCGGGCGGCGGCGCGCTGGGCGACGAGAGCATCGCGTGGCTGGACCGGACGCTGGCACTGGCGCCGGACCGGCCGACGGTCGTGCTCATGCACCACCCACCGTACGTCACGCACATCGGCCACATGGATGCGATCGGACTGCGCGACCCGGAGGCGCTCGCCGCGGTGGTACGCCGCCATCCGCAAGTGGAGCGCATCCTGTGCGGGCACGTGCATCGGCCGATCGAAGTCCGATTTGCGGGGACGATCGCGGCCACGGCGCCCAGCCCCGTGCACCAGGTCGCCCTCGACCTCGGCGTCGATGCGCCCTCGCGGTTCGTGATGGAGCCGCCCGCGTACCGGTTACACGCCTACACGCGGGAGTCCGGCGTGGTGTCCCACACCGCGTACGTGGGCGAATTCGCCGGTCCGTATCCGTTTCGCTGACACCACCGATCCCAGGATCCACGCACCCTGGATGGACGAAGCCACCAACCGCACCCTGAATTGACCGCGCCGTTCCCCCTTATACTTGCGGTCTTTTGATCCTGGGAGAGAAGCATGCACACGCCAAGAGAGGTCCCCAACCATGCCGCCGGCGCGTTGCCCGGCATCGCCTTCACCGGCTGCGAGCTGCTCGCCGCCGCGCCGGCGCAGGCGCTGGTCCGTGCCGGCGCACCGGCCAGGGCGCGGGTCAAGCCCGCCCCGCGCCGCCGCGAGGTGAAGGTGGGCGGGCGCCGCGTGAAGACGATCGACGTGCACGCGCATTGCATCATTCCCGAGGCCATGGCGCTTCTGGGCAAGTCGCGGGAGACGCAGCGCGGGCCGGGAATCGAGCAGGTCGGGCCGCGGCGCATTGCCGAGATGGACGAGCAGGGAATCGACGTGGAGGCGATCAGCATCAACCCGCAGTGGTACCACGCGGAGCGCGACCTCGCGGCGCAGGTCGTCAAGCTCCAGAACGAGCGGCTTGCCGAATACTGCGCAACCTATCCCGACCGCTTCGTCGCCTTTGCGTCAGTCGCGCTGCAATTTCCCGACCTGGCCGTGCAGCAGCTGGTGGACGGGGTGAAGCGGCTTGGCCTGCGCGGCGCGGCAGTCGGCGCGAGCGTCGCCGGGAAGGAATTCTCCGACCCGATGTTCCACCCCTTCTGGGCGAAGGCCGAGGAGCTGGGCGTGCTGATTTTCATCCATCCGCAGAGCACGCCCGATCTCGCGCCGCGCTTGAAGGGCAACGGCTGGCTCGCGAACACCATCGGCAATCCCCTCGACACGACGATCGCGCTCTCGCATCTCATCTTCGAGGGCACGCTCGACCGCTTCCCCGGCTTGAAGATCTGCTCGGCGCACGGCGGCGGCTACCTGCCGTCCTACGCGCCGCGCTCGGACAACTGCCTGCGCGTGGCGCCAGACATGGACACCGGCGTGAAGCTCAGGAAGAAGCCGACGGAATACCTGCGCGACATGTACTACGACACGCTCGTCTTTACCTCGGAAGCGTTGCGGCACCTGGCGGCGGAGGTAGGCTCGAACCGGCTCGTCATCGGCACCGACCATCCGATTCCGTGGCAGAGCAAGTCGGTGGATCACATCCTCAAGACACCGGGCTTCAGCGACAAGGAGCGCCGGATGATGCTGGGCGAGACGGCGGCGAAGCTGCTGGGCATCGCGAAGTGACGCAGTGACGAAATCCCCCCGCTTCGTCACCCCCCTTTGACAAAGGGGGGTAGGGGGGATTCGCTACTGCCGCTCGAGGGCCACGTCGCCCGCGGAGATGATGGCGACGACGTGCGCGCGCGCCGTGTAGCGGTTGCCCTCGCGCGCCGCGAACGTCACGAAGACACCGGTGGTGCGGTTCGCGGCACGCTCCTGCTCGCGCTCCTGCTCGCCGAACGTGCGGATCAGCCCGCCGACGAACGGAATGCTGGCGCCGGCGACCGTCAGTATCTGGCCGGGCGTGAGTCCCGTGGACTTCACGGTTTCGACGGCAAACTCCTGCAGATTGATCTCCAGGCAACGCGCCGCGCAGGTGGCCTCCACCGCGATGCCGCCCGCGACCAGCCGCGTGCGCAGGAGCTCGGCGATGATCGGCTCGATGCCGGCGTTCGCGGCCGTGGTGGTGCGCACGACAACGGGCAGGTTGCGGAATGGTTCGTCCGCGGTGCGCTGCCGGATCTCGCCGTTCAGGCTGTCGACCGCCTTGCGCACGCCCTCGACGGGATGCGCCGGCCGCGGCGGCGACTCACCCAGCATCGCACAGCCTGCGGTCAGAGCGGCGATCGCGACCGGCACCTGCCATGCCGGCATCCACCTGGCCATGAATGTCTCCCCCCTACGACAGCGTGATCAATGTAGTCCTGGCCCCCCGCGCTGGCAAGACACCTATCATCCTTCTGGCGCAGCCGATTTGCGCTAGGATGGTGCATGGTCGCAGCCCGTCTCCGGCGGCTCGCTTGGACCGGCACGTTGCAGGTCGCGTTCTGCGCGCCGGTCCTGTTCCTGGAAGCCGGCCCGTGCGATGCCAGGCAGTGGAAGCAGGTCGCCGCGTACCCCGTCAAGCCGATCCGCATGGTCGTCGCGTCCCCGCCGGGCGCCGCCGACGACTTCTTCGCGCGCGTGATCGGCGCGCAGCTGGAAGCCTTCTACGGGCAGCGGGTCGTCATCGACAACCGCACCGGGGCGGGCGGGCTGATCGGCAACACGCTGGTGTCGCGAGCGAACGCCGACGGCTACACGCTGGGCATGGTGGGCGTCACCCGACTCATCACCGAGCTCGTGCGCGACCCCCCGCCGTACCGGGCGCTCGCGGACATCGTCGGCGTCGCGCACGTCGCCTCGATCACCAACGTGCTGGTGGTGACGCCCATGATGCCGGTGCGCACGGCGCCGGAGTTCGTGCGCTACGCGCGCGTGCGCGGCGGGGAGCTGAACTACGCCTCCCTCGGCATCGGGTCGGCGTCGCATCTCGCCGGCGAGGTGTTCACGCGCGCGCTCAACTTCGAGGCGGTGCACGTCCCGTTCCGGAAGCTCTCGGATTCCTATATCGAGATGGTGCTCGGGCGCGTGCATTATGCGGTGTTCGCGCTGCCGGCCGTGCTCGTGCCGGTGCACGAAGGGCGGCTGCAGGCGCTCGCCGTGATGACGCCGCAACGCAGCCGCGCGCTGCCGGACGTGCCGACGGTCGCCGAATTCGGGATGCCGGAGGCGCAGATCGACCGCTGGTCGGGCATCGTCGCGCCGCGGGGCACGCCGCGACGCATCGTCGAGCAGTTGCACGGCGACATCGTGCGCGGGCTGCGGAAGAGCGCGCTGCGCGAGCAGTTCGCGAACCTGGGGGCGGAGTCGACGACCGAGGGCACGCCGGACGGCTTCATGCGCCTGATGCAGGAGGAGTACCTGCGCTACCAGGCGCTCATCCGCCAGGGCGGCATCCGGCCCGACTGGTGAGGAACTGGCGATTTCCGCGCGGACGAACGGGGTGAACTCGGCGGCCGCGCCCTGGTGGATCTCCATGCCACGTGCCGTTGCAATCCTGCTTGCCGCGTCCCTGGCGCTCGCCGCGGCGGCCCAGGAGCCGTATCCCGCGCTGGAATCGCGGGCGGCGGCGTTAACGGCGCTCGAGGACGCCGACCCCCGCTTTCGCCTCGCGGGTGTCGTCTATTTCGGGCGCAACGGCCTCGCCGCCGACGGGCCGCTGCTGGTGAAGCGCCTCGCCGACGAGAACCCGGTGGTGCGCGACGTCGCCGGTGAGGCCGTGTGGCTCGCGTGGAGCCGCTCGGGCGACGCCGAGGTCGACCGGCTGCTGGAGAGCGGGGTCGCGGAGATGGACGCGAAGCGCACCCCGCGCGCGATCGAGATTTTCAGCGCGGTGATCGCGCGCCGGCCGGATTTCGCCGAGGGCTGGAACAAGCGCGCGACCGCCTACTACCTGGCGGGCGAGCTCCAGAAGTCGCTCGCCGACTGCGACGAAGTGATGAAGCGCAACCCGCAGCACTTCGGCGCGCTCTCGGGCTACGGGCAGATCCACGCCCGCCTGGAGGATTTCGACAAGGCGGCCGCGTATTTCCGGCGGGCGCTCGCGGTGAACCCGAACCTGACGAACCTGCAGGCCATCATCCGCAATCTCGAGGAGCTCGCGCGGGAGCGGCGGCGGCGGACCATTTAGAATGAGTGATGAGTGACGAGTGATGATGCGCTTACCTACGGAGCAATGACGATGACGAAACCCCTGGGAAACGAAGACCTGTCCAGCAAGCCCGGCGAGCGGGTGATCGACAAGCCCGAGCTGCCGCCGGGCGGGATCACCAACGAGAACGACGTGCTCACGGAAGTCGTCGCCGGCGAGATGCACTTGAAGCGCGGCTCGATGGGCAAGTTCGAGGTGTTCAGCGACGAGCACCAGCGCATCGGCGGCACCGACCGCTATCCCTCGCCGATGACCTACCTCGCGATGGCGATCGGCTTCTGACTGCTCACCCAGGTTGCGCGGTACGCGCACATGATGAAGATGAAGGTGGGCGGGGCGAGCTGCCGGGTCGTGTTCCGCAAGCATCTCGGCGGCTCGGTGCTGAAGGGCACGGTGTTCAACCGCTGGGAGAGCGTCAGCACCGATCTCAAGTTCCTGAGCGACGAGCCCGCGGACCGGCTCGCGCATCTGGTGAAAAACGCCAAGGCCGGCTGCTTCGCCGAGGGCCTGATCACCCAGCAGGTGCCGCTTCACAGCCGCGTCGAGGTGAACGGAAAACCGTTCCCCATCGACGGCGTGACGGAGCGTTAACTGGCGACGAGGGGCTTCAGCCGCCGGCGCAGCTCCCGGTAGCGCTCGCCGACATCGTCGCCGAACAGGGGATCGGGAACCGCCGGAACCGCTGCCGCAACCGCGGCCCAGTCGTCCGGCTTGAGCACCCGGGCGGCGCCCGGCAGGATGTTCTTTTCCTCCATCGCGAGGTGGTGGCGGTAGTAGAGCAGGTAGGTCGCCGCCGCCGCCTCTACGACCGCGCGCTCGTGGACGACGTCCTCCAATATGTCCTCGAGGAGCTTGAGCAGGGTCGCGCCCGCGGACTCGATCACGCGATGCTCCTGGAGGAGCCGGTTGATCGGCAGGCTCAGATCGGGATTGCGCTGTACCATCCGCGCAAACGCCACGTCCTCGCGCGGATGATGGTAGCGGTCGGCGTAATGGTGCAGGTAGTAGACGACGTCGCGCAGCAGCTCGACATCGGGGTCCCGCCCCGAGTGGAATGCCATCATCTGCTGCTCGATGGAGTCGAGCAGGCTCGCGAAGCGCGTGTGCTCCGCATGCCATACTGCGACCGGATCGGCCATGAGCGCTCCTTCTGACTGGGGCGCGGGCGAGGCCCGCCTTGCCCGGTGATTATCAGCGCTCCACGCCTCGTGTTCTTGATCAGGATCAAAATTCCGCCGAATGGTGCCGTTTGAGCGCGACGATTGACGGGTCACTCCGATGAAAAGCGACGCGCGATGGCTCCTCCTCATGTGCGCGAGCCGCGCGTGCTTCTCGCTCATCTTCACGGCCTACGCCGCCGTCATCCCGCTGGTCCAGCCCGAATGGGGCATGTCCTCGGGCGAGACCGGGCTCGTGCAGAGCGCCTGGCATATTGGCTATCTCCTGTCGCTCTTCGTCGCGGGGCTGCTCGTGGACCGCATCGGGGCCCGCGATACCTACCTCGCGACGGGCCTCGCCGCGTGCGCGTCCGCCCTCCTGTTCGCGCTCTTCGCCAATAGCTTCCGGTCGGCGCTGTTGCTCCACTTTGTCGCGGGGCTCCTCGCCGGCGGCTCCTATACCCCGGGACTTGCGTTGATCGCGTTGCGCTACGGAACGGCGACGCGCGGCTGGGCCATGGGCTGCTTTCTCGCCGCGGCTTCCCTCGGCTACGCGGTGTGCCTGCTCGGCAGCGGCCTGATCGTCCCGGCGTGGGGCTGGCGCGCGGCGCTGCTTTTCGCCGCCGCGGCCACCGTCGCCGGGGCGCTGCTGGGGTGGGCGGCGCTCCGCGCTACCCCCAACGTCGCGGCGGGCCCGATCCGCCCGCAATCCTGGATGGCGGCGACGCGCACGCTCTGGAGCAACGAGCCGGCGAAGCTCGCCGTGGGCGCCTACACGCTGCACGCCTGGGAGCTGCTCGGGCTGTGGGCGTGGCTGCCGGCCTTCCTCGTCGTCGCGGCGCAGGCACAGGGCGAGGGCGGCTCGTCCGGCATGCTGATGGCGGGCATCACGCTGGCGGGCCTCACCCACCTGATCAGCATCGCGGCGAGCCTCGCGGGGGGCGCGCTCTCCGACCGCATCGGGCGCACGCGCGTCATCCTCATCATGTCGTGCACGAGCATCGCGTGCTCGTTCGCCTTCGGCTGGCTCATCGGCTTCGCGCTGTGGATCGTGGTCCTGATCGCGGTCCTCTACAGCTTCACCGCGATCGGCGACTCGGCGGTGTTCTCGACGGTCCTCACCGAGGTGGTGCCGCGCGAAACCATCGGCGTCGCGCTCTCGATCCGCTCGGTCCTCGGCTTCGGCGTGGGCGCGGTGAGCCCGTGGGTATTCGGCCTCACGCTCGACCTGACCGCGCAAGACCCGGGCGCGCCCGGTGCGTTTTCCTGGGGCATCGCGTGGTGCACGCTCGGCGCGGGGGCGCTGCTCGGGCCGTTGATGACGCTCAGGCTTCAGCGCCTCACGGAGCGGCCGCCGCGGCGGAGCAAACCGTAACTATGTGCGGTAGCGCACAGACCGCCTCCCGGGCAGCGCAGAGAGTGACTCAACCCCGCGGGAGCCGAGGCACGCAATTCCTGGTCTGGCGAAACGACTGGGCGTGCACGGGCTTGCCGGGAGCGGCACACTTTGAGAGGAATGAACCATGAAACCCGAAACGGAAGTGAAGGCAACGTATGGAAGCTGGGGCTTTATCTTTGGGGCAGGCGCCGCGATGATAGTCGGCTTCATGTGGGGCGGCTGGACGACCTCCAGCACGACCCAGAAGCTGAGCGAACAAGCGGTCCTGGCGAGCCAGGCGGCGATCTGCGTCGCCCAATTCATGGGCGCCCCGAACCACGTGAAAACGATCAAGGAATTTCAGGGGACGGAAAGCTACCAGAGATCCGATCTCATTGAAAAAGGCGGCTGGGACCGGATGCCCGGGCAGGAAAAGGCGACCTGGGGCGTAGCCAGCGCCTGTGCTGCGGGGCTCGAATCTCAGATCAAGACCGGAGCCTGATCGACCGGAAACCGTGGCCTGGCCGGGATTCCCCGGTAACAAGAAAGCCCCGCCCAAGCGGGGCTTTTTTTTGAACCTTAGGGTCTCTGGCGGCCACCGTCAGCGATTGACGGCAATTCTCACTTCGACCGAGTGATCCCGACGGTCGTCAACAAGGGGGATCGCCTTGTCGAGTTGCTCGACGCCATCCACTGTCACACTCATCTCGGCGTTCCCGGCGCGCGTCTGCCGCACGGAGATGTGGTAGACCGTTTCCCGGTATCGGTAATGCACCTTGAACGCTTCCCAGTCCGCAGGCAGGCACGGCGCAAAGCGAAGTTTGTCGACTTCCAGCCGCAGCCCCAGGATGGATTCCACGACGAGCCGATACATCCAGGCGGCGGAGCCCGTGTACCACGTCCATCCGCCGCGGCCGGTGTGCGGCGGGACCGCATACACGTCTGCCGCGACCACGTACGGCTCCACTTTGTAGGCGGCGATCGCCGCCGCGGTTCCCGCATGGTTGAGCGGGTTGATCATGGCCGTGAGCTCCCATGCGCGCCGGCTGTCGCCCAATGCGGCGAACGCCATCGCCGCCCAGATCGCCCCATGGGTGTATTGCCCGCCATTCTCTCTCACGCCCGGGACGTAGCCTTTGATATAGCCGGGGTTCAAGGTCGACTTGTCGAACGGCGGATCCAGGAGCTGGATCAGCGCGTGATCCCGGCGCACCAGGTGCTTGTCCACCGCTTCCATTGCCATGCGTGAGCGCCCCGCATCCCCCGCACCGGATAGGACAGCCCAGCTTTGCGCGATCGAATCAATCCGGCATTCGGCGTTGCTCGCCGACCCCAGCGGCGTGCCGTCGTCGAAATAGGCGCGGCGGTACCACTCGCCATCCCAGCCGTGCTGCTCGATGTTCCGGCGCACCTGATCCGCCTCCGTCTGGCACCGTTTGGCAAAGGGCGTATCGCCGTGAACGCGGGCAACCCGGCCGAACTGCAGGAGCACTTCGTACAGGAAAAAACCCAGCCAGACGCTTTCGCCCTGGCCGTGTGCACCCACGATGTTCATGCCATCGTTCCAGTCTCCGGAACCGATGAGTGGCAGGCCGTGCTCGCCAAATCTGAGGCCTCTCAGGATCGCGCGCGCGCAGTGATCGTACAGGCTTGCCGCCTCCGCGGACCGGCCGGGTAGATCGTAGTAGGAGTCCTCCTCGAGGTTCACCGGCCGGCCTTCGATGAAGTGGATGGGCTCATCCAGCACGCCCGTGTCCCCCGTGCCCAGAACGTATCGGCACGTCGCAAGGGGCAGCCAGAGATAGTCGTCGGAACAGTGCGTGCGCACGCCCCGGCCCGAGGAGGGATGCCACCAATGCTGGACATCTCCTTCCGGGAACTGCCGGGACGCGCAGCGGAGCAGGTGCTCGCGCACGAGCCTGGGCTCGGCATGGATCAGCGCCATCACGTCCTGCAACTGGTCGCGGAAACCGAAGGCGCCTCCCGATTGGTAATATCCGCTGCGCGCCCACACACGGCACGCC
>DASWIC010000289.1:0-2703 GCA_036397875.1 Burkholderiales bacterium
TTTCTATTGGCACCAGCTACGCGTCAAGCTCACCCTCTCCAGGCGCCAGATCGTGTTCAAGACGCACGAAGCGCAGGACGACGCCGAGCTGACCGATGATTACGTGGTCGAGCGGCTCGTGATCTCCGGCACCGTCAGCAAAGTAGTGGATGAGATCCTGAAGTTGCGCGAGCAGGTCGGCGACTTCGGCGAGATCGTCTACCCCGGCATGGACTGGGTTGACCCGAAGCTCGCCAAGCGATCCATGGAGCTGATGGCGACAGAGGTGATGCCCCGCGTCAACGCGCAGATCGCCAGGACCACTGCAAAGCCCGCGCGCCGGGCCGGGAGAGCCTAGCCGCCGCTATTTCGAGATGTTCACGAACCCGTCGCGGTTCGGCATCTTCACCTGCGGCAGCGTCTTCGCGTTCATCACCGCGCTCTCGCCGATGATGCCATTCAGATACAGCACGTAGGCCGTCACCGCGTAGACCTCGTCGTTGCTCAGCGAGAGGGGATTGGTGGTGGGCATCGCACGTCGCGTGTAGTCGAACAGCGTCGTTGCATAGGGCCAATAGCTGCCCACCGTGCGCAGGGGCTTCCCCGTGGCGAGCGAGCCGATTCCGCCGACGAGCGGATCGGCCGGCTTGCCCATCCCCTTCGCACCGTGGCACGCCTGGCACTTCGCGGCATAGACCGACTCGCCCTGCTTCACGCTGCCGCCGCCCGACGGCAATCCCGCGCCGCTCGGCGGAATGCTGATGTCCCAACGCGCGATTTCTGCCGCGCTCACCGGTGAGCCGAATCCGGGCGCCTTGACCGGCGCGGACGTCGGCTGGGCGGCGCAGGCCGAGAGCGCCGCGGCCGCGGCGATCACCAGGCGCTTAGGCGTAAACATTTTTCACGCTCCCGTCCGCATCCACGGACCAGCTGGCGATCGAGTTGTTGTGGAAGCGGTTGGCCGGCGCGTAACGCGCCTGCCACACCTTGCGCGGCGGCTGGACGGTGCCCTTCTCGTCGGTAGCGCGGCTTTGCAAGATCGCCGGCTGGCCCGTCCATTCCCACGGCAGGCGGAAGCGCACCAGGGCTTTCGGGCGCTCGTCGCCATAGAGAGCCGCATCGCTCCAGCTCGCGCCGCCGTCGGTCGAGACTTCGACGCGCCGGATCCGCCCCGCGCCGCTCCAGGCGATGCCGGAGATCTCGTAGAACCCGGCGCGCGGCAGCTTCATCGTCGACGAGGGCCGGGTGATCACCGACTTGACGCCCATCTCGAAGGTGAACTGCAGCGCCTTGCCGTCGGGCAGGAGGTCGGTGTACTTCGAGGTTTCGTCCTTGGTATGGATCGGCCCCTCAGTCGCCTTCAGGCGCCGCAGCCACTTCACGCTCATGTTGCCTTCCCATCCCGGCAGCAGCAGGCGCACGGGATAGCCCTGCTCGGGGCGCAAGCGCTCGCCGTTCTGGTAGAGCGCGATCATCGCATCGTCGAGCGCCTTCTCGATCGGGATGCTGCGGCTCATGTGCGCCGAATCGGCGCCCTCGGCGAGCAGCCATTTAGCCTGCGGCAGCAGGCTCGCCTCCTCGAGCAGCAGGCGCAGCGGAATGCCGGTCCACTCGCTGCATGCGAGGTTGCCATGCAGCGCCCCCGCGGGAACCTGCGCGGGCTTCGGCACCAGGTTGCGGTTGCTGTTGCCGGAGCACTCCAGAAAATAGATGCGCGAGGTCATCGGGTAGCGCCACAGCGCGTCCATGGAAAACATCAGCGGACGGGACACCAGCCCGTGCAGCAGCAACTGGTGCTGCTTCGGATCGATGTCGGGCGTGCCGCTGTGGCTGCGGATGTTGTGCAGCCCGCTCGGAGTGATGATGCCTTCCAGATACTCGATCGGCGACAGCGCCGCGCCCGAGCCCGGAGCGAGATCGCCGTAGGGGCGAACGACATGCCGCACCACCGGCTGCTCGAAGCGCGCCGGCTGGCCGTAGCCGGTGAAGCCCGCGCCATAGACGCGCTCCCACGGTTGTCCCGCGAGATCCTGCGCATTCGCCCCGGTCGCAAAGCCGGCGGAAGCAGCCACGCCCGCCGCTGCCGCGCCGCGTGCGAGGAAAGTCCGGCGATCGATCTTAAGGGCTTTGCCGGGATCCCCGGCAGGTACGCGCGATTCCGGTTCGCGCGCAACGCGATTCTTTCGCTCCATTTGATTGTCCTTTCTGGACGACACGGCTACGGCGGACTACCTGTGCGGCAAATCATACGCTCTATTACGTCATCCGAAGCCAAATAGCCTCTGCGGATTGTCGACGAGAATTTTCTTGTGCGACGCAGCGTCCGGCGCCCACTTCCCCAGTAGATTGAAAAGCTCGACCGACCCCACCTTGTCGGCGAATGAGAGGTGGGGATAGTCGCTGCCCCAGATGATGCGGTCGGGCGCGGCTTCGATGATCGCCTGCGCCATCGGCGCCGCGTCGGAGAAACCCGGCGCGACCGACATGCGATAGACGCCGGTGAACTTGGCCCAGCACCGGTCCCCGCTATCGCGCAAGAGAGCGAGGAATTCCTGGAAGCCGGGCTGCTTCGGCCCGTCCTTGGCGAGGAACATGCCCATGTGCGCGACCGTAAAGCGGCATTGCAGCTTCCGCATCGTCGGCAGCAGCTCGCGCGTGAGCCAGCCCGGCGTGAGGAAGTCGAGCATCCAGCCGATTTCGGAGCAGCGCGCGTCGAGCCGCTCG
>DASWIC010000290.1:0-26581 GCA_036397875.1 Burkholderiales bacterium
CAACCACTTTGTCAAGATAATCTTGACATGATAATCTCCCGGTCGCCATGAACTGCGCGGAACGCCTCGTCACTCTCTTTGGCAGCCAGGCGGAAGTTGCGCGCCGGCTGCGGCTCGACCGCGCGGTGGTCAGCAACTGGGTGAAGTCCGGCTACGTGCCCGCGCGCTGGGCGATGGAAGTCGAAGCGCTCACGTCCGGCGGGATCAGCGCGGTCGAGGTTCTCAACGAAGCCAATACCCGCAAGCCGCTGAAACTTAAATCGCGGCCGGACGGGGAAAGCCTGTTCGGTTCGCCTCTCACAGGGAAAGACGTCATGAGCGATTACGCGCCTGCCAAACGCATCACCTCCTTCCATCCGCCGCAACGCACCCTCATGGGGCCGGGGCCCACGGAAATCCATCCGCGAGTGCTCACCACCATGAGCCAGCCGGCGATCGGCTACCTCGACCCGGTCTTCATCGAGATGATGGAGGAGCTGAAGACGCTGCTGCGCTACGTCTACCAGACGAAGAACCCGCTCACGTTCCCGATCTCGGGGCCGGGCTCGGTCGGCATGGAGTATTGCTTCGTCAACCTGGTCGCGCCGGGGGACAAGGTGATCGTGTGCCGCAACGGGGTCTTCGGCGGCCGCATGATCGAGAACGTCGAGCGCATGGGCGGCATCCCGGTGGTGGTGGAAGACAAATGGGGCGAGCCGGTCGATCCCGACAAGCTCGAGGACGCGCTGAAGATGCATCGCGACGCGCGCGTCGTCGCCTTCGTGCACGCCGAAACCTCGACCGGAGTGCAATCGGATGCGCAGGCGCTGGTCGACATCGCGCATCGCCATGACGCGCTTACGATCGTGGACGCCGTGACCTCGCTCGGCGGCTCGCCGGTGCTGGTCGATGAATGGAAGGTGGACGCGATTTATTCGGCGAGCCAGAAGTGCCTGTCGTGCACGCCGGGGCTCTCGCCGGTATCGTTCTCCGAGCGGGTGGTCGACACCGTGAAGTCCCGCAAGGACAAGATCCATTCCTGGTTCATGGACATGAACCTGCTGCTCGGCTACTGGGGCGCGACGAACCGTACCTATCACCATACCGCTCCGACCAATGCCCTCTTCGCGCTGCACGAGGCGTTGCTGCTGGTCCACGAAGAAGGCCTGGAGAACAGCTGGGCACGGCACCGGCGACACCACACGGCGCTCAAGGCCGGGCTCGAGGCGATGGGACTCAAGTTCCTGGTCAAGCCCGAGCACCAGTTGCCGCAGATGAACGCTGTGCTCTGTCCCGAGGGCGTGGACGAGGCGAAAGTCCGCCGCACGCTGCTGACTGAGTTCAACCTCGAGATCGGCGCGGGGCTGGGGCCGCTCGCCGGCAAGATCTGGCGCTTCGGGCTCCTCGGCTACTCCTGCCGTCCGGACAACGTCATGCTGTGCCTGTCCGCACTCGGCTCGGTGCTCGAAGACCTGGGCTACCCGGTGCACGTCGGCGACGCGGAAGCTGCCGCGCACGCCGCGTATGCCGCGATGCACGCGAAGGCCGCGCAGGCGAAAGCGAAGCCCAAGACCAAGGCCGTAGCCTGACTCGGCAACCCGGCGTCCGGAGGGCCCGAAACGGGCTGAAATCAGGCCTGAAGTTAGTGGTCACTTCGCCCGATTTCCCCTATGAAAACTGTCCAGGCGGCCTGAAACGGCCGCATCCGGGCCGAAGGCACGTCCGGACGCGATACCGAGCCGCGTTTACCTCCGGTTTCGAATCAGATAGCCGGGCCAGAATCCGAGGGGCTCGGGCCATTAGAGAAAGCGTGTCGCAAGCCCGAGCAGGACACCCATGCTGACGACGTCGGTCACGAGTCAGCGGTCACTGGCCGCCACTAACCCAGGCCGAGCCGCTGCCAGATGGTGGAGGTGAGGCCGGCCTGGTTGAGCGTGTAGAAATGCAGCCCGGGCGCCCCCGCCCGCAGCAGGTCGTCGCACAGGCGGGTCACGACGTCGAGCCCGTAGGAGCGGATCGACGCGGTGTCGTCCCGGAAGCTCTCCAGCCGCTGCCGCAGCCAGCGCGGGATCTCCGCGCCACACGCGTCCGAGAAGCGCGCGAGCTGGGCGAAGTTGCCGATGGGCATGATGCCGGGAACGATGGGGATGACGATGCCCGCGGCCGCGCATTCGTCCACGAAGCGGAAGTAGGCTTCGGTGTTGTAGAAATACTGGGTAATCGCCGCGTTCGCGCCGGCGTCCACCTTGCGCTTGAAGTGGCGGACCTCGTCGGCGGCCGAGCGCGTCTCGGGGTGGAACTCGGGATAGCAGGCGACCTCAATCCTGAACCAGTCCCCGGTGGTATCGCGGATGAAGGCGACGAGCTCGTTCGCGTAGCGCAGCTCGCCGAGCGAGGCGAGACCCGAAGGGAGATCGCCGCGCAATGCCACGACGTGCCGGATGCCGTGGCTGCGGTAGCGCTCGAGCTGAGTTCTCAAGTCCTCGCGCGAGGATGCGACGCAGGAGATATGAGGCGCCGCATCGAAACCGGCCGCGCGGATCTCGAGCACCGTATCGAGCGTGCCTTCGCGCGTGGAGCCTCCCGCGCCGTAGGTGCAGGAGAAGAACTTCGGCTTCAGCTGCCCGAGCTGCCTCCAGGTGGCGCGCAGCTTCTCCTTCCCCGCCGCCGTCTTCGGCGGATAGAACTCGAAACTGAATGTCTTCGGGAGCTTCTTCTGCGACTGCACGGCAGCTCAATAGCGATAGTGATCGGATTTGTAGGGCCCGTCGATGTTTGCGCCGATGTAGCGGCACTGCTCCTCGGTCATTACCGTGAGCTCGGCGCCGAGCTTCTTGAGATGCAGCCGAGCGACGCGCTCGTCGAGCTGCTTGGGCAGCACGTAGACCTTGTTCTGGTACTTCCCGGTGTTCCCGAAAAGCTCGATCTGGGCGAGCACCTGGTTGGTGAATGAGTTCGACATCACGAAGCTGGGATGCCCGGTGGCGCACCCGAGATTCACCAGCCGCCCCTCCGCGAGCACGATGATTCGCTTGCCGTCCGGAAAGATAACGTGGTCCACCTGCGGCTTGATATTCTCCCATTTGTGCTGCTTCAGCCCGGCGATGTCGATTTCGGAATCGAAGTGCCCGATATTGGCGACGATCGCGTTGTGCTTCATGCGCTTCATGTGCTCGAGGGTGATGACGCGCAGGTTGCCGGTCGCGGTGACGAAGATGTCCGCCTTGTCGGCGGCGTAGTCCATCGTTACCACGCGGTAGCCCTCCATCGCCGCCTGCAATGCGCAGATCGGGTCGATCTCGGTGACCCACACCGCCGCGCCGAGCCCGCGCAGGGACTGCGCGCAGCCTTTGCCGACGTCGCCGTAGCCCGCGATCACCGACACCTTGCCCGCGATCATCACGTCGGTCGCGCGCTTGATGCCGTCCACGAGTGATTCGCGGCAGCCGTAGAGGTTGTCGAATTTCGACTTGGTCACCGAGTCGTTGACGTTGATCGCCGGGAACGGCAGCCGCCCCTCCTTTTCCATCTGGTAGAGCCGGTGCACGCCGGTGGTCGTCTCCTCGGTCACGCCCTTGATGCCCGCCTGGATGCGCGAGTAGTAGCCCGGCTTTTCCTTGAGCCGCTTGCGGATGGCGTTGAAGAGGACGGTCTCCTCCTCGTTCGTGGGGCGCGAGACGAGCGAAGGATCCTTCTCTGCGCGGCTGCCGAGCGTCACGAGCAGCGTCGCGTCCCCGCCGTCGTCGAGAATCATGTTCGGCGTGCCGCCCTCATTTTCCTTGCCCCCCCACTCGAAGATGCGGTGGGTGTATGCCCAGTACTCTTCGAGCGTTTCGCCCTTGTAGGCGAACACGGGCACGCCGGCGGCGGCGATCGCGGCGGCGGCATGATCCTGCGTCGAGAAGATGTTGCACGAGGCCCAGCGCACGTTCGCCCCGAGCTTGGCCAGCGTCTCGATCAGCACCGCGGTCTGGATCGTCATATGCAGCGATCCCGCGATGCGCGCGCCCTTCAGCGGCTGCTTGCCGCGGTATTCCTCGCGCAGCGCCATGAGACCGGGCATCTCGGTCTCGGCGATCGCGATTTCCTTGCGCCCGAACTCCGCCTGGCGGAGATCGGCGACGAGATAGTCGTTCGATTTCGAATTCATTCTTGCTCCAGTGTCTGATTCAAATGTAGGGGGGCACGAGGGGGGATATCCCCGCGTTCCGGTCCCCAAGAAAGCAAAACGCCCGCATCGTTCTGGATGCGAGCGCCGTTGATTGGTGCTGAGCCTGGCCGGTGCTCCCGGTCGCAGCGCTCCTCAGCGAGGCGGATTATAACGCGGCCGGTGCGGGCGAGGCCACCCGCCAGCGCGTTGGCTATTGTCCGGCATCGGCCTTGAGCGCCGCCGCCTTGTCCATCGCCTCCCAGGTGAATTCCGGCTCGTCGCGCCCGAAGTGGCCGTAAGCCGCGGTCTTGAAGTAGATCGGGCGCAGCAGGTCGAGGGCCTGGATGATGCCCTTGGGCCGCAGGTCGAAGTGTTTTTCCACGAGCTGGGCGAGCTTGTCGTCGGCGACCTTGCCGGTGCCGAAGGTCTCGACCAGGATGCTGACCGGGCGCGCGACGCCGATCGCGTAGGCGACCTGGATCTCGCACTTCCTGGCGAGCCCGGCCGCGACGATATTCTTGGCCACGTGGCGCGCCGCGTAGGCCGCCGAGCGGTCCACTTTCGAGGGGTCCTTGCCCGAGAACGCGCCGCCGCCGTGGCGTGAGTAGCCGCCGTAGGTGTCCACGATGATCTTGCGGCCGGTAAGGCCCGTGTCGCCCTGGGGTCCGCCGATCACAAAACGGCCGGTCGGATTGATCAGAAAGCGCGTCTCCTTGCTGATCATGTTCTTCGGGAGCACCGGCTTCACGATTTCCTCGATCACGCCCTCGGTGAGCGGCTCGTGGGAGATGTCCGCCGCGTGCTGAGTCGAGATGACCACGGTGTCGATATGGTGCGGTCTTCCGTTCACATAGCGCACCGAAACCTGCGACTTGGCGTCGGGCCGCAGCCACGGCAACCGGCCGTCCTTGCGCATCTCGGCGTGGCGCTCCATCAGGCGGTGCGCGTAGAAGATCGGCATCGGCATCAGCTGCGGTGTTTCATCGCACGCAAAGCCGTACATCAGCCCCTGGTCGCCTGCGCCCTGCTCGAGATCGAGCCCCTTGCCCTCGTCCACGCCTTGGGCGATGTCCGGTGACTGCCGGTCGTAGGCGGTCAGCACCGCGCACGAGCGGTAGTCGAAGCCGCCCGCCGAGTCATCGTAGCCGATGCGCTTGATGACATCGCGCGCGATCTCGCCGTAATTGAGGACGGCGCGGGTCGTGATCTGGCCCGCCATAATGACGAGGCCGGTCGCGCATAGCGTTTCGGCCGCGACGCGGCCGTGCTTGTCCTGGGCGAGCACGGCGTCGAGCACGGCGTCGGAGATCTGGTCGGCGATCTTGTCGGGATGGCCCTCGGAAACGGATTCGGAGGTAAACAGGAAATCGCTCATCGGGTGGTTTCGTGAAACGGAAAAAGGCGCATAGAATAGCAGATAAGCCTCGATTTATAAACACAATTCATGCTCAGCTCGGTTTTTCGACACCTCGCCCGGCTGCCGCTCTCGTGGCTCCACGCCGGCGGCGTGGCGCTCGGCTGGCTGGTGTACGGGTGCTCGCGCCGGTACGCCGAGCGGCTGCGGGCAAATCTTTACGCGAGCGGCCTGTGCAGCGGCGACGCGCAATGCGAAGCGTTGTTGCGCAGCGCGATTGCGGAGGCCGGCAAGGGGATGCTCGAGCTGATTGCCGTCTGGTTTGGCAGCGACGAGAAGGTGGCGCGACTGGCGGTGGCGTGTGATGGATGGGAGGTCGTGGCGGCGGCGCGCGCGCGCGGCAAGGGCATCATCATCGTGACGCCGCACCTCGGCTGCTTCGAGATGGTCTCGCTCTATATCGTGCAGCGGCTGCCGATGACCGTGATGTACCGTACTCCCAGGCAGGCGTGGCTCGAGCCGCTCATGCTCGCGGGACGGAGCCGCTGGCAGGCCACGGTCGTGCCCGCGAATCTCCGCGGCGTGCGGAGGTTTTACCGGACGCTGCGGGAAAAGGGGATGGTGGGGCTGCTGCCGGACCAGGCGCCCGGCGCCGGCGAAGGCGTGTGGGCGGACTTCTTCGGACGCCCGGCCTACACCATGACGCTGGTCGGGCACCTGCAACGGGCGACCGGTGCGGCGGTCATCATGGTTTTTGCCGAGCGGCTGGCGGGCGGGCAGGGCTACCACATGCACTTTGAAGAATTGCCCACGGGACACCTTGATGAGGCAGCGCTCAACCGCGCGATCGAAGCGCAGGTGCGGCGCTGTCCCGCGCAGTATCTGTGGAGCTACTTTCGCTACAAGGGCCCGGCGGAGCCGGACACCCCGCAGGCAACGGCGGAAAGCGGAAAGCAGAAGGCGGAAGGATGAGGGCGGCGTGCTGATGCGCCTCGGCCTGGGCCTGCTCTGGCTGCTGCGCTGGCTGCCGCTGCCGGTATTCGGAGCGCTTGGCCGCGCGCTGGGGCTCGTGGCGTATGCGCTGGCGCACAAGCGCCGCAGGGTTGCGCTCGTGAACCTGGGGCTGTGCTTTCCGCAATGGAGCGAGGCGGAACGCCGCCGCGTGGCTCGCCGCCATTTCCAGGCTTTCGCCCGGAGCGTGCTCGAGCGCGGCATCCTGTGGTGGGGGTCCAAGGAGCGGATCCAGCGGCTCGTGCGCGTCGAAGGGCTCGAGCACTGGGAAGCGGTGCGGGACCGGCCGGTGATCTGGCTCGCGCCGCATTTCGTCGGCCTCGACATGGGCGGCGCCCGCATCATCACCGAGTGGGCCGGATGCTCGATGTACCGCCACCAGAAGGACCCCGTGGTTGACCGCATGCTGTTGCGGGGACGGGCGCGCTTCGTCGCCTCGCGCCTGTTCTCGCGCCGGGACGGCATCCGCCCGCTGGTGCGCGCGATGCGGGAGGGCCTGCCGTTCTACTATCTGCCCGACCAGGATTTCGGCCCGCGCGACTCGATTTTCGTGCCATTCTTCGGCGTCCCGGCAGCGACGATCACCGGCGTCTCGCGCATCGCGCGGCTCGCCGGCGCGGTCGTCGTTCCGGCCGTGACCCGCCAGTTGCCGGGAGCGGGGGGTTACGTGCTCACGTTCTACCCGGCGTGGCGCGATTTCCCGACCGAAGACGAGGTGCGCGACACGCGTCGCGTGAATGAGTTCATCGAGCAGCGCGCCCTCGAGATGCCGGAGCAGTACCTGTGGGTGCACAGACGTTTCAAGACACGCCCGCCGGGGCAGGCGGGGTACTATTGACGCAGACGATGCAGGGCGGAAAGGCGCCGTGCCAATGAGGAAGCTGCGCGCTGCGGTGATCGGCGTGGGCCGCGTCGGGCGTCTTCATGCCGCCAAGTACGCGGCGAGCCCCGATGTCGAGCTGGTCGCGGTGGCGGACCTGTCGGACCCGGTCGCGCGCGAAGCTGCGTCACGATTCGGCTGTCGCGCCGTGCGCGAATTTCGCGACGCGCTGAGCGGCGTCGACCTGGTCTCGGTCACGGTTCCGACCGAGCGCCACTGCGAGGTGGCGCGCGCGTGCCTCGAGGCGGGCGTGCACGTGCTGGTCGAGAAGCCGATTACCCGCACGGTCGAGGAGGCCGACGCGCTGATCGCGCTGGCCTCGGCGCAGGGGCTGCGGCTCGCCGTCGGGCATGTCGAGCGCTACAACCCGGCTTTCGTGGCCATGCGGCAGGCGCTGGCGCGGCCCTTTTTCATCGAATCGGAAAGACTCGCGGAGTTCCAGCCACGGGGCACGGATATCGACGTCGTGCTCGACCTGATGATCCACGACATCGATCTCGCGCTCTCGCTGGTGCACGCCGAGGCGTCGACGGTCATCGCCTGCGGCGTCAAGGTGGTCACCGATTCGATCGACATTGCCACGGCGCTCATCGAGTTCGCGGACGGTGCGGTGGCGAACCTGTCCGCGAGCCGGGTGAGCCAGACGCCGGTGCGCAAGCTGCGGGCGTTCGGCCGCGATGGCTACGTCTCTGCGGACCTGCACGGCCTGCGGCTCAAAGTAGCCCGTCGCGCGGACGGCGCGGTGATCGCGGTCGAGGAGGAGCGTGCGTTTCCAGATGCCGACGCATTGCGTGCGGAGATCGAGGCGTTCGTCGCGGCGGTGCGGGGGGAAAGCGCGGCGGTCGTTACGGGGAAGGACGGGCGGCGCGCGCTTGCGCTCGCGCTCGAGGTCAACGGGCGGATCGCCGAACGGCTCGCCCGCCTCAACCTGGACGCACCAGGAGGCCGCCCGTGAACGTGCCGATGCTCGATCTGGCGGCTGAGTACCGTGATCTCGAGGCGGAGCTCGCGGACGCGGTGGGCAAGGTAATCGCCTCTGGCCGCTTCATTCTCGGCCCCGAAGGTGAGGCACTGGAGCACGAGGTGGCGGCCTACCTCGGCGTTGGACATGCGGTGGCGGTTGCCTCGGGGACCGATGCCTTGCATCTCGCGTTGCGCGCGGCAGGTATCGGTCCCCGCGACGAGGTGGTAATGCCGTCGTTCACTTTCGTCGCGGCCGCCGAGGCGGTCTGCCATGTGGGCGCGCGCGTGGTGTTCGCAGACATCGATCCGGCGACTTACAACCTTGATCCTGCAGCCTGTGAAGCGGCGATCGGTCCGGCGACCCGGGCGGTCATCGCCGTTCACCTGTTCGGTCAGACCGCCGACCTCGCCGCGATCAGCGCGATTTGCCAGCGGCGCGGGCTGACCTTGATCGAGGACTGCGCGCAGGCGATCGGCGCCGACTTCGATGGACGCCGAGCCGGCGCGTGGGGCGCGCTTGGCTGCTTCTCGTTCTATCCCACCAAGAACCTGGGTGCCTATGGGGACGCCGGCATGGTGGTGACGAACGATCCGAAGCTGGCGGAGGTCGTGCGCATGCTGCGCCATCACGGCAGCCGCACGGCGTACCGTCACGAGATGATCGGCTACAACAGCCGGCTCGATGAACTCCAGGCGGCGATTCTGCGCGTCAAGCTGAAACGTCTCGACCGCTGGAATGCCCAAAGGCGCGAACGTGCGGGCCTCTACCGGCGTTTGCTCTCTGGGGGTCCGGTGGGCCTGCCGGTCGAACACGGGCGCGGCGCTCACGTCTATCATCAATTCACCGTTCGCGCCCCCAGGCGCGATGCGTTGCGCGAGGAGCTTGCGGCGCGAGGTGTGGCGAGCGCAGTCTACTATCCCGTTCCCGTGCACCGGCAGCCGGCTTATGCGCTGGACCATGGGGGGCTCTCGCTGCGGGAATCCGAGCGCGCCGCGCAGGAGGCATTGTCGCTGCCGATGTATCCCCAGCTCGCGGAAAGCGCCGTGAGGGGCGTGTGCGATGCGCTGCGCGAGGCAGCCGCATCGAGAGAACTCTTGCGGCGGAAGTCCTGATTGAGAATGGCGCCGGAAGACCGGGTTCGTATCGAGCCGCTGGGCGCCGACGACGTGGAGCGGCTCGCGGCGCTTGCGCGCGAGATCTGGTATGCGCACTACCCGGCCATCATCAGCGTTGCGCAGATAGAATACATGCTCGCGGAGCGCTACCGCTCCGGGTTCGTGCTCGCCGAGCTGCAGCGCGACGGGTTGTGGTGGGACAAGCTGACCGTCGCGGGTGCGATGGAAGGGTTTGCGTCCTACTTTCTCACCGGCGTTCCGGGGGAGATGAAGCTCGACAAACTCTACGTGCATCCCCGGCTCCAGCGCCGCGGCTACGGCGGCATGATGATCGCCCGTGCCGGCGCGATCGCCCGCTCCCGCGGCTGCAGCCGCCTGGTGCTGGCGGTAAACAAGAACAACCGCAGCGCGATCGACGCCTACCTGAAGCACGGTTTTCACGTCGCCGACGCCGCGGTTAAGGATATCGGCGGCGGCTTCGTGATGGACGACTACATCATGGTGAAACCCCTGACGGGTGACGAGTGACGAGTGACGAAGCCCATCCGGGCGGGTTCGAGAATCCGGGTGTCGAGGCGCGCTGCGCGTTGCTGAGACGAGTCAGGACGATCGCCGTGGTCGGCCTCTCGCCCAACCCCGCCCGCCCCAGCTACGGGGTGTCGCAGGCGATGCAGGGGTTCGGTTACGCCATCATTCCGGTGCATCCAGCGGCGCGGGAGGTCCTGGGAGCCAGGGCCTATCCCCGGCTCGGGGCGATCCCCGTTCCCATAGATCTGGTCAACGTATTCCGCCGGCGCGAGTTCATCGACGAGGTCGTGAACGAGTGCTTGGAGATTGGCGTTAAAAACCTTTGGATTCAAGAGGGTATCGTAAACATACCGGCTGCCGTGAGGGCGGCGCGGGCCGGCATGCTTGTGGTCATGGACCGCTGTATCTACCGTGATTATAGGCAATATTGCAGCTAAATGCGTCTAAAATTCACTAAAATGCATGGACTGGGTAATGACTTCGTCGTCCTGGACGCAGTTGCCCATCCTCTGGCACTGACCCGCGAGCAGCTGACGCGGATCGCGGACCGTCATTTCGGCGTCGGCTGCGACCAGATCCTCCAGGTCGAGCCGCCCCGACAGCCCGGTACCGATTTCTACTACCGGGTCTTCAACGCCGACGGGGGGGAGGTGGAGCAATGCGGCAACGGCGCGCGCTGCTTCGTGCGCTACGTGCGGGATCACGGCCTGACCGGGAAGCGCGAGCTGCGCCTCGGCACGCGCGCAGGAGTGATCGTGCCGCGGCTCGAGGACGACGGTCAGGTCACGGTCGATATGGGCGTGCCCGAGTTCGAGCCCTCCCGCATCCCGTTCGAGGCGCCGGCGCGGGCCGTGGGCTACGGGCTCGACGTGGATGGGCGGCGGCTCGAGATCTGCGCCCTGTCCATGGGCAATCCCCATGCGGTGCAAGTCGTTGCGGACATCGGGCGGGCACCCGTGGCCTCCGAGGGCCCGCTGATCGAGCGCCATTCACGCTTTCCGCAGCGGGTCAATGCCGGTTATATGCAGATCGCCAGCCGCCGCCACATTCTGCTGCGCGTCCACGAGCGCGGGGCGGGGGAAACGCTCGCGTGCGGCACCGGCGCGTGCGCGGCGATGGTTGCCGGCGTCATGCGCGGACTGCTCGACGACAAGGTCGTCGTGACGACGCGGGGCGGCGACCTCGGTATATCATGGGCGGGAGAGGGCAAGCCGGTGATGATGACGGGACCGGCCGTGACGGTATTCGAAGGCGAGATGGAGTTTTAGCGGTCAGCCGTCAGTCTGAAAACAGGGAGAACGATGAAACCAGAGGTGGTCGCTGAATTCCTGAAGGAGCATCCCGAGTTTTTCGAGCACTACGCCGGGCTGCTGGCTGAAATCTATATCCCGCATCCGCACGGCGGGCGTGCGATCCCGATCAGCGAGCGCCAGATCCTGACCTTGCGCGAGAGAAACAAGCAGATCGAGGGCAAGCTGCGCGAGGTGATCCACTACGGCGAGGAGAACGACGCGATCAGCGAAAAGGTGCACCGCATCTCTGTCGCGCTGCTCGCGGCCTCCGAGCTGCGCGCGGTGCTGAATGCGGTCTATCTCAACCTGCGCGAGGACTTCGCCGTGCCCCACGTGGCGCTGCGGTTGTGGCGCGGGGCTAACCGCGCCGATCTGCCCGAGTTGAAGCCGGTGAGCGACGGCGCGCGCGAGTTCGCGGCCAGCCTGGCGAACCCTAATTGTGGCAGCCACGCCCTGGTTGATACCGGCGGGTGGTTCGGGGACGCGGCCTCCCACTTGCGCTCCTTCTCCTATCTGCCGCTGCGGGACGGCGAGACCTTCGGCCTGCTGGCGCTCGCCAGCGAAGATCCGCAGCGCTTCTACCCCGAAATGGGCACGCTCTACTTGAAGCGCCTGGGCGAGCTCGTCAGCGCTGCGGTGGTGCGGCACCTCAGGTAGCCGAGGCGAGTGATAAGAATGAGTGACAAGTGATCGGTGATGAGCGCGCAATCCCGTTCCGTGAAGTTATTGCTTATTGATTCAACGTGTTATCTACTGTAAGTGGGCGCTAACTCCGACGCTCAAGAACCCGCAAAGCGCGCTGCGCATCCGCTTCTGCGGGGCTACCTGGAGCATCTTGCCAACGAGCGCCGCCTGAGCCGGCACACCATTGTCAATTACACCCGCGACATCGCGGCCCTGCTCTCGCTCGCGGGCGGCGCCCAGCTCCAGCGCCTGGACACGCATCAAGTACGCCGCTACGTGGCGCAGTTGCACGCGCGGGGGCTCGACGGCCGCACGCTTGCGCGCATGCTCTCGGCGTGGCGCGGGTTCTTCAATTACCTCGCGCGCGACCATGGCTACTCGCACAATCCGTGCGTCGGCATCCGGGCGCCGAGGACCGCGAAGCGGCTGCCGCACGCATTGTCGGCGGACGAGGCGGGGCGGCTCATGGGAATCGTCGCGGCGGATCCCCTCGCGCTGCGCGACAAGGCGATCCTGGAGCTCCTCTACTCTTCGGGGCTGCGGCTGTCGGAGCTGACCGGCCTCGAGCCGGACGACGTCAACGTTCGCGACGCGACCGTGCGCGTGACCGGCAAAGGCGCGAAGACCCGGGTGGTGCCGGTAGGCCGCTTCGCGCTCGCCGCGCTCCAGGCGTGGGTCCCGGTGCGCAACGAGATAGCGCGCCCGGACGAGAAAGCGCTGTTCGTCGGCCGGGATGGTACCGCGCTGGGAGCGCGCGCGGTGCAGATTCGACTCAAGCAATGGGCGCTCAAGCTGGGACTGGCCGACAAGGTGCACCCGCATACGCTGCGCCATTCGTTTGCCTCGCACCTGCTGCAGTCGAGCGGCGACCTGCGCGCGGTGCAGGAGATGCTCGGGCACGCGAGCATATCCACCACGCAGGTCTACACGCATCTCGACTTCCAGCACCTGGCCAAGGCCTACGACGCCGCGCATCCCCGCGCAAAAAAGAAATCTTGAATAAGCTGGTCCTCAAGCCCGGGCGGGAGAAGTCGCTCAAGCGCCGCCACCCCTGGGTATTCTCCGGGGCGGTGGCGAAGGTGCAGGGGAAGCCCGAAACAGGCGAAACCGTCGAGCTCTGGTCTGCCACCGGTGAATTCCTGGCGGTCGCCGCCTATAGCCCGAAGTCCCAGATCGTCGCGCGCATCTGGGACTGGGGTGAGCGCGCAATCGACCGGGCTTTCTTCGCCGAGCGCATCGCGCGGGCGGTTGCGCAGCGCCGGGCGTTTCTCGACGGGGCGGCCACCGACGCTTACCGGTTGCTCCACGGCGAATCGGACGGGCTCCCGGGCGTGGTGGCCGATCGTTACGGGGATACGCTGGTCCTGCAGCTGACGAGCGCCGGAGCGGAGCGGTGGCGGGAGGTGATTGCGGACGCGCTGCTCGACGCGACGGGCGCTTCGCGGATCTGGGAGCGCTCGGATGCCGAGGTGAGGGCGCTGGAGGGGCTCACGCCCGCGGCCGGGCCCTTGCGCGGCCCGCGCGAGCCGGCCCGCATCGTGATGCGCGAGCACGGCGTCAGGTTCGAAGTCGATCTCGAGCGCGGCCACAAGACCGGCTTCTATCTCGACCAACGGGAAAACCGGCTGCTGCTGCGTGATCTCGTCCGGGGACGCGACGTGCTCGACGGCTTCTGCTACACGGGGGGCTTCGCGCTCAACGCGGCGAGGGGCGGGGCGCGCTCGGTATTCGCTCTCGACAGCTCCGCCGAAGCGCTCGCCCTGGCGCGGGCCAATGCGCAATTGAACGATCTCAGCGGGATCGACTGGGTGGGGGGCGACGTGTTCCAGATGCTGCGGCACCTGCGCGACGGGCGCCGCCAGTTCGATCTCGTCGTGCTCGACCCGCCGAAATTCGCGCCCACGGCAGCGCACGCCGCGAGGGCCGCGCGCGCCTACAAGGACATCAACCTGCTCGCCTTCAAGCTGCTGCGCGCCGGGGGGCTGCTGATGACGTTTTCCTGCTCGGGGGGCGTTTCAGCCGATCTCTTCCAGAAGATCATCGCCGGCGCGGCGCTCGACGCCGGGGTGGATGCGCAGTTCATCGATCGCCTCGGCGCGGGCCCCGACCACCCCGTCGCCCTTAGCTTCCCCGAAGGAGAGTACCTGAAAGGGCTCCTCTGCCGCGTGCCCGGCTAGCGGGATTCGCCTTTAGGAGGCACGGGATCCGTGCCTCCCGGATGCCATGGGCCACAGCGCACGATGCGGCAAATGGCGAGCCAGGAACCTTTGAAGGAGCCGTGCATCTCGATCGCCTCGCGCGCATACGCCGAGCACGTCGGATAGAACCGGCAGTGCTGGCCGAAGAACGGCGACAACAGCAGGCGATACGCGCCAATCAGCGCCAACAACACGGTCTTCATCGGCGAGAAGTATAAACAGCCGCAGCCCTAATGCAACAGGGTTGCGAAACTTCTCCGCGCATGTTCCAATGTCGCCCGTGGAGCCGACGTTGCACAATCGTGCCGAAACCCTGGTTGAGCGCACGGGCGCGCGGGTGACGCGCCAGCGCATCGAAGTGCTGGCCGTCCTGCTGGCGGCCCCCCGGGCCCTGACCCACCATGAAATCGAGAGACGCGCCAATCGCAGCCGGGAGATCGACCGCGTGACCGTCTACCGGGTGCTGGAGTGGCTGACCTGCCGTAACCTGGCGCATAAAATCGCCGGTGACGACCGCGTATGGCGTTTCAACGCGGCAGGCGATGAGGGCGAGCGCAGTCATTCCCACGCGCATTTCAAATGCAACGGCTGCGGAGAAGTGATCTGCCTGGATGAAGTGAGGGCGGCTCGCCGGATCCGGCTGCCGCGTGGATACCACTCGCAGGAAGTGGACTTGACGGTCAAAGGCCTGTGCGTGGATTGCGTTCCGGTGCGTAAGCGTGCATGACCGCTTGTTTTTCAGGAGTAATTGCAACTGTGTTGCATGCGATGCCCTGCAGTTCTCAAGGTGATGTGTGATGGAAACGCTGGTCTGGATTATCGGCGCCAGCCTTGCCGGCGGCGCTGTGAGCCTCCTGCTCGCGGCGGCGGTCGCGTATGCGCTGCTCCTGGCATGGGTGCCGCGCATGGTGAGCTACTCGGTGGGTGTTCTGCTGGGGGTGGCGTTTCTCAGCCTGCTGCCGGAGGCCTTCGAGAAACCCGCGGATGCGGAGAAGCTGTTCGGCGTAGTGCTCGCCGGCCTGCTGGCATTTTTCCTGCTGGAAAAGGCGGCGCTGTGGCGGCACGGCCACGAACGCGGCGACCACGGTACGCGGCAGCCAACGGGAATGCTCATCCTGGTGGGCGACGCGTTTCACAATTTCGTGGACGGGGTGTTGATTGCGGCGGCCTTCCTCACCGATTTGCGGCTGGGCGTCATTACGACGCTCGCGGTCATGGCGCACGAGATTCCGCAGGAGGTGGGGGACTTCATGGTGCTGCTCAAGGCGGGCTACGGCAGGGGGCAGGCTCTGCTGCTCAATCTCGCCGTGAGCCTGACGTCCGTGGCGGGCGGCATCGTTGGTTATTTGATGCTCGAAGGCGCGCGCGCCATGGTGCAGTACGCGCTGCTGCTCGCCGCGTCCTGTTTCATTTACATCGCGGTTGCGGACCTTATTCCCGACATGCACCGGCAGAACAGCGCCGGCGACATCGGATGGCAGCTCTTCCTGATGACGGTCGGCATCGCTACGATCTGGGCAATGGAGTCGCTATTGCATTAGGCTGCACAAGCAAAGTCCGAGTGGCAATGCGCATCCAGTGGCGGTTACCGGTAGAATTCTTTGGCCTGCTGGCGGGAAACGTGGCGGGAGATCATCCGTGTTCGATCTGCGAAATTTGAGCCACGCGTACGACGGCGCCCAGGTGCTGCAGGTTGCGGCGTGGCAAGTCGAGCAAGGGTCGCAGTGGCTCGTGCTGGGCCCTTCCGGAAGCGGCAAGACGACGCTTCTGCACATACTCGCCGGCATACTCCGGCCGACTGCGGGCAGCGTGAGCATTGCCGGCCAGAACCTCACGGCGCTCAAGCCCGCCGACCTCGATCGCTTTCGCGGACAGCGCATCGGCATCGTGTTGCAGCGCCTGCACCTTGTGCCAAGTCTGACAGTCGTGAGCAACCTGTTGTTGGCCCAGTATCTTGCTGGCCTGACCCAGGACAGCGCGCGAGTGCGCGAGGTGCTGGCGAGCCTCGACATTGCCGACAAGGCGGATGCCAATCCGCATGAGCTTTCCTTTGGCCAGGCGCAGCGGGTGGCAGTGGCGCGGGCGGTCGTGAACCGGCCGAAACTGCTGCTCGCCGACGAGCCGACCTCCAATCTCGACGATGCGCGCTGCGCGCAAGCCTACGGGCTGCTGGAGTCGCAGGCCCGTGCCTGTGGCGCGACCCTGGTGATCGCTACTCATGACCAGCGCATCAAGTCGCGCATGTCCAACCACTACGAGTTGAAGGAGCGGGCGTGAACCTGGCGACCATAAGTCTTGCCTATCTGCGCGCGCGGGCGCTCAACACGACGCTCAACGTGCTGCTCCTCGCGCTGGGGATCGCGACGATCACATTGCTGCTGCTCGCCACGTCCCAGCTCGAGGAGCGCATGCAGCGCGACGCGCGCGGCATAGACCTCGTGGTCGGCGCCAAGGGCAGCCCGATGCAGATCATCCTCTCCAGCATCTACCAGCTCGACGTGCCCACCGGCAACGTGTCGTGGAAGCAGGCACAGGAGCTGGCGCGCCACCGCGCGGTGAAGAAAATGATTCCGCTCGCCCTAGCCGACAACTACAAGGGTTTTCGGATCGTCGGCACCAATCACGACTATGTCCAGCATTACGGCGGGCGTCTCGCCGCGGGCCGCTTGTGGCAGAAGCCGCTGGAGGCGGTGCTCGGCGCCGAGCTCGCTGTGCGCACCGGACTTGGGCTTGGCACCGCTTTCATCGGCGCGCACGGCATGGGATCAGGAGAAGGCGAGCACATGCATGAGACATACACCTACCAGGTCGTGGGCGTGCTGGCGCCCACCGGCACTGTGATGGATCGCGTGGTGCTCACCGACGTTACCAGCGTGTGGGCGGTGCACGCGGACCAGTACGACATCAAGGACGTTGCGCGCATCGCGGAGCTGATGCCCGAAGAGGGTAAGGAGTTGACCGCGTTGCTCATCCAGTACTCCTCGCCACTCGCCGCTGCGATACTCCCGCGCTATGTTAACCAGAACAGCGAGATGCAGGCTGCCTCGCCGGCCTACGAAACGGCGCGGCTGTTCAGCATTATCGGGGTGGGCGTGGATGTGTTGCGGGGCTTCGCGCTGGTGCTGATCCTTGCCGCGGGCCTCTCCGTCTTCATCGCGCTCTACAACGCGCTGCTGGAGCGCCGTTACGATCTTGCCGTGATGCGGACACTGGGCGCCGGCCCCGGAAAGCTTATGGCGCTGATGCTGTTCGAGGGCGCGCTGCTGGCGGGCATCGGCGTGGCGCTGGGACTCGCCCTAGGGCATGTGCTCACTGAGTTGCTGGGCGTCGCGTTCAAGGCGGCGAAACAGGTCGCCGTGACGGGCTGGGCGTGGGTGCCCGAAGAGTTGTGGTTGATCGGGCTTGCGCTCGCGGTGGGGATCTTTGCAGCGCTGCTGCCGGCGTGGCGCGCGTATCGCACCGACATCGCCGGCACGCTCGCACGGGGGTAGAGCGCCACAGGATTCGGGGCTCTGGTTTCAATCGGAATCGATACGCACGTTGGGATTTCGGCACAAACATCACCTATGGAGCAATCCATGAAGAACCTGATCCTTGCCATCCTCGTAGCGGGATTCACGATGCTGCCCGGGGCCGCCTTCGCCGCCGAGAAGGGGAAGAAGGACGACCCTGCTCATGTGAAAAAGGACATTGCCGATCACCGCGCGATGGCGGAAGCTCATCTCAACGCCGCCAAGTGCCTGGAAACGGGAAAGCCGGAAAAGGAATGTCAGGCGCAATTGGCTAAGGATTGCAAGGGGTTGGCTATTGGCAAGTATTGCGGCATGAGACACCGCGATTGATCTTGACGGTTGTGCCTGATTCAGGAACCTGGGGTAGAATCAGCTCCCTGACAGGTGACCGGCCGGCCCTGGCGGCGGGTGTTGCACGGAGGAAATATGCGGTTCGTTATCGGTGTTACGGCGCTGCTGCTTGCTCTCCAGGCTACGGTGTGGGCGCAGCAGAAAGGCGTCCCCGGAAAGGAACTCTACGCCAAGGATCCGGCGACGATGGACGCGCCGCCGCCCCCTGCTTCTTACCTGGACAAGCCGCTGCCCGAGTTGATGGGGGTCGTGTCCTGGAAGACGCTCGGCCAGGTCGTGGCGGTCAGGCAACAGGACCGCTTCGTGCCGCAGTTCTCCAGGGACATCGCCGCCCTCGACAAGAAGGAAGTCAAGCTGCAGGGCTTCATGATGCCGCTCGACATGGGCGAGAAGCAGAAGCGTTTCCTGCTGGTCGCGATGCCGCCGACGTGCGCGTTCTGCCTCCCCGGCGGGCCCGACCAGCTGGTCGAAGTGCAGGCGAAAACTCCGGTCAAGTACGGGTTTGAGCCCATCGTCGTCAGCGGCAAGTTCGTCGTGCTGAAGGACGATCCGATGGGGCTCTACTACCGTCTGACGGAAGCCGTCGCGCAGTAATCCGCCGTTTCAGGATTGTTCGCGGTCGCCGGGCACGCCATCGAATCCGGCCGCCGTCGCGGGGGCAGCGCGTTCGCAGTCTTCCTCCTGGGCAGCGTCGCGGCGCACGCCGTGGTGCTGGTGGTGTTTCCGGGGTTCGACCGCGAGGACGAACCGCAGAGCTTGCCCGTCCTAGAAGTCGTGCTGCAGAGCGCGCGCCCCCTCGCCGTCGAGCTTCGCGAACCCGCCGGGCGGCCGTTCTCCGATCACCCGCAGAGAGCGAAGGTTCCGGCCAGGGCCATACCGGAAACGCAGGACGCGCGGGGCGCGCCAGTCTTGATGCTGTCGGAGCCGCGCGAGCCGGAAAGCGCCTCATTTGCCGTCGAGCCCTCCAGGGTTCCCGAGCCGGCGGTTACCGCGCTTGCGCGCGAGACCGTGGATGAAAGCGTCGCGCAACCGGCAGGCTCCAATGCCGCTTACCTGCGCAACCCCGCGCCGCTCTACCCGGAGGCCGCGCGGCGGGCAGGTCAGGAGGGCAGGGTGACGCTACGCGTGCGGGTGGCGCGCGATGGGACCGCTTCGCGCGTGGCGGTCGAAAAATCGAGCGGCTCGCCCCACCTCGACGCCGCGGCGCTGGAAGCGGTCAAGGCCTGGCGCTTCACGCCGGCGCGCCGGGGCGCGGACGCCGTCGAGTCCTGGATGCTGGTCCCGATTGTATTTCGTCTCGACGGCGCGTCATAGATTTCCCGGCCGCGGAATAATCCAATGGTTCGCGCAAGGAGCCGATGTTGAATCCTGCTTCGAATGCGCGGGCGATCGTTGCCTGCGGAGTGCTGTGGTGCACCCTGGCGGCGGCCAATGCGCATGCGCAGTCCGTGGAGATCAAGGACGCCTGGATACGCGGGACCGTCGGTGGGCAACAGGCGACCGGCGCGTTCATGAGTCTCACCAGCCGCTCACCGGCGCGCCTGGTCGCCGCCGCGACTCCGGTGGCACGCATCGCGGAGATTCACCACTCGCGAATGGAAGGCGGCGTGATGAGGATGCTTGCGGTGAGGGGCATCGATCTGCCCGCGAACCGGACCGTGAAGCTCGCGCCGGGCGGCTATCACATCATGCTGCTGGATCTCAAGCGGACGCTCAACGCCGGGGACCGCGTGCCGTTGCGGCTCACGTTCGAGCTGGCGGGGAAGAAGCGCGAGACGATCGAGCTCGACGTGGAGGTTCGCCAGGTCACCGGCGAGCCGAAGCAATCCCACTGATCGGGGTCTCGGGTCTCGTCATCGCTGAAGCACGAAGGGCCGGAAGCCGAGCGCCTGGCCGATCCTGTCCGCATCCCGTCGCGCTTCCGCGTCCCGCGGATAGGGCCCGGCGTGAACCCGGAATAGTCCGTCCCGGCTGAAGACGTGCAGCGCGGCTGCGAGCCAATCGATCTGGACTTTCATCCGTGCGAGGAAGTTCTCCGCGTTGTCTCGTGATCCGAACGCCCCGAGCTGCAGGTAGATGCCTCCCGCATCGGCGTTGGCCGGCGCCGGCGGGACGCCGACCGCCACCCTTGCCGGCGGCTCCGCGGCGGGAAGCTGGCTGGCGGGCGGCTCGGGTTCCACCGCGGCGGCAAGCGGCGCGCTCTCGGGCCTTGCGGCCGGCGCCGCGGCAACCGTCGCTCCGGCGCCGTCGGGGAGGATGGACTCGACCTCGACCAGCGCGTTGCCGCCGGCGAGCACACCGATGCGGTGGGCGGCGGTGTACGAGAGGTCGATGATGCGGCCGTCGACGAATGGCCCGCGGTCGTTGACACGGACCACCACCGATTTGCCGTTCTTCAGGTTCGTCACCCGCGCATAGCTCGGGATCGGGAGCGTCGTGTGCGCCGCGGTCATGGCGTACATATCGTAGATCTCGCCCGAGGCGGTCTGCCTGCCGTGGTAGCGCCGGCCGTACCAGGTGGCGATGCCGCGGGCCTTGTACGGCGCGTGCGATGTCATCGGCGTATAGCGCTTGCCCATGACGACGTACGGCCGGGCCGTGCCGCGATTGACCGGCTCGGCGCGCGGCACCGCGTCGGGGATGCTCTCGAGGTTGGCCGGCGGATTCGCGCCCGGCCCGTCGTCGAGGTAGTAGCCGCCGGGGCGCTTGGCCGGCGTGCCGCAGCCGCCCAGCGCGGCCGTCAGCAGCACCGCCGCGACCAGGTAACGGGTAATGGGTAATGGGTAATGAGCAAAGCCCCACAGCGGGTTTACCGGCTTTTTCCCATTACTCATTACTCATCACCCATCACGTTTGTACGAGCTTCTTGTGGCTGTTGATGCTCATCAGGATACCGAAGCCGAGGCAGATCGACACGAGCGCGGTGCCGCCATAGCTGAGGAACGGCAGCGGGACGCCCACTACCGGCAGGATGCCGCTCACCATCCCCATATTGACGAAGGCGTAGGTGAAGAAGGTGAGCGTGATCGCGCCGCAGAGCAGGCGCGCGAACATCGTGGGCGCGTTGGCGGTGATCAGCATGCCGCGCGAGATCGCGGCGAGGTACAAGCCGAGCAGCGCCACGCAGCCCAGCAGCCCGAACTCTTCGGCATAGACCGCGAACACGAAATCGGTGGTGCGCTCCGGAATGAAGTCGAGGTGGGTCTGCGAGCCGTTCAGCCAGCCCTTGCCGAACCAGCCCCCGGAGCCCACCGCGATCATGGACTGGATCGTGTGGTAGCCGGTGCCGAGCGGGTCCTGGCTGGGGTCGAAAAGGGTCAGGATGCGCTGCCGCTGGTAATCGCGCAGCGCCGACCACACGAACGGCATGGCGGCGGCGCCGGCAAGCGCGACCCCCGCGATGACGCGCCACGACAGCCCCGCGAGAAACAGCACGAAGAATCCCGCCGCGGTGATGAGCACCGCGGTGCCGAGGTCGGGCTGCCGGGCGATCAGCGCGACCGGGATCACCAGCATCAACGTGGCGATCGCGTAGTTTGCGAGCCGCAGCGACTTCTCGTGGCGGTCGAAATACCATGCGAGCGCGAGCGGCACCGCGATCTTCATGAATTCGGAGGGCTGGATGCGGGTGATGCCGAAGTCGAGCCAGCGCCGCGCGCCGTGCACGACGTCGCCAAACAGCGCGACCGCGACGAGCAGCAGGAGGCCGAGCACGTAGAGCGGCACCGCAAGCCGCATCAGGTAATGAGGGGGGATATTGGCGAACAGCCACAGCACGACCAGGGCGATCAGCATGTTCGCGATCTGCCCGGTGACGCGCGCCGCATTCATGCTGGACGCGCTCACCAGCACCACCACCCCGACCGCCAGCAGCGCCAGCACGATGCCGAGCAGGGTGGCGTCGATGTTGCGCGTGAGAGTGTGCCCGAGCTGTCTAACCGCGGGATGCATCGTCGCTCCTGCCGCGCCGTTGCCGCGCGGGCACCTTGCCGAGGAGGTAGTAATCCAGCACCTTGCGCGCGAGCGGCGCGGCGGTGCGCGCGCCGAAGCCGGCGTTCTCCACGATCACCGCGAGCGCGATGCGCGGATTCTCCGCCGGCGCATAGGCGATGAACAGCGAATGGTCCCGCAGCTCTTCCTGCACCTTGCTCTCCACGTACTTTTCGCCTTGCTTGATGCCGATGACCTGGGCGGTACCGGTCTTGCCCGCGCTTACGTACGGGGCCCCCGCAAAGGAGCGCGCCGCCGTGCCTTCCTTGTTGACGTCGACGAGCGCGTCCCGCACCACCGCGAGATGCTCGCGCTTGAGCTCCAGCGCCCGCAGGCGCCGCATCTCGACGGCGGTACGCTCCCGCGTGCGGAAATCCTCGACGGCGCTCACGATCTGCGGCGCGTAGGCGACGCCGCCGTTGGCGAGCATCGCCACCGCCTGCGCGAGCTGCAGCGGCGTGTAGGCGTTGTAGCCCTGGCCGATGCCGATGCTGATGGTCTCCCCCGCGTACCACTTCTGGTTGAACCGCCGCATCTTCCATTCCTGCGAGGGCAGGACGCCGGCGGCCTCACCTGCGAGGTCGATGCCGGTCGGCTTGCCGAAGCCGAATTGCGCCATGAACCGTGCGATCGCGTCTATGCCCAGGTCGTTCGCGAGCATGTAGTAGTAGGTGTCGCTCGATTTCACGATCGATTTGTGCATGTCGACGATGCCGTGTCCGCCGGCGTGACTGTCGCGGAACTGGTGGCCGCCGAACATGAAATAGCCGGGATCGCGGATCGTCTGCTGCGGGGTGCGCTTGCCGTAGGCCAGTCCGGCGAGCGCCATGTACGGCTTGAACGTCGAGCCGGGGGGGTAGGTGCCGGAGAGCGCGCGGTTGACGAGCGGCTTGTCCGGCGAGGTGTTGAGCTCGTTCCAGTTCAGGGAATCGATCCCGTCGACGAACAGATTGGGGTCGAACCCCGGCTTGCTCACGAACGCGAGCACGCCGCCCGTAGACGGATCGATCGCGACCAGCGCGCCGCGGTTGTCTCCGAACGCGTGGTAGGCGACCTCCTGCAGGCGTGCGTCGAGGTTGAGCACGAGGTTATTGCCGGACACGGACGGGGTGCGCGAGAGCGTGCGCACCGGGCGTCCGCCCGAATCGACCTCGACCTCCTCGACCCCGGTCGTGCCGTGCAGGATGCGCTCGTAGTTCTGCTCGAGCCCGGTCTTGCCGATGTAGTCGGTCCCGCGGTAGTTGGCGGAGAGTCCCTCGGCCTGAAGCTGCTCGACCTCGCGCTGGTTGATGCGGCCGATGTGGCCCACGACGTGGGAGAACACCTCGCCCTGCGGGTACTGGCGGAACAAGCGCGCGTTGATCTCCACGCCCGGGAAGCGGTAGCGCACCGCGGCGAAGCGCGCGATCTCCTCGTCACTCAAGCGGGTGCGGACCGGCAGGCTGCCGATGCTCTTGCTCTCCTCGAGCAGCCGCCTGAAGCGCCGCCGGTCGCGCGGCGTGATCTCGACCACGGTGGCGAGCTCGTCGATCAGGCCTTCCAGGTTCGCGATGCGGTCGGGCTGGACCTCGAGCGTATACGCCGAGTAGTTGTGCGCGAGCAGCACGCCGTTGCGGTCAACGATGACGCCGCGATTGGGCACGACCGGCACGATGGCGATGCGGTTCGCTTCCGCCAGCGTGTAGAGCTCGCCGTGCCGGACGACCTGCAGGTAGAAAAATCGGCCGGCGAGGAGCAGAAAGGCCAGGAACACGAAGCCGGCCGCGATCGCGAGCCGCACCTGGAAGTGATGCAGCTCGAGCTGGGCGTTGCGCAGCTCGATGCCGGGATTGATCGACAGCTCGGAGCGCATGGCCATGCCCTAGAAAAGATCGGGATCGACCCGCGGGCGCAGCGGGAGCTTGAGCAGCGCGCCCAGCGGCAGCCAGAGCGCCGCCGCGACGAAGCTGCCGAGGAAGTACTGCAGCCCGGGGAAATCCGCCCCGGCCACGAGACGGATCGCAAGGACGATAAGATCGTTCATCAGCAGCAGCACCAGCACGTGGACCATCTGCGGCGTCCCCGAGAACATGCGCACGCGGCGGTGCAGCACGATGCCGGCATAGGCGAGTATGGAGTAGGCGAGCGCGTGCTGGCCGAGCAGCGTGCCGTCCGCGATGTCCATCAACAATCCCATCATCCATGCCGAGATGAAGCCCACCTTCCGCGGCTGCTCGATGCACCAGTAGAGCACCACCAGCGCGACAAAATCGGGCTTGACCCACAGCCACGCGCCGGCCCATGGCAGGAGGTTCAGCATCAGCGCCCCGATGAGCGTCAAGGCGATGAAACCCGCGCGAACCGGCAGCAGGATCTCCTGGGTTTCAATGCGCGTGTCGGCCATCAGCTCTTTCTCGGTTTCTTGCCGCGAAGCTGTTTTTTCCTGTCGACCGGCCGCGGCGGGAGTTCGCGGCTGCCGCTGACGACGAGTACGTGCACGTGACGCGCCACGCCGCCCAGGGGCGCGCAGGTGATACGGGCAAAAATCTGGCCGACGCTGCGCTCGACGCTGGTTACCCGCGCCACCGGCAGTCCGGGCGGGTAGACCCCGTCGATGCCGGAGGTGACGAGCTCGTCGCCGTCCTGGAAGTCGGCGGTGAGCGGGATGAAGCGCAGTTCCAGCGCGCCGTCGCTGCCGGTGCCCGAGAGCACCGTGCGCAAGCCATTGCGCACGTTCTGGACCGGCACGAACTGCCCCTTGTCGGTGACGAGGGTCACTTCCGCGAGCCAGGGATAGGCGCGCGTTACCTGGCCCACCAGTCCGCGGTCGTCCACCACCGGCTGGCCGGGCCGCACGCCCTGCATCGAGCCGCGGTCTATCACCACCTTGCGGGAGAACGGGTCGCGCGCGGCGTAGAGCACCTCGGCGGCGGCGAGCTCGAGCTTCAACCGCTCGCGCGCAGCGAGCAGCGCCCGCAACTGCTCGTTTTCCGCCTGCAGCGCCTTCAGCTGCAGGAGCAGCGCGCCGTTCTCGAAATTCTCCAGCTTGAGGCGCGCGTTGTCCGCGCGCAGCGAGCCGTGAGTGGTGAAGAAATCGCCGATGCGCCGGGCGATGCTTGCGGGCGCGGCCGCGATCCGTTGCAGGGGATAGACGATCACTGCTGCGACTTGGCGCAGCGAGTCGAGGTAGTTGAGGCGGACGTCGGCGACGAGAAACGCGAGGGACAACGCGGAGAAGATCAGCAGTCTGGCGAGCGGCGTCGGGCCGGTCTTGAAAAACGGCGGCGGCGAATATTCCATCAGTCAGCCATCAGCCCTCGGCAGTCAGCGGTCAGCATGGTTCGTGCACGGCACGCCCGCAGTGCGTTGAGCTGGCAGCTGGTAGCTGAACGCCGATCGCTTTAGTCGTTGGTGAAGATGCTGGCCAGCCGTTCGACTTTTTCCAGCGCCTTGCCGGACCCGCGCACGACGCAGGTGAGCGGGTCTTCGGCGACAATCACCGGCAGGCCGGTCTCTTCCATCAGCAGGCGGTCGATGTCGCGCAACAGCGCGCCGCCGCCGGTGATCACCATGCCCTTCTCGGCGATATCCGCGGCCAGCTCGGGTGGCGTCTGCTCGAGCGCGGACTTGACCGCGGAGACGATGGCATTGAGCGGCTCGGTCAGCGCCTCGAGAATTTCGTTCGAGGAGATGGTGAAGCTCCGCGGGATGCCCTCGGCGAGATTGCGCCCCTTCACTTCCTTCTCGCGCACTTCCGAGCCCGGGAAGGCGGAGCCGATTTCCTTCTTGATCTGCTCGGCGGTGGTCTCGCCGATCAACATGCCGTAGTTGCGGCGGATGTAGTTGATGATCGCTTCGTCCATCTTGTCACCGCCGACGCGCACCGAGCCTTTGTAGACCAGGCCGCCGAGCGAGATCACGCCCACCTCCGTGGTGCCGCCGCCAATGTCCACCACCATCGAGCCGGTCGGTTCGCCCACCGGCAGATCGGCGCCGATCGCCGCCGCCATCGGCTCCTCGATCAGATAGACGCTGGAGGCGCCGGCGCCGATCGCGGATTCGCGGATCGCGCGGCGCTCGACCTGGGTGGAGCCGCACGGCACGCAAATGATCATGCGCGGGCTCGGCTTGAAGAACCGCGTGTTGTGCACCTTCCTGATGAAATGCTTGAGCATCTGCTCGGTGACGGTGAAGTCGGCGATGACGCCGTCCTTCATCGGGCGGATGGCGGTGATGTTGCCGGGCGTGCGGCCGAGCATCTGTTTCGCCGCAAGCCCGACCTCCTGGATCACCTTCTTGCCGTTGGGCCCGCCTTCCTGGCGGATCGCCACCACCGACGGCTCGTCGAGCACGACGCCCTTGCCGCGCACGTAAATCAGCGTGTTCGCGGTGCCGAGATCGATCGCCAGGTCGTCGTTAAAGTAGCGGCTCAAGAAACCCAACATAACGCGTTCCACCCAAAGGGATTTGGTCCAGTTGCTTGGACGGTTATGATACCCTATGCAGCCTCGATTTTTAAGGCTTCCATCCGCGGGGTAACATGGCATTGACGCTGGAGGACGTGCGGCGCGTTGCCGACCTGGCGCGGCTCGCG
>DASWIC010000291.1:0-3485 GCA_036397875.1 Burkholderiales bacterium
CCCGAGCACACCGGCCAGAAGCAGTCCGGCCGGCACGGCGGTCTGCTTGATGGAAAACACGAGGGGCAGGTAGCGCGGCGACGTGCAGCGGCTGAGCAGATGAGAGCTGGCCGGAGTGGATACGGCCCCGCCGCCCCCGCCAATGACCGCGGACAGGAGGAGCGGCAGTGGCGTTCCCAGCGCCGCCAATGCAGTGCCCGCAGCCAGCATGACGAGGGCGATCTGGCTCAGGCGCAACGCGCCATGGCGCACGATGAAGCTTCCGCAACCCAGCTGCGCGACGAGAGCGGACAACGCCATCACGCCGAAATAGACGCCGATCCAGGCGGGATCGATGCCCAGATCCGTGATGATCGCCGGCGCGATCACCGCGGGAAGAGCCCTGCCGAGCGCGACGAAGGTCTGCTGAAAGAACATCGCCCCGAGGGCGAGCAGGAGATGGTGCACGGCTTAAATTTGAACCCGGCGCTTTCGTTACTTCCTGACGCCGTGTTGTCTCCAGACCACGAACGCGCCCCACGCAAATGACGCGATCAGCACCGCGACGCCAATGCCGTGCACGAGGCGGCCCACGGCCTGGGCACGGCCGAGGAGCCCAAGGTCGCCCAGCACGTCGATGAAATCATGCGCGCCGGTATCGCCCGTGCGGCCGGTCAACAGGACGTGCTGGGGCATCTGGGCATCGTAGACGTAGGGCGCGGTGTCCATCACCGCTACCGCGAACCACCACAGCATGACCGCTGCGGCGAACGGATCCCGGTTCTTCGCGAGGAAGATCCCGCCGAGGACGAGCGGCAGCCCCGCCTGGAACAGCGCGCCCCCCAGGTTGTGCATGAACTCCCCGAACGGACGGAACAGGATGTGCCCGAATTCGTGGAACGGCACCATGGGCGCGTGGATCAGCGAGCCCGCCATTTCCCACGACGGCACGTCCATCGCGGCGAGCTTCACGCCGTAGACGATCAGGAGGGCGAGGAGGAGCGCCCGCGCGTAGACGTGGAGCGCGTCGACCTCCTCCGGCACGTGGAAGGCGAGCGCTTTCGCGCGCGCAAACCAGCCGCCCTCGCCTTCTTCAGCCGCGCGGGCGGGCGCGACCGGCACCTCCGGCGCCAAGCGCGAGCGCAGGTACTTGGAAAAGATCAGCCCGCACGCGCCGCAGACGTCCTCCGGCCCGGTCTCGCCGGCCGCGCGTTCGTGTCCGCACTTGGGGCATTTCTTGTACACAGTGATCCCTGACAACGTGAAAGATACCCTATGGTTCATCCACGAGTCTGGGCAGCAGCCGTAGACAGCGATTATCATGCAATTCGCCAAGCCCGATCCCGGTTTCCCGGTTACTTGTTGATTTCCGGCGGCGGGCCGATTAACGTGATGCAAACAAGGAGGAGGATCCCATGCGTACAGCAAAATTGTTGGCCACGTTCGCCGTCCCGGCGCTCATCGCAGCTTCCGCGGCATACGCCGCCCAACCGGCATTCCCGGACAAGCCGATCCGGCTGATCATCGGCAGCGCGCCGGGATCGGGGCCGGACATCATGGCGCGGCTCATCGCCGATCACCTCTACGGCGTGTGGGGCCAGCGGGTCGTCGTCGACACCCGTCCCGGGGTGGCCGGCATCATCAGCGCGGAGCACGCGCTGCGCGCCGAGCGCGATGGCTACACCTGGATGATGCTGACCTCCCAGCTCTTCGTCGCGACCTCGGTCTTCCCCAACCTCAAGTTCAACCTCGACACGGAATTCGACTCGGTCTCCCTCGTCGGGCTCGTGCCTTGGGTGCAGACAATCAACCCGCAGCTCCCGGCGAACTCGGTTGCCGAGCTGATCGCACTCGCGAAGAAATCGCCGGGAAAGATCCGCTACGGCTCCGGCGGCCCGGGCAGCGGCGAGCATTTCGCCACGGTCATGTTCACGCAAGCGGCCGGCATCGACATGCTGCACGTGCCCTACAAGGGCGTCGCGGGGGCTCTGATCGACGCGATTGCCAACGAGATCCAGATGCAAATCGCCGTATACCCCGCGGCGTTTCCCCACGTCAGTTCTGGCAGGCTGCGGGCGATCGGGGTCAGCACGGCGAAGCGCGCGCCGGGGCTGCCCGATGTCCCTACGATTGCAGAAACATTGCCGGGATTCGTGAACTTCGGCTGGTACAGCATCGTCGCGCCCAAGGGCTCGCCCGCGGCGATCCTCGACAAGGCGAGCGCGGAGATCGTCAAGGCGGCGCGCGCGCCCGCGTTCGGCGAGCGGCTGAAGGTCCTGGGCATCGAGATCATCGCCGGCGGGCGCAAGGAGCTGAGCGACTTCCGCACGAGCGAGCGCAAGCGGGTCGCCGAGATCGTGAGGGTTTCGGGAATTTCCATTACCAAGTGACGGGTGAACCCGGCTGAGCCGTGTTTCCCTATCACGACGAGAACGCAACCCAGCGCACGCCGTATGTCACGTTCGTTCTGATCGCGTTAAACGTCCTCGCGTGGCTGCTCCTCCAGGGCGGGGGCGCCACGGTTCCGCTGGCCCGCTCCGTGTGCGAGCTCGGCCTCATCCCGGGGGAGCTCACCGCATCCGTCTCTCCCGGAACGCGCTTTCCCCTGGGGGAAGGGCTGGTGTGCCTCACGGATCCCGGCCGCCAGATCCAGAACCTGATCACGTCGATGTTCCTGCACGGTTCCTGGATGCATCTGCTCGGAAACATGTGGTTTCTGTGGCTGTTCGGAAACAATATCGAGGACTCGATGACGCGGCCCCGGTTCGTCGCGTTCTATGTGCTGACCGGACTCGCCGCTGCGCTCGCGCAGGTGATCGCCAATCCCTCGTCCGCGGTGCCGATGGTCGGCGCCTCGGGCGCAATCAGCGGGGTGATGGGCGCTTACCTCGTATTGTTCCCGAGCGTCCGGGTATTCACTGCGGTGCCGCTGGGCTTCTATATCACGTCGATCGCGCTGCCGGCATGGGTGATGCTCATCTACTGGGCGGTGCTGCAGTTATTCGGCGGGTTTAGCAGCATCGTCGCTGGACAGGAGGGCGGCGTCGCTTTCTGGGCGCACCTCGGCGGCTTTCTCGCCGGCGTGATTCTGATCAAACTGTTCGAGAAACCGGACCGTCTCGCCCATCACCGGTCGCACCACTGGCAGCCTCGGCGCCGGGGATAGCGCTAGCCTGGCCCAGGCCGGCGGGCGGCGGCTACGGCTGCACGGTGACGCTCATCGAGTCGGTATCGGCCACGTTCGATTCGCTGACGACCGTGAGCCGGAACGACAAGGCCACCACGCTCGCCACAAACGGAGCGATGAACGACGCAACTGCCTGGTTCGCGTTGACGAGAGCAACGGCCGGCCCGCCCGTCTGCGCCCACGAATACGAGTTGATGCTGCCTTCGCTGTCCGACCCATCCAGCGTCACGACCGAGCCGGACGCCACGGTCTGATCGGGGCCCGCGTCCGCGACCGGATTGAAGGCCACACTGCAGAACGCCGCGTCGCCGAAGCAAAT
>DASWIC010000292.1:0-6503 GCA_036397875.1 Burkholderiales bacterium
CTTCCGGCGGGCCCGGGGCTCGGCGTGACACTGGACGACGCCAAGCTCGCCAAATACCGCCTCGATCTCAAAGCGGCTGCTTGAGCGATGAAGGTCGAGGGATCAAGGATGACCGGCGAGCGGAAGCCTTCCCCTCCTGCCGGAGGGTGAGCCGGGAATTCGAAGAATGTGCCTGCGCACATTCGAGCCGGCGAACGACCGCCGCGATGCAGCGCGGCGGGACGGACGGGGTGTCACGAAGTGACGGGGTGGTGGAAGGGAATGGTAACAGCGCGTAATTTGACGGTCCGCCAACGTCTTCGAGCACGACTGATGAAGGGGCCGGTCGTCATCGCGCCGGGGATCTACGACGCCTACGGGGCGCGGTTCGTCGAGCAGGCGGGCTTCGAGGCAGCGTACATGACCGGGAACGGCGTCTCCGCGAGCCTGCTGGGGCGTCCCGACGTCGGGCTGGTGGACCTCACGATGATCACGAGCCATGCCCGCCGCGTCGCGGCGGCCGTCGATATCCCCGTGATCTGTGACGCCGACACCGGCTACGGCAACGCGGTCAACGTGCGCCGCACCGTGGAGGAGTTCGAGTCCGCGGGTGTCGCAGCAATCCACCTGGAGGACCAGGCATCCCCGAAGCGCTGCGGCCAGCTTCCCGGCGCGCGGCCGGTCATCGAGCAGGCGGAGGCCGTGGGCAAGATCGAAGCGGCCCTTGCCGCCCGCCGCGATCCGGATTTCGTCATCATCGCGCGCACCGATGCGGCGGAGGCGCACGGGCTGAATGAGGCGATCAAACGCGCGCAGGCGTTCCGCGAGGCGGGCGCCGACGTGATATTCGTCGAGATGAAGAGCGGTCCGACGGTGCTGGAGGACCTGAAGCGCGTGACCGCCGAAGTGGACGCGCCCTGCCTCGTCAACATGGGCGCGGGCGGCGCGCTCGACGAGCTCGATTCCGACGGCATCGGCCGGCTCGGCCTGCGCATCGCGATCTACCCCGGGCTCGAGCGCGCCGCGGCGGGGTTCGCGATCCGCGAGGCCCTGGCCGCCCTCAGGAAGGACGGCCACACCCGCGCCCTGCGCAGTCGTATGCTGGGCCTCAAGGAGTACAACGAAGCACTCAAGCTCGACGAAGTCGAGCAGTGGGAACGGAAGTATCTGAAATAGGGTGCCGGTACCACTCGCGCTTAAGGCCGCCGCCGCCCCCTTACTTCTCAAGGGGGGAGGAAGCTAAGATTGGACGCTGAATCGGAGTCATCCATGGAAGTCACGAGAACACTCGCAAAATTCATCGTCAATCATCGCTACACCGGTGTGCCGGAAAATGTGCGGCACGAGGCGGCGCGGTCGTTTCTCAACTGGATCGGCTGCGCGGTCGGGGCAGCGCGCCACGAGACGGTGGAGCGCGCGCTCGCGGCGCTCAATGAGTTCTCCGGCCCGCGGGAAGCCACGGTGCTCGGGCGGGGCGACAAGCTCGACATCATGCTGGCGGCGTTGATGAACGGCATGACGTCGCATACCTTTGATTTCGACGACACGCACTTGAAGTCCGTCATTCACCCGAGCGGCCCGGTCGCCTCGGCGATACTGGCGCTGGCCGAGCGCCGGCCGGTGAAGGGCGACGCATTCCTGCACGCCTTCATCCTCGGCGTGGAGGCCGAGTGCCGCATCGGCAATGCCGTCTACCCGTCACACTACGACGTGGGCTGGCATATCACCGCGACAGCGGGCGTGTTTGGAGCCGCGGCCGCTGCCGGGCGGCTGCTCGGCCTGAGCGAGCAGCAGATGGTGTGGGCGCTCGGCATCGCTGCGACCCAGTCCTCGGGGCTGCGCGAGATGTTCGGCACCATGTGCAAGCCGTTCCATCCCGGCAATGCGGCGCGCAACGGCCTGCTCGCCGCGCTGCTCGCGCAACGCAATTTCACCAGTTCCGGCCAGGGGATCGAGGCGAAGCGCGGCTTCGCGAATGTGCTGTCCACGGCTTTCAATCCCGGGGCAGTCGTGGACCGGCTGGGTGAGGGGTGGGAAATCTCGACCAATACCTACAAGCCCTACGCCTGCGGCATCGTCGAGCACCCGGCTATAGACGGTAGCATTCAACTGCGCGGTGAGCACAAGCTCAAGGCGGAGGACATCGAGAGCGTCGCTCTGAAAGTCCATCCGCTGGTGCTGGAGCTGACCGGCAGGAAAACGCCCCAATCCGGCCTCGAAGGAAAATTCAGCGTGTATCACTCGTGCGCGGTGGCGATCATTCACGGCGCGGCGGGCGAGGCGCAATACAGCGATGAGGCGGTGCGGGACCCCGGGGTCGTGGCGCTACGGGAGAAAGTGACCGCGACGGTGGAGAAAGGCGTGCACGAGGACCAGGTACACGTCACAATCAGGTTGAAGAACGGAAAGGTGCTGGAAAAACACGTCGAGCACGCGGTTGGCAGCCTCGACCGGCCGATGAGCGATGGCGACCTCGAGGCCAAGTTTCGCGGCCTGGCCGACGGCATACTGTCGAGAGCCGAGACCGACAGGCTCATCCGGTTGTGCTGGGACGTCGGCAAGCTCAAGGACGCGGCCGAGGTCGCGCGCGCGTCCGTGCCGGGCGGCCAAGGCGTCAAGCGCGCGGTTTCATGATCGGGAGCAGGCGCGTGCTGAAACTCGGCATCCTGTTGGGCGACGACATCGGGCTCGAAGTCGTGCCCGAATGCGTCAAGGTCCTGAAAGCGGCGGCGGCAAAGACCGGGCTCGCCATCGAATGGCAGGAGCTCCCCATCGGCAAGCGCGGGCACGAGCTGCACGGCAATACCCTGCCGCAGGTCACGGCGGACGCGCTGGCGAAGACGGACGGCTGGATCTGCGGGCCCATCGGCCACAACGCCTACCCGCGCAACGACCCGACGTGGGTGATGCCGCCGCTGCGCAAGAAGTTCGAGCTTTTCGCCAACGTGAAGCCGGTCAAGTCCTATCCCAACATCCCGTCCGTGCACAAGGACGTGGACATCGTGTTCCTGCGCGAAACGACCGAAGGCATGATGTCGTCCAGCGTGGTGCTCGCGGGCAGCGGCGAGTTCCAGCCCAACGAGGAGATCGCGATCGGCATGCGCGTCGTCACCCGCAAGGGCGCGAGCCGCGTCGCGCGCGAGGCGTTCGAGATCGCGCGCACGCGCAAGCGCAGGCTGGTGACGGCGCTGCACAAGGAGCCGGTCTACCGCCTGGTGTGCGGCATGTTCGCGCGCGAGTGCCGCAAGGTCGCGGCCGAGTACCCGGACGTGCGGTTCAACGAGGTCCTGATCGACGGCTTCGCGCTCAAGCTCGTGATGAAGCCGCAGGACTACGACGTGGTGGTGACCACCAACCAGTTCGGCGACATCGTGACCGACGAGGGCGCGGGGCTCGTCGGCGGCCTCGGGCTCGCGCCGGGGCTGGTCGTGGGGGAGAGGCAGGCCATGGCGCAGGCGACGCACGGCTCGGCCCCCGACATCGCGGGCAGGAACATCGCCAATCCCTACGCCATGATCATGTCGGGGAAGATGCTGATCGAGTGGCTCGGCCGCAAGCGGGGCGAGGAAAAAGCAACGCAGGCGGCGAAGCGGATCGATGCCGCGATGGACAAGGTGATCGCCGAGGCGAAGCACCTCACCGCCGACCTGGGCGGTAGAGCAAGCACCGCGCAAATGGGTGATGCGGTTGCCGCGGCTGTCTGATGAGGATGGTTGCAGCGCGACGGTGGTCGGGTTTGGTTGCGGCGGCGTGGATGTCCGCGGGCCCGCTCGCAAGTGGCTGTGCTGCGGCTGCGTTTGCGCAACCTGAAGCGACGGCGCACCGGGACATCCCTTATGTGCTCAGGGCGCGTGATCGCGCCCCTGCGCGACACCAGTCGCTCGACCTGTATCTCCCGAAAGCCGGCCCGGGCAGGCCGCCGCTGATTGCGTTCGTGCACGGCGGGTTCTGGCGCGAGTCGGATGACGGCTACGGCATCGGCAAGGCGGTGGCGCAGGCGCTCGTCCCGCGCGGCGTCGCGGTGGCGCTGGTGCGCTATCCACTGGCGCCGGCGCACAAGTTCCCGGCCCAGGCCGAGGATGTCGCGCGGGCGTGCGCGTACCTGATTCGTGTCGCCGACAACTACGGTTTTGACGCGAAGCGCGTGTTCCTGATGGGGCATAGCGCGGGCGCGCACCTCGCGAGCCTGGTGGTTCTGGACGGCCGCTACTTGCGTGGCGCCGGCGCGCCGGCAAACGCAGTCGCCGGGGTTATCGCGGTGAGCGGCATCTACGATCTGGGTGAGACCGGGCCGATCGCCCAGCGGGCCGCCGAGCTGGTCACGCCCGTTTTTGGCGATGACGCGGGCACGCGCCGCGATGCTTCCCCGGTCGCCCACGCCCGCAGCGCGCCGCCGTTCCTGGTGCTATCCGCCGCAAACGACTTCGACGGCTTTCAATCAGACGCCCGGCGCTTCGCCCAGCGGTTGCGCGCCGCCGGTAACCGCGAGGTGCAGGAGATCGTCCTCGCGGGCCTGGATCATTTCACGGCGATGATGAATATGAACGCCAAGCGGAGCCTCGCGCGCGAGCTGGTGCTGGCTTTTACCGGCGCGGGCGCGCTCGACCCGTTCTTCGCGGAATTGATGCGCGCGCGCCGCAAATGGCAGGAGCCGCCGTTGTCGACAGAGCCGTTCTGGGCGAAGCCGGAACTGGTTCAAACCCACCCGACCGACGAGCGATTCGCGGCGCCCTTCGGCTTGATCTTCGATGGGGCATCGCAATACGAGCTCAACAGCTACCCGTTTCGGGAGTTTCACGCCATCGCGCTCTCCCGCTTTCTGGACTCGCAGCCGCGCGAGAAGATCGGCGGCGGTGATTACCTGGTATTGACGAATGTGCGCAGGGAAAAGGTCTTCCTGCGCCTGAGCGAGATCGAGCCCTACCAGCCGGTGGTCGTGGTCGGGCTGGACGATGAGCGCAATCTCTTCCGGTTGAGCGCGTTCTATCAGAACAAGCGCGCGTACTCATGGAAGGACGAAAAGTCGGAAATGTCGGTGCGCTCCGTCGGCGCCTTCATCCATTTCCTGAAGCCGCCGCCGCCGCGATTCACGGCCCGGACGACGGCGATGTTCTCCCTGACCATCGACAGCTTCAGGCGCACGCCCCAGGACCCGCTCGCGGCGATGGCGGACCTGCCCCGCGATGTGCACGAGGTCATGGCCTTCCGCAACGCCTGCTTTTCATGCCACAGTTTCCGCGGCACCGATGTCCGCTCCGGGCACACCCGGGCGCGCAACGCCATGTTGCAGGGCGGCTTTGCATTGCCTCTCGAATCGTACCCGCCCGCCGTCTGGCGCCAGTTCGTGTTCGACAACCACAAGTCCGCAGCCGCGATCGGGGTGCGCCCCAACCCGGTAACCGGGCCCGCCGCCGGGAAGCTGTTCGACATCGTCGTGAAGGAACGGGAGCGGAGAGCGCAGCAACGATGATTTTGGGGGAACGCCAGTGTTGAGAATCGGAATCCTGCTCGGCGACGACATCGGCCTGGAGGTCGTGCCCGAAGCGGTCATGGTGATGAAGGCGGCGGCGGAGAAGACCGGGCTGGAAATCGAGTGGCAGGACCTGCCGATCGGCAAGAGGGGTCACGAGCTGCACGGGCATACGATGCCGCAGCCGACCGTCGCGGCGCTCGAGAAGATGGACGGCTTCCTGTGCGGGCCGATCGGGCACGCCGCCTACCCGCGCAACGACCCGACCTGGATCATGCCGCCGCTCAGGAAGCGCCTCGACCTCTACGCCAGCATCAAGCCGGTCAAGTCGTATCCCAATATCCCGTCCGTCCACAAGAACGTGGACATCGTCTTTCTGCGCGAGGTGACGGAGGGCATGCAGTCATCCGACACCGTCGTCGCGGGCGCCGGCGAGTTCCGCCCCAATGACGAGATCACCATTGCTTCGCGCGTGATCACGCGCACGGGCTCGATGCGCGTCGCACGCGAGGCGTTCGAGATCGCGCGCACGCGCAAGCGGAAGAAGGTGACATCGGTGCACAAGGAACCGGTTTACCGGCTCGCCTGCGGCATGTTCGCCGAGGAGTGCCGCAAGCTGGCGAAGGAATACCCGGACGTGAAGCTCGACGAGGTGCTGGTGGACGGCTTCGCGATGAAGCTCGTCATGAACCCGCAGCAGTTCGACGTGGTGGTCACCACCAATCAGTTCGGCGACATCCTGACCGACGAGGGCGCCGGCGTCGTCGGTGGCCTTGGCCTCGCCCCGGGCCTGTGCGTGGGCGAGCGGCTGGCGATGTCGCAGGCAACGCACGGCTCCGCGCCGGACATTGCAGGGAAGAATATCGCGAACCCCTACGCGCTGATCATGTCGGGGAAGATGCTGCTGGAGTGGCTTGGACGCAAGCGCGGGGAGCCGAAGGCGACCGATGCCGCAAGACGGATCGACGCGGCGATGGACAGAGTCATCGCGGAGGCAAAGCACCTCACCGCGGACCTCGGTGGCAAGGCGAGCACGACGGAGATGGGCGACGCC
>DASWIC010000293.1:0-10225 GCA_036397875.1 Burkholderiales bacterium
GCGCCGGATCGAAGGCGCCGTCGATCAGCACGTACAGCATCTTCGTAACCTTCCCGGAGCGGTTGCTCCACGCGTGGCTGGTGCCGCACTGGATCACGACGTCGCCGGTCCTGAGGTTGATCTCTCCCTCGTCAAGGATCAGGGTGATCTCACCCTCCAGCACCACCGCGTAGTCGACGGTCTCGGTGCGGTGCATCAGGGGATGGCGGCCGCCGCGCCCCCAGGTCGACGCATCCTCCGCCCCGCTCGCGTGGAACGCCTCGCGCGCCTGCGCCGGAGTCATGTTGCGGATGGCGTCGGACTCCGGCGGGACCTCCGAAATGCGGAACATCGTTCCGTGCGGCGGCGGGTGAAGCTGGCGCTTCCCGGTGACGGGATCGGGCTCCTCGCGCGCGATCGGTATCGGCATCGCGTTGGTTTTCCAGACTTCGTGCGAGCGCTGGCCGGGACGCAGCGGGTTGGTGTGAACCGGCGCCGGGCCGTCCGAAACGACGATCGCTTTTCCGTTCCTGTCGTGGCCCGTGACCACGCGTCTGACTGTTGCTGCCATGGCTTCTCCGTTTCTCGTTTCCCGTTACTCGTCCCTCACCCCTGATCCTCAAGCACGGCCACCAGCAGCTTGAGCCCGGCCGCGGCGAACGCGTACATGTTGGCGTAACGGTCACTGCTGCCGGTCTCAAGCGTGACGCTGCGTTCGCTGGGTCCGGTTACTGCGAGACAGGTGTGACCGGGCGGATCGCCGTAGCGGTTGCCGGTGGGACCGGCCGCGCCGCTCTCGCCCACGCCCCACGTTGCCGCGCAGCGGCTCCTTTGGGTGCGTGCGATGAGCAGCGCCCAGGGCTCGGTCGCCCCGCGCATGCCGGCGAACATGGCGTCCGCGGTGCCGCTCAGCGTGAGGAGGGACTGCCGCGTGTAGTGCACGCCGCCCCCGATGAAATAGGCGGATGCGCCCGGCACCGCGAGCAGCGCCGCCGAGATGAGGCCGCCGGAGGACGACTCCGCGACCGCGACCGTCTCCTTCCGCCGCTTGAGGCACACCGCCGCCTGCTCGGCGAGCGGCATGAGGTCACGAGTGAACGGGTCCATGAGTGCTATAGCTTGCTGTCGGTGACGCGCTCGAAATGCTCGGCGACCGGCGGTTGCGCGAAAAATCCCCCGACCAGCCCGCGGAACTCCTGGAACTTCGGCGACTGCCGGAAGTTGACCGTGTGCGACTCGATCGTCTCCCAGCGGATCAGGAAGTGATACCGTCCCTTGGTCTCCACGCAGCGCTGGAGCTCGTGCGAGATGTACCCTTTCACGCTGCGGAAGATCGGCTCGACCTTCGGGAAAACGGCCTCGAACTGCGCGATGTCTTCCGGCTTGATATGCAAGATGGCAACTTCGAGAATCATGGCATCTCCCTCCGTCTGCTGAGTACTATCGGCGTTTACCCGCGGCTGGCTTCTTTTTCGCCTTGGCCGCATCCTCTTTCAGCACTTCTTCGAACTGGATGATCGCGTGCGCGATCGCGGGCCAGCCGGCGTAGTGCCCGACGTGGATGATGGTTTCCATGATCTCCTCCTGGGTGAAGCCGAGGTGCATGGCGCTACGGTAGTGCGAATGCGTGCCGGCCGGGCGCGCCAGCGCGATATTGGAGGCGAGAGTGATCAGCTCGCGGTCGCGGATGTTCAGGTGGGGGCGCGACCAGATCTCGCCGAACAGGTAGCCGACCGAAAGATCGTAGAGCTCGGGATAGAGCGCTTTCTGGTTCATCATGGTCCCGAGGCGGCCCATCTTGCGCAGGACCTCGAAGCCCTTCTTCATGCGTTTGCGGTGTTCCATGGTCCCTTCCTCTCGGACTGGATTCCCGCCTTCGCGGGAATGACGTCATTCGTGGGCGGCACGTGCCGACGGCGGGTTAGCGCTTCTTCTTCCGCGCAGCGGCTTTTAGCGGCGGCCACAGCCGGGTCGCCACGTTGGGCGAGCCCGGCGCGTGGACCAGTTTGCGCACCAGCGTGTCGGTCCACGCCGCCATCTCGGGACGCGCGTTCTCATGAAACGGGAAATGCTCGTCGCGGGCCGCCAGCGATTCGAATTCGTAGAGCACGGCATGCTTGGCCCACCCCGAGACCGAGTTCAACTTGCGGATGCCGAGGCAGCCGGGCAGCTTCGCCATCGAGGGCAGGCGCCAGTTGGCGTACCAGTCGAGGATCTCATCCTCCTCCGCGGAGCCGGCATTGAAGCTCCCGAGCTGGATGCAGGGGGCAAGCGTGTACTTGCCTTCGCGCTTCCTGGCCGCCGGTCCGGCCGCCCGATCTTCCTCGGTCACGATGTTGACGCGCTCGCCGATGCGCAGCGCGAGCATCTTCCGGTCCTCCGGCTTCAGCTGCGGGTCGAGCTTGCGCCGCGCGAGATTGGCGAAGGCGTGCGCCGATCTTCCGCCGAAGATCAGGATGTAGCCATTGCCGGTGGGCACCGCGGGATCGTCGGTGTGGCGCAGGCGGGGTTTGCCGCCGGCATGCACGGGCTGCGCCTGGGCCGCGTAATGCGCTCCCCAGAGCACGCCCGGCTCCTTGAGCATGCCCGGTATGAACTTGCCGTTGAGCCAGGCGAGGTAGGCGTCGCGCTCCCCGTCCGGCAGGCCATACCACGAAATCCAGAGTCCTCGGTCAATCACTGTGCCCCCCCATCAGTGCTCCTTCCGCCTTCCGCCTTTCGCCTTTCGACTTTCGACTTTCGACTTTCGACTTTCGACTTTCGACTTCAGACTTTGCCGACCTGCGCGTACTTGCCGGTCAGCTGCGGCGTCTGCCCTTCAAGCTTCTTCTCCTGGCGATCGAGGCGGGTCTCCCGTGCCCAGGTGCGCTTGAGATCGTCGCGTACCTTGATGCGCAGCCGCCCCAGCCCCTCCGTCTCGAGCTCTATCCGGTCGCCGTCCTGGAACGCGGAGAGTCCGCGATGATTGGTCCCGGTGGCGACCACGTCGCCCGGCTCCAGCGTGTGGATAGCGCTGATCCACTCGATGCAGCGCGGGATCTTGTGCGCCATGTCGCTGGTGTTGAAATTCTGCTTGAGCACGCCGTTCACCCACAGGCGGATCTGGAGGTTGCCGGGATCGCGGATTTCGTCGGCCGTGACGATATAGGGGCCCATCGGCGCAAAGGTGTCGCGCGACTTCATCTGGTAGAACGTGTTGCCCGCCGGCGGCAGCCCGCGGGCGGAGCCATCGATGAAATTGAGATAGCCGAACACGTGCTTCATCGCGTCCGCCGCCTTGACGTGCGTCGCCCGCTTGCCGATGACGAGTGCCATCTCCGCCTCGCCCTCGAAGATGGTGGCGGGCGCGTCCGGCAGCACCATGGTGTCGCCATCGCCGATGACGGCACTGGGGGACTTGTGAAACGCATTGATCGGCGCGCGTTCCGTGCGGGTTCCGTCTTCCATGTAGTTCACCGCCATGCAGTCGATGTTGTACGGCCTCGGCAGCGGCGGGCGGATCCTGACCTTGGCGAGCGGCACGCCCTTGCTGGCCGCCGCCGCTTTTTCCAGTTTGGCCTTGACCTTCGCGAAGCGCTCGATCAGGCCGTTGACGAGGTCGTGCGGGCCGGTGTGCGGAATGTCCGCGACCAGCTTCGACACGTCCACTACCGTGTCGCCCTTCAGGACGCCCAGCTTGAAATCATCGAAGAACAGAATCTTCATCGCACCCCCCTGTTGTGATACCTCGTGAAGCCGCGAGTTTACTAGAACTGGCCGCCACGTGAGAAAGCCGGTTGGCGGCCTGTGGAAAAACTCTCGTCGCTCCCGCGGAGGCGGGAGCCCAGGAAACAGATTTCCGCACGGATTGACCAGCTACTGGATTCCCGCCTTCGCGGGAATGACATACTATCCACCATCCATCATTCACAAGTCATTGACCACGCATGATCGCAGCTCGCAGGGAAGATGTCCGTCTCGTCACCGGCGCCGGCCGTTACACCTCGGATTGGAATCCGGAGGGCCAGCTGCACGCGGCGTTCCTGAGAGCCGACCGCGCGCACGCGGAGATCGTCCGGCTCGACGCCCGCCGCGCGCTCGCTCTCTCCGGCGTAAGCGCGGTTCTCACCGGGGAGGACGCGCGCGCGGCCGGATTCAAGTCGCTGCCCAATATCGTCACCTACTCGGGAAAGGACGGCCAGCAGGTCAGGAAACCGCATCATCCCGTGCTCGCGATGGGGCGCGTGCGCTTCGTCGGGGAGCCGGTTGCAATGGTCGTCGCCGACAGCGCGGCGCTAGCCGAGGACGCGCGGGAGTCGATCGACATCGAGTACCGGGATTTGCCCGCCGTGGCGAGCTTCGAGGCGGCGGTGCGGGCGGGCGCGCCCCAGCTCCACGATGACGTCCCGGGCAATCTCGCTTTCGAGTACGAGTCCGGCGACGAGCAGGCGGTCGCGGCCGCGTTCGCGCGGGCGAAATACGCGAGCAAGGTCACCATGGAGAGCCAGCGCCTCGTCGGCAACATGCTCGAGCCGCGCGCCTGCGTGGTGGCGTACGACCCTGCGAGCGGGCGCTACACCATACACGCGCCGATGCAGGGCCCCGGCAGCATGCGCGGCCAGATGATGCAGGTGACGGGGCTCGACAAGGACCGCCTCGCGCTCGTCGCCCAGGACGTCGGCGGGAGCTTCGGCGTGCATGGCGCGGCCTACCCGGAATACTTCGCGGCGATGATCGCGGCGCGCCGGCTCGGGCGCCCGGTGAAATGGGTGGGGTCGCGGAGCGAAGTCTTCATGAGCGACTTCCACGGGCGCGCGATCTCCCTCACCGGCGAGCTCGCGCTCGATGCGGACGGAAAGTTCCTTGCCATCCGCTTCGACGACCGCGCCGACCTCGGGGCGTACGGCGCGGCCTTCGGGACGTTCATCGCCACGCGCAACCTGACCATCACCATGGGAGGGGTGTATCGCGTCCCGGCGCTCTATGCCCGCACGCGGCTCGCCTACACCAACACCGTGCCGGTATCCGCCTACCGCGGCGCCGGGCGCCCCGACATCGCCTATGCCATCGAGCGGCTGGTGGACTACGCCGCAGCCGAGCACGGCTTCGACCCGGTCGAGCTGCGCCGGAAGAACCTCATCCCGCGGGCCGCCATGCCGTACAAGACGCCGAACGCAGTCACCTACGATTCCGGCGATTTCGAAGGCGTGATGGACGACGCGCTCGAGCGCGCCGGCTGGTCGGGGTTCCCCGCGCGGCGCGCGGCGGCGCGGCGTGCCGGCAAGCTCCGCGGCATCGGCATCGCGACCTATCTCGAGGCGGGAGGCGCGGGCGCCGTGCCGAAGGACCAGGTCGCGGTGGAATTCGACCGGAACGGCGCCATGACGCTCTTCGCGCTCACCCAGTCCTCGGGCCAGGGACACGAAACGATATTTCCCCAGATCGTCGCCGCAGCGCTCGGCATCGACACGAAGCACGTCCGCTTTCATCCCAGCGCCCCCACCACCGACCTGATGGGCAACGCGACCGGCGGATCGCGCGGCGCGCTCGGCACCGGTAGCGCGTTCCGCGTCCTCGGCGAGAAGTTGATCGAGCTGGCGCGTCCGCATGCCGCCGCCAGGCTGAAGGTGCCGGAGAGCACGCTCGCCTATTCCAGGGGGCGATTCGTCGCGGGCCGCCGCTCGCTCGGCTTCGTCGAGCTCGCGCGCGCGCTGGCCGGCCCGGAACCGCATCCTCTCGACACGATCGCCGAAGGCACCTTCGGCGCCACCTACCCGAACGGGTGCCATATCGCCGAGGTCGAGATCGACCCCGAGACCGGCGCCGCGACCATCGAGCGCTACACCGCGGTCGACGATCTCGGCAACGTCATCAACCACGCGCTCGTCGAGGGCCAGGTGCACGGCGGCGTCGTGCAAGGCGCGGGACAGGCCTTCGGCGAGCACGCGATATACGACCCCGCGACGGCGCAGCTGCTGACCGGGAGCTTCATGGATTACGTCATGCCGCGCGCGGGCTGGATGCGGGAATTCGGGGTGTACGACCATTCCGTCCCCACGCCGAACAACGCGCTCGGCGCGAAGGGCGTGGGAGAGGCTGGCTGCACCGGCTCGCTACCCGCGCTGGTCAACGCCGCGCTGGACGCGCTGCGCCCGCTCGGGATCAGGCATCTCGACATGCCGCTGACGCCCGCCCGGCTCTGGCGAGCGATGCAGGACGCACGCTCGCGGGAATAGGGAATTCTTGTCAGGCCGACTTCAGGTTGTCGGCCGAAGTCTTGCCATCCTTGCCGCGGGCGAGATCGAACTGGACCTTCTGGCCTTCGGCGAGCGTGCCGAGGCCGGCGCGCTCCACGGCCGAGATGTGCACGAAAACGTCCTTCGAGCCGTCATCCGGCCGGATGAAGCCGAAGCCCTTCACCTTATTGAACCACTTCACTGTTCCGACAGGCATTGCAATCTCCGGGTGGGGGTGGAAAGGTTGGAAACGGGTCTGGATGCCGGCGCAGGAACCGGCGGCTGCGAGTATAGCGTGGCGCGGGCGCTAGGTGAGTGCCGTGGTGCTTTCCTCGCCCGCCGGCGCGGCGACCTTGGTGACGCGGTAATGGATGGCGCCGGAACCGTGATGCCCGACGCTGGTGAACTTGTGATAGCCGCCGCAATGCCGGCAGCGGTACAGGAACTCCTCGCCCCTGCCGTTGGTGCGCACGTCGGTCAGCTTACCGCAGTGATGGCATCTCAAAGAATGGTCTCCTGGCGGGGCCGGCGGGTATTGCGGCAGCTGCTGCGAAGTGGCTCGAAGGCGAATGGCCGGGGCGCGGATGCGAGTGCCGCATCATACACGGAAACGGCGCAGGATGTCTCGTGCCTCATCCCTGAATCACGGCGTGCCAATGTAGTCCCGCTTGCCGATCTCCACGCCGTTGTGGCGCAGGATGTTGTATGCGGTCGTGACGTGGAAATAGAAATTCGGCAGCGCGTGGCCGAGCAGGTACTGCATGCCCTTGAACTTCACCTCGCCCGAGCGGAACTTGAGCACGACCTCCCGCTCCTCGCTGCCGTCGATGCGGGCGGGCTGGATGGACTGGATGAAGGTTATCGTCTTGGCGATCCGCGCCTTCAGCTCCTCCAGCGTCTGCTCGGTGTCCTCGTGCGCCGGGACCTCAACGCCCGCGAGGCGCGCCACCGCGCCTTTCGCCGTATCGCAGGCCGACTGCACCTGCCGCGACATCGGGAACATGTCGGGATAGAGCCGCGCGGCGGTCAGCACCTTGGGGTCGAGCTTTTTTGCGTCGGCGTGGGCCTGCGCCTTGTCGAGGATCGCGGAGAGATTCTTGAGCGTGTTGGCGAAGCGCGGCGCGCTCGCCTGGTACATCGAGATGGTCATGCGGGGTCCTGTCGGGTCGAGATCATGGGAAGGGAATTATAGCGCCTGGGAGGCTCATGCCCCGTCGAGCTCCGGATAGCGGCGGAAGATCCCGCGCTCGTTGAACGGAATGCGGCGGCTCGACGCGAGGTAAGCGGCAATGCGCGGGCGCGCCTCGACCCGCTGGTGCAACGCCGCCAGCTTCGGGTGCCGGCGCGCCATCGCCGCCATCGCCCGGGGAAACGCGAAGTTGAGGCCGGCGATCACCTGGAACAGCGAGAGGTCGGCGTAGGTCACGGACCTCCCGACGAGGTAGCGGTCCCCGGCGGGATTCGCCGCGAGCACGCGCTCGAAATAGCCGAGGAACTTCGGCAGCCGCAACGTCCTGAAATCCGCCGCCCGCCGCAGCGCCTCCGGCTTCTGGTCCTCGTAATAGAGGCTCTTCGCGATCGGGTGATGCGTGTCGTGCGCTTCCACCACCAGGTCGGTGAGGGTGAGTTGCAGCTGATGCGCCCACAGCCGCGCCGCTTCGCCGTCCGGCACGAGGTCGAGCCGCGGCCCGAGGTAGTGCAGGATGTTGGCGGTTTGGGAGAGCAGGAGCTTCCCCGCCTTGAGGATCGGCGGCGCGAACGGCATCCTCCCACCGGCCGCGCCTTCGAGGACGCGGCTCACCGCTGCCCGGCCTCCGCCTTCGCTCTCCGGCAAGCGGGCGACGTCCACGTATTCGGCGCCGCCTTCCTCGAGCGCAAGCCGGATGAACTCGCCCCGCCCCTGGATGTGCGGCCAGTAGTAGAGCTCATACGTCATACGGGTGACGGGTGATGAGTGACGGAGTGTTCAGTTGGGCCGTTTCACCACGCCCAACTGAAGGAGCATGCCGAGGTCATCGCGCACCGCGGCGTGCTCGCTGATCATGCCGTCCCGGATGCGAAAGCCGTGATACTGCAGCACCGTGACGCCCTTGCCGGTCGGCGCGACGCCTCGCAGCATGCCGTTGAACACCTCCGGCAGCGTCGGCTCGCCGCGATGGGTGCCGGTCATCGTGACCTTGCACACGACGCGCTCGCCGTCGGCCGTCGCCTCCTCGATCCGGTAATGGAAATCGGGAAAAACGGCGAACAGCGCTTCGAACACCTTGCGCATGCCGTCGCGGCCGATCGTGCGGCCGTGGTTCTTCGCGTCCATGGTGTAGAACGCCGCTGCCGCTGCCGCGTCCTGGCGGTTAAATGCCTCGTCGTAGAGTCGCCTGACGAGCGCCCTGTTTCCCTCGGCCGACATAGACGTGCAATTGTCTCGAGCTGCGTGATGGGTGACTCCAGTTTACCTCGCAGCGGGGCAGCTGGCAGGCGGCGTAGAATGCGTGTCACGCGGCAGCGCGGAAAAGGGCCAGCCCTGCCGGCCTGCCACGAAAGGAGAGCCTCGATGGGCCAGATACTCGGTCTCGGCATGACCCACTACCCGAACCTTTCTTTCAAGGGCAACATGAGCCGCCGCATCAAGACGTGTCTGGAGGACCGCGAGTTGCCCGAACGGCTCCGCTCGGTGGAAAACTGGCACCCGACCATGCGCGAGCAATGGGGAGCCGACGAGGGGCAGGCTCACTCCGACCGCCACCGCCGGGACCTGATCGAGCAGTTCCGCAGGATCCGCGCCGAGCTCGATGCCTTCGATCCGGATTTCGTGCTGATCTGGGGCGACGACCAGTACGAGAACTTCCGCGAGGACTGCGTGCCCGCGTTCTCCATCCTCGCCTACGACTCCGTAAGCTTCCAGCCATGGAAGGGCCATCACCGCGGCCCCAACGCGTGGGACGAGCCCGAGGAACAGACCTTCGCCGTGAAGGGCCACCGCGCCGCCGGCAAGTACCTGGCGACGGCGCTGCTCAAGGAAGGCATCGACGTCGCCTACGCCTACCAGCCGCTGCACCACGCGCTTGGCCACGCCTTCGCCAATTCGATCCTCTACCTCGATTACGACCGCAAGGGCTTCCCCTATCCGGTGGTGCCCTTCGCCGTCAACGCGTACGGGCGCTGGCTGATCGGCGCGCGCGGCACGCCGCTGCACCCGACGCAGGCGGCTCCGCTGATGCACGCGCGGGAGAGCGACCTCGACCCGCCCGGACCGCAGCCGTGGCGCTGCTTCCAGGTAGGCGGCGCGATCGCCCGTGCGCTGCAGGCGAGCCCGTGGCGGGTGGCGGTCATCGCGTCCTCAAGCTGGAGCCATTCGTTCCTGGTGAAGAAGCACGCCCTGATGTTCCCGGACGTCGAAGCGGACAAGCGCTATTACGAGGCCCTGAAGAACGGCAACTGGGAGCTCTGGCGCAACACCACGATCGAACAGGCCGAGGACCGCGGGCATCACGAGCTGCTCAACTGGTTCTGCCTCGCGGGCGCCATGCACGAGCTGGGCCGCGGCAAGCCGGACGAATCGGTATTCCTCGAGTCGTGGGTCACGAACTCGGACAAGGTGTTCGCCGTCTACCGCCCGGCTTGATAAGGCCTCCTCAACCCAGGGCGCCGACGATTTTCCGGAAATCCGCCTCCGAGAATGCCTTGAGGGTCGTGGTGCGGACGTTCCCGAGCGCGCCGGTGGCGAGAACGAATTTGGCTACCGCCTCGTCAGAGGGCGCCTCGACGATCGTCACGACGTCGTGTGTGCCCATGGTCAGGTAGAAATCCTTGAGCTCCGCGCCATGCTTGCGCGCAAGCGCCCTCGCCGCGTCAACCCGCTTCGGCGATTCCTTGATATTGCGTATCCCTTGATCCGTATAGTTCAAAAGCAGTATGAATGTGGACATCGTTGCCTCCTTCAGTCATGAACACAGAAGAATGAAGTTCTGCCTCTGGAGATGGGCGCCCCCATTCTTCCACAGTTTGGGCGCTGCGTGACGCCGGGGGGCTTT
>DASWIC010000294.1:0-23738 GCA_036397875.1 Burkholderiales bacterium
CAACAGCGTGAGTCGTGATTCGTGAGTCGTGATTCGACCCGTTACCGTCATCTCGTCACCAATCCCCCTACCCCCCTTTTGTCAAAGGGGGGAGACATGAATATGTCGGGGGGATTTCGTCACTCGTCACTGCTTCTTGCCGGTATACTCGTCCGCAAACGGAGAGACCCTTGTCGATGAAATCGCTTCTGCTCACGCTGACTGCTGTTCTACTGTGCCCGATCCTGCCCGCCCGCGGCCAGACTCCGCCGAACCTTCCCGACGGGCCCGGCAAGCAAGCCGTCGTGACCTATTGCAGCGACTGCCACGGGCTCAACCGCGTCGCAAATTCCGGCTACCCGCAGGCGTATTGGCACACCGCCGTCCGGATGATGCTCAACTTCGGGGTCCCCATTCCGCCGGATCAGGTCATCCCCGTCACCGACTACCTGGCGAAGAACTTTCCCGAGAAGGCGATGCCGGCGGCGGTGATCATCCCCGGGCCGGCACGGGTCGACATCAAGGAGTGGCAGGTGCCGATACCGGGCTCGCGGCCACACGACCCGCTCGCCACGCGCGACGGGGCCATCTGGTACACGGGACAGATGAGTAACCGGCTCGGACGCGTCGATCCGAAGACCGGTCAGGTCAGGGAATATCCGCTGAAGACACCGCTCACCGCGCCGCACGGGCTGGTCGAGGATAAAAGCGGCAGCATCTGGTTCACGGGGAACCACATATCGATCATCGGCAAGCTCGATCCGGGGACCGGCGCCGTCACCGAATACAGGATGCCGGACCCGAAGGCGAAGGACCCGCACTCGCTCGCCTTCGATCCCAGCGGCATCCTGTGGTTCACGCTGCAGCAGTCCAACATGATGGGACGGCTCGATCCGGGCACCGGCGAGATCAAGCTCGTGACGGCGCCGACACCGCGCTCGCGCCCCTACGGCATCATGGTGAATTCGAAGGGCGTTCCCTTCGTCGTCCTGTTCGGGACCAACAAGATCGCCAGCATCGACCCCGGGACGATGGAGATTCGCGAATTTCCCCTGCCGGATGCGAAGGCGCGCCCGCGGCGCATGGCCTTCACCAGCGACGACGTCGCCTGGTACACGGACTACGCGCGCGGCTTTCTGGGCCGGCTCGATCCCGCGACGGGTCAAGTGACCGAATGGCAATCACCTGGCGGTCCGAGATCCCGGCCCTACGGCATCGTCGCTGCGAAGGACGTCATCTGGTACAGCGAATCCGGAACCAAGCCGAACACGGTCGTGCGCTTCGACCCGAAGACGCGGCAGTTCCAGACCTGGGCGATCCCGTCCGGCGGCTACATCGTGCGCAAGATGGACGTCACGCCCGACGGCAACCCGGTGCTGGCCACCAGCACGGTCAACGGCGTCGCCCTCGTCGAGGTGAAGTGATCGTGAGCCGCGGTCGAGGCGCAACCCCGCGTCCTCGACCCGGGCCCGCCGCGCAATCGAGGACTCCCCATGACCGAGCGCCGACACCAGCACGCAAAGGCTTATTCCAATCCGTCATTCCTGAGTAGCAAGGAAGCGCGCGCCCTGCGCATCCTGTCGGAGTATCTCGAGCCGAAGAGCCGGTTCGAGCGCCTTCGCGTCGACGACACCATCGTGTTCATGGGCTCCGCGCGGACGAAGTCGCGCGAGCAGGCGGAGGAGGCGCTGCGCAAGGCCGAAGGCGGTGACGGCGACCTCGAGGGCGCGCGCACAGCGCTCAAGATGGCGGTCTACTACGAAGCCGCGCGCGAGCTCGCCTTCCGCCTGACGCAGTGGTCCAAGGGGCTCGATTCGAACGAGCGGCGCTTCGTGGTCTGCACCGGCGGCGGACCGGGCATCATGGAAGCGGCCAACCGGGGCGCGGCCGAGGCCCGCGGCATCAACGTGGGCCTCACCATCTCGCTCCCGGCCGAGGAGTTCGGCAACCCCTATGTCACGCGCGAGCTGGCGTTCCATTTCCACTACTTCTTCATGCGCAAGTTCTGGTTCGCGTATCTCGCAAAGGCGGTCATCGTGTTTCCGGGGGGATTCGGCACGCTCGACGAGATGTTCGAGCTGCTGACGCTGGTGCAGACGCGCAAGATGCGCAAGCCGATGCCGATCGTCCTCTTCGCCACAGAGTACTGGCGGCAGGTCGTGGATTTCGGCGCGCTGGTGCGCCACGGCACGATCAGCGCGCGCGACGTGGAGCTGATGCACCCCACCGATTCGGTGGACGATGCCTACGACTGGATCGTCCGGCACCTGACCGAGCACGCCCTCAATCAGCCCGGGCCCATGCTGTGACCATTCGGATCGTAATGGGCGGCTACGGCCCGCCCACGACGAGCCACAGCCGGGGCCTGAAGGAGATCGGCGACCGGCTGCAGGCCGAGTTCGGCAACGCCGTCGATATCAAATACCTCTGGAACATCCTCGATCTGGGATATCAGGGCGGGGACCTGCTGTGGATGACGGAACAGGGGATCCTGACGCTCACCTACCAGTCCACGAGCTACCTGACCGACAGGGTGCCGGAGCTCGAATTCGCGGACCTGCCCTTCCTGTTTCGCGACCTCGCGCACGCCCGGAACGCAATGGACGGCGCCCTGGGGGCATACCTCAGCCGCAAGATCGAGGAACGCTACGCCTACCGCGTGCTCGGCTACTTCGAGAATGGCTACCGCCACATCACGAACCGCCTGCGGCCGGTGCGAACGCCGGCGGACATGGCAGGCATGCGAATCCGCCTGATGCCGAGCCAGATGCACGCGCGGACTTTCGCGGCGCTCGGCGCGATTCCGTTCCCGTGCGATCTCAAGGAGGGGCTGGAAGCGGTTCGGTCCGGCGCCGTGGACGCCCAGGAAAATCCGTTCGCGAACACCGTGACCTATGGCTGCCACAAGGTCCACCGCTACGTGACCCTCACGAACCACTGCTACATGTCGCGCGGGCTGTACCTCAACCGTGCGGCATTCGAGGGCTGGCCGGAGCGGCTCCAGGCGGCGATTCAGCGCGCCGCGCGCGAGGCCATCGCCCTGCAGCGGGAGTTCGCCGTCGCGGGAGAAGAAACCGCCCGCAAGGTGCTGGAAGGCGAAGGCTGTGAATTCGTGGAGCTGACTGCGGACGCGCGCGCCGCATTCGTTCGCGCCGTGAAGCCCCTGCACGACGAGGCGCGCAAGCGCTTCGGCAACGAGGTCTTCGCCCTGCTCTAGACCTTTCCGGAATTGCGTTTCTGGATGTGCGTTTCGACGCCCTTCTTGCCCTCCTCGGTCTCCGCCTTCCAGGTGTTCTGGTGCTTGAGGAGGCCGCTCTTGTCCCAGTTGTGCGTCGGATCGCCCATGTAGACGATGAACACTTCGCACCCGTCGGGATACTCGTACGGCCCGTGCGGAATGTCCCAGCCGAACACGTAGTCGCCGGGACGGAGATCCTTGCCGGCGACGCACATGCGGCCCTTGGTCACGAGGATCGAGTGCCAGCTCTTGTGCGTGTGCGCGGGCTCGACGTATCCCGGCGGGAAGCGATGCTTCATGTCGATGCGCTTCATGACCGGGTCGTAGTTCAGCACCTTGACCTGGACGCCGGGCGGGAGCTTCAGGATCCCGCGCACGTCGTCGCTTTCCCACGGGATCTCGTGATCGTAGATCGCCTTGAACGTATGGTCGTACCCATCCGCGGCCGCCGCCTCCGTTGACTTCGCTGTCTTCGCTGTCTTCGCTGCCATTTCGCGGAACCTCCTGTCAGATTGCATTCGTTTCGGTGACTTTCACCTATTTTGCCGATACCCCCGCCACTAGACAAGTTCCTAGCCGAGCGGCAGCGAGCGCAGGGACTTGACGCGTTCCGCCCCCGCCGCGAGCATCAGGTTCCATTCGCTCGCCGAGGTGATGAACCGCGCGCCGAGCTTCACCACCTGCGGCAGGCTCTTCACCGCGTCGCCGCCGGTGAGCCCGCCGACCCCCGCGAACTTGCCGTGGGCGCGGCACGCCTTCACGACGCGCTCGATGGCGGCCAGGACGTCGGGGTGCGTCAGCTCGCCGGGATGCCCGAGGTCGGTCGAGAGATCGTTGGTGCCGATATGGATCACGTCCACTCCCGGCACCGCGGCGATGGCCTCGATGTTGCCGATCGCGGCCTTGCTTTCGATCATCAGGACGAGCAGCGTCGCGTCGTTGAACGCCTTCCGCATCTCGGCCGCCGGCAGGCTGCGGTAGCCGAAGTGCGCCCAGCTGCCGAACGCGCCGCGGTTGCCGATGGGCGGGAACTTGCACGCGGCTACCGACAGGCGCGCGTCCTCCGCCGTGGTGACTTCCGGCATCACGATGCCGAGCGCGCCGTTGTCGAGCATCCGGAGCGCTGCGGCGTAGTCCTTTTCCGGCACGCGCACGAGCGGCGTCACGCCGACATTCAGCGCGGCGACCGCCATCTGCGAGATCTCGTGCTCCGGGATCACGCCGTGCTGAAGATCGAAAAAAAGCCCGTCGAAGCCGCACACCTTCGCCGCGAGGGCGATATCCACTGTGCGCGCGTGGCGGATCATGAGCGTCAAGCCCAGCTCGCCGCGCTTCAGCCGCTCCAGCAGAGGATTACTCAGTTGGGACATCGGGTGTCTCCGCGGTTCATTCTCAGAACTTTGCAGGATCGAGGGCGAGCACGCTGTCCGCGCCGCGGGTCACCTCGCGCGCGAGTGGAATCGCCCGCGGCAACTCGTGCTCGGCATAGAAGCGGGCGGTCACGAGCTTCGCCTGCAGAAAATCCCGGTCCGCGCCGTGCTGCTTGAGCTTTTCACCGGCAACGAGCGCAGAGCGCGCCATCATCCAGCCCCCCGCCACCGTGCCGAAGAGCTTGAGATAGGGCACCGCCACGGCTGCTGCGGCATTGGCATTCCGTGGATAGGTCTCCACCAGCCAGCGCGTCGCGCCCTCGAGACTGTCAACCGCTTCCGTCAGGTTGGCGCGCAGGCCCGCCAGTTCGTGTTCCCCTTTCCCCAGCGCGGCGTCGAGCCCGCGCATCGCCTCGATGACGGCCAGCGCCGTCGCGCCCTTTTCGAACGCCACCTTGCGCCCGACGAGGTCGTTCGCCTGGATGCCGGTCGTGCCTTCGTAGATCGTGGTGATGCGCGCATCGCGCAGATACTGCGCTGCGCCGGTTTCCTCGACGAAACCCATGCCGCCGTGAACCTGGATGCCGGTCGAGGCGATCTCGACGCCCTGCTCCGTGCACCACCCCTTCACGACCGGCGTCAGCAGGTCGACCAGCGCCTGGCTGCGCCGCTGCTGCGCGGAATCGGGATGGTGCTTCGCCTGGTCGAGCGCCGCCGCCGTGAAATAGGCGAGCGCGCGCATCGCCTCGGTTTGCGCGCGCATGGTGAGCAGCATCCGCCGCACGTCGGGGTGATGGATGATGGTGACGCGGTCGCCGCTCTTCTGCCCGATTTCCCGGCCCTGCACCCGCGTCCGCGCGTAGTCGAGCGCGTGCTGGTAGGCCCGCTCGCCGATGGCGACACCCTCCACGCCGACCGCGATCCGCGCATGATTCATCATCGTGAACATGTACTCGAGCCCGCGGTTCTCCTCGCCCACCAGGTAGCCGATCGCGCCTTTCTGGTCTCCGTACGCGAGCACGCAGGTCGGGCTCGCGTGGATGCCGAGCTTGTGCTCGATCGAGACGCAGCGTATGTCGTTCCGCTCGCCGAGCGCCCCGCCCGGCCCGGGCAGGAACTTCGGCACGATGAAGAGCGAGATCCCTTTCACCCCATCCGGCGCGTCGGGCATGCGCGCGAGCACGAGGTGAACGATGTTCTCCGTCATGTCGTGCTCGCCCCAGGTGATGAAGATCTTGGTGCCGCGGATGCGGTAGTGGCCGCCTTCCCGCACCGCGCGCGTGCGCACCGCCGAGAGGTCGGAGCCGGCCTGCGGCTCGGTCAGGTTCATGGTGCCGGCCCACTCGCCGGAGGTCAGCTTTCGCAGATAGGTCGCCTTCTGCTCCGGCGAGCCGTGGATCCTCAACGCCTCCAGCACGCCGGCCGTGAGCATCGGGGCGAGGCACAGCGCCAGGTTCGCGCTCTTCCAGATCTCCTGGACCGGCGTCGCGATGAGGTGAGGCAATCCCTGCCCCCCGTATTGGGGCTCCCCGCCGATCCCGTTCCAGCCGGCCGCGATGAACTTGTGGTACGCCTCCTTGAATCCGGCGGGCGCGGTGACCTGGCCGCCGGCGAGCCGCGCGCCCTGCTTGTCGCCCTGCCGGTTCAGGGGATCGAGCACTTCCTGCGCGAACTTCGCCGCTTCAGCCAGCACCGCCTCGACCAGCTCGGCATTGACTTCGCGGTGGCCCGGGAGCGCGGAGACCTCGGAGAGTCCCGCCAGCTCCGTGATCGCGAATTGCATGTCCTTCAGGGGGGCGGCGTAGGTGGACATGCCTTGCTTCAGAGCTCCTTGGTGAGCTCGGGAACCGCCTTGAAAAGGTCCTCGACGAGCCAGTAGTTGGCCACGGCGAAGATCGGCGCCTCGGCGTCCTTGTTGATGGCGACGATCACCTTGCTGTCCTTCATGCCCGCGAGGTGCTGGATCGCGCCGGAGATGCCGACCGCGATATAGAGCTCCGGCGCCACGATCTTGCCGGTCTGGCCCACCTGGTAGTCGTTCGGCACGAAGCCCGAGTCCACCGCCGCGCGGGAGGCGCCGACCGCCGCGCCGAGCTTGTCGGCGAGCGCCTCCAGGATCTTGAAGTTCTCCGCGCTGCCCATGCCGCGTCCGCCGGAGACGATCACGCGGGCGGCGGTCAACTCGGGGCGATCCGACTTGTGCACTTCCTGGCCATTGAACTTCGACAGGCCGGCGTCCGCCGCCGGCGCGAGCGTCTCGATCGGCGCCGGCGCCGCGCTCTCGCCCGCCGCGTCGAACCCGGTCGCCCGGACCGTGACAACCTTGATGCGGTCGCCCGACTGCACCGTCGCCAGCACGTTGCCCGCGTAGATCGGCCGCACGAAGGTGTCGGGCGACTCCACCGCGCTGATATCGGAAACCTGCTGCACGTCGAGCTGCGCCGCCACGCGCGGCATCAGGTTCTTGCCGAAGCCGGTGGCGGGCGCGACGACGTGCGAGTAGCCGGCCGCGAGGGGCACGATCAGCGCCGCGAGGTTCTCCGCGAGGAATCCCTCGTACTGCGGCGCCTCGCACAGCAGCACCTTCTTCACGCCGGCGAGCCGGGCCGCCGCTTGCGCCGCGGCGCCGCACTGGAGCCCCGCCGTCAATACGGTGACATCGCCGCCCATCCTGCCAGCAGCCGTCACGGCATTCGCCGTGCCCGGCCTGAGGCTCTTCCCGTCGTGCTCAGCAATGACCAATACTGCCATACTGGATCCTTGATTCCTGTCTAGATTCCCGCCTCCGCGGGAATGACGGTACCGTGCCTATATCACTTTCGCTTCATGCTTCAGCTTCGCGACCAGTTCCTTCACGTCGGCGACCTTCACGCCGGCACCGCGCCTGGCCGGCTCCTGCACCTTCAGGATCTTCAGCCGCGGAGCGACGTCGACGCCGAGCGCCTCCGGCTTCACGACCTCGAGCGGCTTTTTCTTCGCCTTCATGATGTTCGGCAAGGTGACGTAGCGCGGCTCGTTCAGCCGCAGGTCGGTCGTGACGACGGCGGGCAGTCTCAGCGTCACCTTCTCGAGCCCGCTGTCGATCTCCCGCACGCAGTCGGCGCTGTCGCCGTTGATCGCGATCGCGGAGATGAACGTTCCCTGCGGCCAGCCGAGCAGCGCGGCGAGCATCTGGCCCGACTGGTTGTTGTCGTCATCGACGCCCTGCTTGCCCATGATCACGAGGCGCGGGCTCTCCTTATCGACGATCGCCTTCAGCACCTTGGCGATGCCGAGCGGCTGCACCTCGACGCCGGTCTCGACGAGGATGCCGCGGTCCGCGCCCATCGCCATCGCGGTGCGCAGCGTCTCCTGGCACTGCGGCGCGCCGATCGAGACCGCGACGATCTCGGTGACGACCCCGGCCTCCTTCATGCGCACCGCCTGCTCGACGGCGATTTCGCAGAAGGGATTCATCGCCATCTTGATATTGGCGGTCTGGACACCGCTGCCGTCGGATTTCACCCGCACCTTGACCTGCGGATCGACGACGCGCTTGACCGTTACCAGGACCTTCATGAATGCGCTCCGGATTTGCCGCGAATCGATGGTGGAAGGGCCGCCATTTTACCGCATGGCGGATGCGCAAGAAACGGCCGACCACACTGTGGTCGGCCGGCCGGACGCGAGTCCGGAAAAAACTGCAGCGGCGCTATCCGCTCAATACGGGAGCCACGTCAGCAGGATGGCGAAGAACGGCAGCAGCGCGAACAGCAGAGTGATGCAATAGCCGAACATGTCGCGCGCGCGCATGCCGGTCAAGCCGAGCAGCGCGATCGCCCAGAACGGCTGGAACAGATTCGTCCAGGCATCGCCCGTGCCGAAGGCGATGATGGTCTTGCCCACCGGCACCCCCAGGCTCTGCCCGGCGCGCAGAATGGTCTCGCCGAGCACGGCCCATTCCCCGCCTCCGGACGGCACGAACAGGTTGACGAAGCCCGACGCCAGCCATGCCATCATCGGGAAGGTCGTCGGATTTGCTATGTTGATCAGCCAGCCGGCCATGATGACGCCGAGCCCGGAGAAGCTGATCATGCCCATGATCCCCGCATAGAACGGAAACTGCAGGATGACGCCGGCGGAGGCCTTGACCGCGTCGTAGAACGCGAGCAGGTACTGATAGGGTCGCAGAAAGAGGGCGAGCCCGACGATCAGGAAGATGAAGATGACGATATTGAGATCGAGCGTGCCGCCGCGCCCGAAGTGCATCACGATGTAGACGATGCCCATCAGGGCAATGAGCCCGCCGAGGATGACGCTGTTGTTGATGCGGTCGGCCCAGCTGGCGTCGCCCTTCGGCGCGGCCGCGGCCTCTTTGCCCGCGCCGCCCTTCACGGCCTCGGGCAGCCAGTGCTCGATGCCGCGGCAGCGGTCGGCGGTCTTCGGCGCAATGAGGTACAGGATCAGCGGCACGTAGATCAGGCTCAGGATCGTCAGCCAGATCGCGTAGCTCGAGAAGATGGTGTCCGACGTCGGCACGACGCCGATCAGCTTCTCGAAGATGTGGCCCTTGGTCGCGCTCAGGAGCGGCGCCGATCCGGACGGCCCCCAGTGCCAGCTGACGCCGAGCCCGGCGTAGCCGGCGGTGCAGAGCACCGGATAGTGGACCGGAATGCGCTTCGCATGCGCGCGCTTTCCCACCTCGACCGCCATGATGGCGCCGACGATGAGCCCGAATCCCCAGTTGATCCAGGAAAAGACCAGCGCCAGCACCGTGACCAGCACCACCGCCTGTCCGCCGGTCCTGGGCAGGTCGGCAATCCGGTCCAGCGCCGGCCGGACGAACGGCGCATGCGCCAGCACGTAGCCCGTGACGAGGATCAGGACCATCTGCATGGCGAAGGTGTGCAGGGACCAGAATCCCCGGTACCAGAACTGCACCATTTCCCCCGCCCCTTTGCCGGCGATGGCCATGCCCATGACGAAGGCGATGAAGGTGAGCAGAATCGCGAACAGGAACGGGTCCGGAAGCCATTTCTGCACGTTTCCGGCGATGCGCTCGCCGATGCGCTCGAACACGGGTACGCGTGAAGCCGCCGATGCGTTTGTCATGATGGTCCCTCCCCCGAAGGATTCTCGTCCATTTCGCGCCTCACGGATTCTGATGTCAAGAGGCGCCGGATTCCCGCGCCCATTGAAGAACATGCATCCGCGTGCCATCCGGACACGGCGCGTGCGGGCGCCCTGGGCCGCGTCACGTGTCGATGGCGGAGGCCGATTTCAGCTGCTCGCGCAGGATGTATTTCTGGATCTTGCCAGTGGAGGTCTTGGGGAGCACCCCGAACACCACGCGCTTCGGCGCCTTGAAATGCGCGAGCCGGGCGCGGCAGTGCTCGATCAACTCGGCTTCGGTCGCGCGCGCGTCCTCCTTCAGCTCGACGAAGGCGCACGGGACCTCGCCCCACCTGGAATCGGGTTGCGCCACGACCGCCGCAGCCATGACCGCCGGGTGCCGGTAGAGCGCGTCCTCGACCTCGAGCGAGGAGATGTTCTCGCCGCCCGAGATGATGATGTCCTTGGAGCGGTCCTTGATCTTGACGTAGCCGTCGGAATGCATCACCGCCAGGTCCCCGCTGTGGAACCACCCGCCGGCGAATGCTTCCTGGGTGGCTTTGGGATTCTTGAGATAGCCTTTCATCGTGAGATTACCGCGGAACATGATCTCGCCCATGGCGGCGCCATCCCACGTCACGGCCTGCATGGTCGCGGGATCCATCACCGTCATGCTCTGCTGCATGTGGTACCACACGCCCTGCCTGCCGTTCAATTCCGCGCGCTTTTCCAGCGGCAACGCGTCCCACTCCGGGTGCTTCGCGCAAACCGCCGCCGGCCCGTAGGTCTCGGTGAGCCCGTAGACATGGGTGACGTTGAAGCCCATCTTCTCCATGCCCTCGATCAATGCCGCCGGAGGCGCCGCGCCGGCGACCAGGCACGATACGGGATGATCGATGCCCCGCTTCCACTCCGCCGGGGCGTTGAGGAGCAGGTTGTGCACGATGGGCGCGCCGCAATAGTGGGTAACGCGATGCGCGCGGATGAGATCGAAGATCGCCTTCGCGTCCACCCGGCGCAGGCACACGTTGGTGCCGGCCGCGGCGGCGATGGTCCAGGGAAAACACCAGCCGTTGCAGTGGAACATCGGCAGCGTCCACAGGTAGACCGGGTGCGGCGGCATGCCCCAGGAGACGATGTTGCTGATGGCGTTGAGATAGGCGCCGCGGTGATGGTAAACCACGCCTTTGGGATTTCCGGTAGTGCCCGAGGTGTAATTGAGGGAGATCGCGTCCCACTCATCATCCGGAATTCGCCAGGCGAATTCCGGATCGCCTGAGAGCAGGAATGTCTCGTAGTCGGTCTTTCCAATTGATTCTCCGCCGGCGAACTCAGGATCATCCACGTCGATCACCAGCGGCTTGGCCTTGGCGATCTCGAGCGCTTTCCCGACAGTGGCGGAAAATTCACGGTCGGTGAGCAGCACCCTCGCCTCGCCGTGCTGCAGGATGAAGGCGATGGTGTCGGCGTCGAGTCGGGTGTTAATGGTATTGAGCACCGCGCCCGCCATCGGCACCCCGAAGTGCGCTTCGTACATCGCCGGCCCGTTGGGCAGCACCGCCGCCACGGTGTCGCCAGCGCCGATGCCGTGCTGCTTCAGCGCCGAGGCCAGCCGGCGGCAGCGCGCGTAGACCTCGGCCCAGGTGAGCTGCCGCTCGCCATGAATCACGGCAATGCGGCACGGATAGGTATAGGCCGTGCGCGCGAGCAGCGACAGCGGCGAGAGCGGCGCATAGTTCGCCGCGTTCTTGTCGAGCCCGACGGTATACGGATTCGCGTTTCCCACGATCCAGAGCCTATCTCAATAATAGGCGCGTGATGCGTTGCGGCCAGGACGGGATGGATGCGAGGCGCACGGCGCAGGCCATATGTCGATATGGTCAAGCCGGGCAACGACGCAGACGCCCGTCCTGGCCACAACCCGGAGGGACGGGGCGATCTGGGCGCATTTTGTTGTCGGTAGCCCTTGCAATATCGACATATTGCTGCGGGCTATCCTCCTAAAACTGCATCCCACATCGCCTCCGTCGCACACGTGCCTATTATTGAGATAGGCTCTAGCCGCGGAGCGCCTTCATGACGCTCTGGTCTTCGAGCGCCTGCTCCGGCTTGCCGTGGAAGATGATCTCGCCGCGGTCGATCGCATAGAGCCGGTCGGCGATGCGTGCCGCATTGACGAGGTTCGACTCCGCGATGAGTAGCGAGATGCCGAAATCCTCGATCTTGAGCACCGCCTCGCGGAAGCGCTTGACCACGATCGGCGCGAGCCCCTCGAACGCCTCGTCCAGCAGGAGCAGCGTCGGGGCGAGCGCGATGCCGCGGGCGATGGCGACCATCTTGCGCTGGCCGCCGCTCAGGTTCATGCCCTGGCGGGCCATCAGATCGCGCACCTCCGGAAACACCGAGAGCACGCGCTCCTCGATGTCTCCGCTGGCGACCGCCTCCAGCCGGCGGTGCGCCTTCGCCGACATCCAGCGGCTGATCAGCAGGTTTTCCGCCACTGTGAGCTCGGGGAAGATCTCGCACCCTTCGGGCGCGTATCCCATTCCGCGCAGCGCCCGGCGGTGCACCGGCAGGGAAGACACTTCCTCGCCATGAAACAGGATTCTCCCCGAGTCGAGCGGCAGAAAGCCCATGATGCTCTCCAGGGTCGTCGTCTTGCCCGCGCCGTTGCGGCCGACCAGGCAGACGACCTCGCGCTCGCCCACGCTCAACGAGACTCCGTGCAGCACGTGCGCCGGGCCGCGGGACACGTGGATGCTTTTCACTTCGAGCATGGCGGCATCACCTGGCGGCGCGTTCAAGTGGAAACGTCGGTCCCGAGGAGATAGGTCGCCACCTCGCGGCTGCGCCGGATCTCATCCGGCGGGCCGTCGGCGAGGAACCGGCCTTCGTGCATGACGACGACGCGGTCGGAATACTTGAACACCACGTCCATGTCGTGCTCGATCACGACCGCCGTGATCTTGCCGCCGCGCACGACCGACGACACGGTGTCCATGATCTGGGCCTTGTCGCGTGTGCTGACCCCGCTCGTTGGCTCGTCGAGGAAGAGCAGCTTGGGGCGCAGCGCGTAGGCGACCGCCACATCGAGGAGCTTGCGCTCGCCCTGCGCGAGTCCGCCCGCGAGCGCCTGCGCCTTGCCGTCCAGATTGAACTGCCCGAGCAGGTCCAGCGCTTCCGCCGTCACCTCGGTGTCCCGCTCCGCGAGCGTGAATATTCGCTTGGTCTTGCGCTCGCGCGCGAAGATCGCGAGCGCCACGTTGTCGAGCACCGACAGATCATCGAACAGGTTCACGAGCTGGAAGCTCCGCGCAATCCCCGCCCGGATCCGCTCGTCCACCGTGGCGTAGGTGATATCGCGCTCGCCGATGAAGATCCGGCCGCTGTCGGGAATGAGGAAGGCGCTGATCAGGTTGACGAGACTGGTCTTGCCGGCGCCGTTCGTGCCGACCAGTGAAAGGAATTCGCCCTCGTTTACGCTGAAATTCACCCCGTCCACGGCGCGTGTCTCGCCGAAGTACTTCTTGAGGCCCTCGGTTCGCAGCAGGCTCATGCCGATGCCCCGCGCGAGCGTTTCAGGCGCGCGGCGAGGCGCACCGTGGTACCCACGATCCCCGCTGGCAGGAACGTGACCAGCACGATCAGGATCACCCCGAGCGTGAGCTGCCAGTACTCGGTGAGCGCGACCGCGTAGACTTCGAGGTAATTGAAGGTCACCGCGCCGATGATCGGGCCGAAGAAGTTGCGGAACCCTCCGAGCACGGCGAAAAACACGATCTTGCCCGACTGCGGCCAGTACAGCACGTCAGGAGTGACGAGCCCGTTGAGCGGCACCCAGAGCGTGCCCGCGAGGCCCGTGAAAATCCCGGATACGAGGAAAGCAAGCCAGCGGTAGCGCCAGATCCGCACGCCGAGAAAGCGTGCCCGGGTCTCGTTATCGCGGATCGCCTGCAGCGTCTTGCCGAACGGGGAGTGCACGATCACCCACATCAACAACGCGCACGCGGCGAAAACAACGAGCACGTAGTAATAATAGGACGTGACGAAGCCGGCAAAGGCGTCGGCACCGGGGAAGCTGACTAGGCCGCCCAGCAAGGTCACGTTCGCGAACGGGACTCGTATCCCGTCGGTGCCGCCGGTGATCCAGAAGAATTTGTAGGCGAGCGTCCACAACACCTGCGAGAGCGCGAGCGTCAGGATGGCGAAGAAGATCCGGGTATGGCGCACGCAAACGACCCCGAACAGCGCGGCGATCACGGCCGAGAATGCGATCCCGCCCAGCAGGAAAAGCTCCATCGAGGAGACGCCGAGATAGCGCATCATGAACGCGACAGCGTAGGCGCCCGCGCCCAGGAAGGCGGAATGACCGAACGACAGCAGTCCCGTATAGCCGAGCAGGAGATTGAATCCGAGCGCGGCGATGGCCAGGGTGAGGCCGTAGGTGAGGAGCTGCGTCTGGTACGTGCTCGTGAGAATCGGCACGAGCAGCAGGGCGACGAAAACCGCCCCCGCGACCGCGGCCCGGCCGCCGATCGAAAATGTTTGCGGCGGGCTCAGGATTTCCTCCCGAACAGTCCGGTGGGTCGGATCAGGAGCACGATCGCCGCGATCAGATAGAGTGCCGCGAGCTCGATTTCCTCCCAGAACTGGATCGTGATCGTTCGCAGCGCGCTCACGATGAGCGCGCCGACCAGCGCGCCCTCGAGGCTGCCCAGGCCACCGATCACCACCACGACGAACGCCAGCACCAGCACTTCGACCCCCATGCCCAGCACCGCCGCCTGGCTGGGAACGACGATGGCGCCGCCCAGCCCCGCCATGAAGCAGCCGAGGCCGAACGCCAGGATGTAGATCCGTCCGACGTCGATCCCGAGTGCCGCCGCCATGCGCCGATCCTGCGCGGTGGCGCGCAGCAGCACGCCGAACCGGGTGCGGTACACGAACGCCCAAAGGCCCAGCGCGGCGGCGGCCCCGACACCGATCATCAGCAGGTTGTATACGGGGTACGGCAGCCCGCCGATCCGAACCAGCCCCAGCGAGTCCACAAGCTGCCCGGCAGTGAGCGGCGTTCCGCCCCATACCGCCCGGATGACGTCCTCGAGCACCAACAGCAGCCCGAAGGTCACGAGCAGTTGATACTCCTCGGGCCTGCGATAGAACGGCCGGATCAGCGTGGGCTCGATGACCAGCCCGACGAGCGCGACCACGGCCGCGCCCAGGGGGAGGAACAGGAACAGGACAGGTGTCGGGACTGCGGCAGCCGCGGCCACCACCGACCAGGCGGTGACGTAGGCGCCGAGCGCGTAGAAGCTCCCGTGCGCCATGTTCACGATCCCCATCACCCCGAAGATGAGGCTCAGCCCGGCGGCGATGAGGAACAGCACCGCGGCGTAGAAGAGCGAATTCAGGACCTGGAGCGCGACGATCTCCATCGCTTTGTCCTTGGCGTAGTCATCTCCCCAACACCCACCGCGCGGCATCGCGCTGAATCCGCCCCACCACGCCCCCGGTGGCGCAGTCCGCGATCAATGAGATCGCGGCCGAGGCAGCACTGTTCCGTTATGCCCGCGCGCACCGCCGGGACGGCTCGGCCGTGCAAGGCCAGGACCGCCCCGGACACGCGCCGAAGGCTAGCGCGTCAGGCCTTCGCTGTCGGCCAGGTCTTCTTGATCCAGTCCGCCGCTGCCGTCGACTCGTTATGCCCCTTGCCCGGCTTTGCCCAGTTGGGCGGCGCAGTGATGTTGCGGATCGGGATCGACACGATGCTCGCCGGGTCCCACACCGGGAAATCGTAGCCCGGCAGGTTCTTGGAGAGCCCCGTCACCGCGTCCTTATAGCCCTGGTGATTGTCCGCGCGGATGTAGAGGTAGCCCGCGGGCGAGTCGATCCCGGCGCCCTCGAGCATGGCGATGATCGCCTCGTCGTTGGGCCAGCCGCCGGTGAGCTGATTTGCCTTCTCCACCGCCTGCTTGTAGAGGTAGAGCGCGATGTACGCGCCGTCGGACTCGAAGCTCGGGTACTCCTTGAAGCGCTTGTAATAGCGCTCGACGAAGCCCTTGTTGATCGGCCAGCGCTCGGCGGACGGATGAAGGAAGTGATAGTTCGCGTGCACCCCGGCCAGCACGCCCTCGGGGTGGTCCTTGCCGATCGCGTGCGGGTAGCCGCCGAAGGCGAGCGTGGTCGCGACCTTCATCTTGTCGAACAGCCCGTAGCGCAACGCCTGCTTGTAGAAGGCGACGTAATCGCCGCCCCACACGCCGACGATCAGCAGATCGGGCTTGACCGACAGGATCTTCGTGATGTGCGACGTGAAATCCGTGGTGCCGAGCTTTGGCCAGGACTCGGATACGACCTGGATTCCCGGCAGCAGCTTGCCGAGCGCGAGCGAGAAGTGCTCGAACACGTTGCGCCCGTAGCTGTAATCGGGCTGCAGGGATGCGATGCGCCGCACCTTGGGCCAGTGCGTCGCGGCGCCAATCGCGGCGGTTACGCCGTCCGCGGACTGGATATTGGTCACCCGGAATGCGTACTTCGGATTCGGCACCGCCTTGTCGAAGAGGAAATCGGTGCAGCCGTCGTTGAAGAGCGTCAGCACCTTCAACTCCTCCGCGACCGGCCCCAGCGCCGGGGTATTGCCGCTCGAAATCACGCCCGTGAAGAGCTCGATCTTCTCCGAGAGCTTCATGCGCCGGAGCTCCTTCACGTTGGCGTCGGTCCCGGCGGCCTCGTCCGCGAAAATGGTTTCGAGCTTGCGCTTGCCGAGCAAGCCGCCCTGGGCGTTGATTTCCTCCTGGGCGAGAATATGCCCCCGCTGACCCGGGCCACCCAGAAGCTCTGCCGCGCCGGTGAGAAAGGTGATGTGACCGACCTTGACCGGCCGGCTGGGGATGTTTCCCTTGGGTTTCACCGCGGCATGCGCGGTGCCCGGCGCCCCCAGATAAGCCGCGGTTCCGCCTGCCGCGGCGCCGAAGCCTGCAGCGCCCAGCGTGGCGCCGAACTGTTTCAGAAACGAGCGGCGATCCTGCAAGAGTTCCTTGTCCATGGCCCCCTCCTATCAACCGGCGAACGACACTACCCGTTTACATCAGCGCACCTGTTCGGGCAGCGGAGGCCGTCAAACCCCGCCGTCCACGGGTCCGTAAGACACGGCGCGCCGCATCAGATCACACGGTGAGCATCGCGCAACCGTGCGCGTGCAATGCTTCAGTTTTTCCAGGGTGTGATCTTGACCGGCGCGTTGACAACATTGTGCTCTTGCGTGGCAGCGAGCACAAGCTGGCCGCCGGCGCCTGCCGCCAGCCCCGCCCCGCGCGCGAACTCCAGGCGGCACGTGCCGGCGGCGTCCGCCCGCGCCGTGCCGGCGGCCGCAACCGCGCCGTCCGCGCCGACCAGCACATAGCGGCAAACGGGTGCGGGCGACTTGGCGGCGGGCGTGCGCCGCTCGGCGACCCACTTCGCGACCGCGCCGCGCACGATCCGCACGTCGCGCCCCTCGCGCTCGAGCCATTCGATCTCGGTATGAACCTCCGCGCCGTAATCTCGGCGCTCGACCCGCATCACATGTGCCTTGAGCGGCGTCGCGTGGGCATTGAAGCTGCCCAATCCCTTCGGATAGCTCGGATCGCGGAAGGCGGCGAGCACCGCTTTCGTCCCGTCCCAGCGGGCGAGCCGGTACGGCCCGTTGGTGACGAGCCAATGGCCGTGCGCTGCGTGATATTCCCGCAGCCGGCGATAACGCTGGCGCGCCTCGGCGGCGGTAGCGTGCGCAGACAGCGTGGCCGGAATGTAGGCACGCTCCTCGAACTCGCGGGCAAGCTCCCCCAGCTGGCGCACGATCGCCGCGTTGCGAACCGGATCGAGCTCCGGCACGCCGCGGCGCACCGCGCCCGCGGCGGAGAATGCGAAGTGGCCGCGGCGGGCGCCCTCCTCCAATAGCGCGAGCAGGTGCCAGGGCAGCACCGTCCAGGGCGGCGCAACCGTCGCCGCGTCGCCCGCGGTTTCCGCGTCGAGGTAGACCTCGATCACCGGAATCCTGTAGGTGAGCTTATCTTCGCCGAACGCGAGCGTCTCGATATTCACACGCAGAAGGCGCACTCCCTTCAAGCGCTGGCGCGCGAGAGCGGTCGCCTCCGCCACGCCCGGATCCGCGGCATCGCCCGCGCCCCACGCAGCAGCAAACGTATAGGCATAGAACAGGTCCGCGACGCTCATGGGCGTGCCGTCGTGGAAAGCCGAGCTGCGCACGTCGTAGACGATGCGCGCCGTGGCCGTCCGGCCGAGGCCCGCGCGTGCAAGCCGTCCGCTGCCCGGCTCGGGCACCAGGGCGTCCCTGGGCACTGCCAGCAGCGCACCCGTCTTCGCACTCGACGCGCTCAGGCGGTTCTCGATCCAGCCTTCTCCGTGGGGCGAGGGCAGGAACGCCGGGTCGCCGAGCGCCGACCAGACCAGCCGTCCGAACGCGCCATCGAAGCCACCGGCGACGGGGTTCCACGCGCTCGATGGCGCGCCCGGCGCCGCAACGTTGAGCCAGCCGTTCCAGGGAAAGTCCCGCAGCTTGACGGTGCGAGGGAAAATCCCTGACGCCAGGCCGTCGAGTGCGTCGTAGCCGACGTTCTCCACCCCTTGCGAGTACTCGATGCTGAAGTGCTCACGGCGCACGGTGTAGCCCAGCACGATCCGCTCGCAACCGCTTTGCAGCAGCGCAACGAGCTCGCGCTCGCGCTCTATCCTTTCCCTGAGGTCGCGATGCTGACCGCCCATGAGACGGCGCACCGCCTCCTCGATCCGCGCGCGGGTGGCCGCATCGCTCACCGCAGGCCCGAGCAGGAGGTAAGCGTGAAACCAGCCTTGCCTCGACCACGGCGGACCGAGCCAGCCGTTGTAGCGCGTGCCCGCCCGGGCTGCCAGCGTTGTCGCTTCGACGATTTCGAGCCTGCCGGGCGGCTGCGCGACCTTCTGCGCCGCGGCCGGAGCCCGCGCGGCCTCGGCTCGATCGGCGTGATGCAGGTAGTCGGCATGAAAGGGCGTAACGGGATACGGATGCCAGACCTGGCCCGCTGCCAGGGCCGGCTTGAGGCTCCGCGCGGCTGCGCAGCGCGCGGCGCGGTCGGCGAAACGCGGCGCGCGCGCGTCGAGGGTCAGGACGATGTAGCCGCCGAGCGACGCAACGCTGCCCGTCTTCGCCGGATCGGGCCGACCGGCGAGCTCGCCGCCGGCATAGGCGTGCAGCGTTCCCTTGGCGATCCGCTGTGCGGCGGTCTGCGCATCGAGCGTTTCGACGGTGATCTCCTGCGGATAGAACGACGGGTAAATTGGAAACTCGTGACCGGCGTGTGCTACGCCGAGCAGCGCAAGGCCCGCTCCGAGGAGAAAGTAATTCATCGGGGAGCCGATCCTACAATTCCGCGGTGGCGCCAGCAAGAACGGTCACGCCTTTTGCCGCGCCCGGAGCCTGCCTTGTGCTTCGGATCGTCGGGACCGGCCCGGGCCGGTAGAATGACAGCCCGTCCGAACCTGGAAGTCGGCACGATGCGCTGGACAGGCGAGGTACTGCGGGGAACGACTGCGGCCGTGGCTGCGTATCCCGGCGTCTTTGCGTCGATGACGCTTGCGGTCGCGGCGCTGAACATCCTCGCGCCGGTCGCGATCCTGTCGGCGGTTCGCAAGCCGCTCGACTTCTTCACCTTCAACCCCTGGCTGAAACGCCTTCCCGAGTACCTCGCGTCGGGTGACGCGACGGTCGCGGAGAAGCTGTCGAAGCTTCCGGATCTTGCGCTCTTCTGGTTCTCGGCGGGCAGCTCGTACGGTGGCGCCGAGTGGGGCTACGCCGTGGACATCGCCGACCTCGGGCGCATACTTATCGTCTCCGCCCTGTTCGGGCTGTACTTCGCCCTCTGGCGCCACCGCCGCGATCTCGTTCTCGGTAACGTGCGAGCCGATGCGGCATTGCGCCGTGGTGGCCTCGCCGGCGCTGGCCTGACCGTGTTCGGAATTTCCACGGGCGCCTGTAGCGTCACCGGCTGCGGGGCCCCGGTGCTGCCCGTCCTCGGCCTCGCGTTTGTCGGGCTCGAGAGCGGCACGCTGCACTTTCTCGCTCAGTCCTCGCGCATCGGGACGATTACGCTCTTTGCCGTGCTTCTTTTCGCCGTCGGATTTCTCGGATGGAAGACGGGTCGCGCGCAGCACCGCTCACCCCCGGCGGTGGCAGATTGACATTCCAGTTCGATCTGCGGTCAACCCTTCACCAGATCACGCAGCCGCGTCACGGCCTCCTCGACCCGCCGCACGGCGTTGACCTCCAGCCCCGCGATGGGCTGCCGCGGCCGGTTGGCGTGGGGAATCAGCGCATGCGTGAAGCCGAGCTTGGCGGCTTCGCGCAGCCGCTCCTGGCCGCGTTGCACCGGCCGCACCTCGCCCACCAGGCCGACCTCGCCGAAAACCACGAGCTTCGCCGGCAGCGGGGTATTCTTGAGCGACGACACGATCGCCAGCAGGACTGGCAGGTCGGCGGCGGGCTCGTCGATCTTGACGCCGCCGACGGCGTTGACGAAGACGTCCTGGTCGAAGCACGCGATGCCGGCGTGCCGGTGCAGGACCGCCAGCAGCAGCGCGAGCCGGGCCTGCTCGAGCCCGACTGAGAGCCGCCGCGGGTTGGGCGCGCGTGCGTCATCCACCAGCGCCTGGATCTCGACCAGCATCGGGCGCGTGCCTTCCTGCGTCACCATCACGCACGAGCCGGCGACCTCCGAGCCGTGCTGGGACAGGAAGAGAGCGGAGGGGTTCGCGACGCCCTTGAGCCCCCGCTCCTCCATCGCGAACACGCCCAGCTCGTTCACCGCGCCATAGCGGTTCTTGAACGCGCGGATCAGCCGGTAGCGGGAATGCGTGTCGCCGTCGAAATAGAGCACGGTGTCCACCATGTGCTCGAGCACGCGCGGACCGGCGATCGCGCCTTCCTTCGTGACGTGTCCGATCAGCACCATCGTGGTGGCGGCGCTCTTGGCGACCCGCGTCAGCCGCGCCGCGCATTCGCGCACCTGCGCCACCGACCCCGGCGCCGACTGCAGCTCGTCGAAGTACAGCGTCTGGATCGAGTCGATCACGGCCACTTCCGGCTTTTCCGACCGGATGACCGATTCGATGCGCTGGAGATTGGTGTCCGCGAGGATGATCACGCCGCCCGCATCCACGCCGAGCCGTTTCGCCCGCAGCGCGATCTGCTGCGGCGACTCTTCCCCGGTCACGTAGAGCGCCCGGCGGGATTTTCCGATCGCGGCGAGGGACTGGAGCAGGAGGGTGGACTTGCCGATGCCGGGCTCGCCGCCGATCAGCACGACGCCGCCCGGGACGAGCCCCCCACCCAGTACGCGGTCGAACTCCTCCAATCCGCTCGCGATGCGGTTCTCTTCCCGCGCTTCGACTTCGGAGAGGCGCTGCGGCTTGCCGGCCTCGGCGATCCGGCCGTAACGGTTGGAGCCCTTGGGCGCCGTCTCGGCGAGGGTCTCGACCAGGGTATTCCACGCCTGACAATGGGGGCACTGGCCCTGCCATTGCAGCACCTGGCCGCCGCACTCGGTGCAGCTGTAGACGGACTTGGCCTTCGCCATGGGGAGGCTATTTTTCCACGATCCGGACACGCGGCGCGACGGCGCACAGGAGCTGATAGCCGACCGTTCCCGCCGCCGCCGCGACGCGCTCCACGGGAACGCCATCGCCCCACAAGACCACTCGCGCGCCGGCGCCCGCGTCCGGTAACGCCGTGAGATCCGCGCACAGCATGTCCATGGAAACGCGTCCGAGCGTGCGCGTCATCCGGCCCGCCACGCTGATCGGCGTGCCGGTCGGCGCATGGCGCGGGTAGCCGTCCGCGTAGCCGCAGGCGACGACGCCGACGCGCATCCTGCGCTCCGCCCGGAACGCGCCGCCATAGCCCACCTCCTCGCCGGGCTCCAGTTCCTGGACAGCGATGATGCTGCTCTCGAGCGTCATGACGGGCTTCAGCCCCGCCGCGCCACCTTCGCTTTCGGGGAACGGCGAGCAGCCGTAGAGCATGATGCCGGGCCGCACCCAGTCGCAATGCGTCTCCGGATAGCGCAGGATCGCGGCGGAGTTGGCGAGACTGCAGGGAAGCGAGCCAAAGCCCGGCAGTTGCCGCAGGCGCTCGAGCTGCCAGGCGACGCCGCGCGCGTCGTCGGCGTCCGCGAAATGCGTCGCGAGCGTGATGTCCCCCACGCCCGGATTGCGCTGCAGCCGCTCCAGCACCCGTGGCGTTTCGGACGGAGCAAACCCGAGCCGGTTCATTCCGGTGTTCACCTTCAGCAGGACGTCAAGCTTCGCGTCCCCGGGAAGCCCGCCGAGCGCCGCGACCTGCTCCATGCTGTGCACGACCGTGCCGAGCCGGTGCCGGATCAGCGTCGGCAGCTCGCCCGGATCGAAGAAGCCCTCGAGCAGCACGATACGCCGCCCGAACCCGGCCTCGCGCAGCCGCACGGCGTCCTCCAGCTCGAGCAGCGCGAAACCGTCGGCTCCCGACAGCGCCGCGGCGGCCCGCATCAGGCCGTGGCCATAGGCGTTGGCCTTGACCACCGCCAGGACGCGCGAGCGCGGGGCATGGCGGCGCACGACCCCGAGGTTGTGTTTCAGCGCCGCAGTATCGATGGTGGCGAACAGTGGGCGGGACATCTTGAACAGTGACGAGATATGGGTGACGAGATACGGGTGACGAGATACAGGTGACAGGAAAGCTGCTTTGTGTCGTACCACCCTCAATCGTCACCCTTAATCGTCACCCTTACTCGTCACCTCTCATTTTTCGATGGTGTCGAGCGAAAACGGCCTCGAGCTCGTCGATTGACTCGATAGCGGGGAGGCCCGCAAGAGCGTGCTGGGCCAGGAACTGTGAGGCTTCCACCATAAGCCGCCTGCGATCGAGCATGGGATAGGACCGCACCAGACGCCGGATCGCCATCGTAACGGTCTCTCCGTCCGGTCGCGGAATGACGACCGGTGCGCCCGCGGTGCCGGACTCCTCCCCGAAATCGTCGGCAAGAAATTCGGCAAACGCGATCAGGCGGTCCTGCTGCTCCGGCGCAAGCCGCTCGAATAGATCCAGGAGTTGTTCGTCTCCCTTCTTCATTCCTTCGTCTCTCGCCCTCCGCCCTCCGCCCTCTGCCTTCTGACTTCTGCCTTTGGGATCACCCGCCGTTGGCCAGCTGCTTCATCCGGGTGGTGGCAAACCCGACGAACGTCGTGAGCAGCTTGGAGCGGAACTTCTCCTTCGGGTGCACGAATGAGAATGTGCGGATCAGCCTCGGCTCGAGCGGCACGGCGACCAGCATCCCCAGCTTGCGCTCCTTCATCACGCGCGCGCGCGATATGATAGAGACGCCGAGGCCGGTCTCGACCACGCCCTTGATGGACTCGGGGCTGCCAAGCTCCATCACGATGTTGAGATCCTCGGGCGCGACACCGCAGCGCCGCAGGTAGTGGTCGGTGAACTCGCGGGTGCCCGAGCCGAGCTCCCGGCTCACGAACGGCTCGCCCGCGAGCTGATCCGGCTTCACGCTCGTGACCTTCGCAAACCTGTGGGCGGGCGCGCAGATCAGTACCAGCTCGTCCTCGCAGCATATGTCGGTGCTGACGCCCGGGAGGTGGGACGGCGACTCGATCAGGCCGAGGTCGAGCGCATGATCGGCGACGCGGTTCTCGATCGTCTCGGAGTTGCCGACCGTCAGGTGCGCGTGCACCTGGGGATGCTCCCCCTTGAACTCGCCCAGAATGCGGGGCAGGAAGAACTCGGCGATGGTCGTGCTCGCCCCCAGCAGCAGCGGCCCGCTCATCGTGCCGGTCAGCTCGCCGACCCGCGTCTCCATTTCCTCGGACAGCGCGAGGATGCGCTCGGCGTAGTCCATCACCAGCCGCCCCGCCGGCGTGAGCGCGATCTTGCCGTGGCTGCGCTCGAAGAGGCGCGCGCTGAATTGCTCCTCGAGCTGCTTCACCTGGAACGTAACCGCGGGCTGCGTCATGAACAGCTGCTCCGCCGCCTTGGTGAAGCTCAG
>DASWIC010000295.1:0-5491 GCA_036397875.1 Burkholderiales bacterium
CGCCCCTTGACCTCGAAGATTTTCCGGACCGCCGCCGCATTGGAGGCGTCCGCGCCGAGGCCATACACGGTCTCGGTGGGAAAGGCGACCAGCCCCCCCGCACGGAGAATGGCTACGGCCTGTTCAAGCTCACTGTCGCCGACCACAGACTCAGGCGCCGCAGTAGAGCCGCGCGGCGCGGCGTGCCTGCTCGAGTCGGGCGGCGTGCTGCGGCGCGCGCTTGCGGCGCTCTTCCTCGACGATGTCGGCGTCGGCGGTCGTTGGATGCCCTGAATTGAACGGGGGCGCGGGGTGGTACTCGAGCCCGAGCTGGATCGATTTCGCGACCCTGACGCCGAATGCTTCGCTGGCGACGGTAAGGCCGAAATCGATGCCGGCGGTGACGCCGCCGCCGGTAATGCGGTTGCGGTCGATGACCACCCGGTCCGCTACCGGGGTGGCGCCGAAGATCGGCAGCAGATCGAGCGAAGCCCAGTGCGTGGTGGCGCGATAGCCCTTGAGCAGCCCTGCCGCCCCCAGCACCAGAGCTCCGGTGCAGACCGACGTTACATACTTCGCCCGCTGTGCCTGGCGCCGCAGGAATTCGAGCGTTTCCGCGTCCTCCATCTGCGCGCCAATACCGGGACCGCCCGGCACGAACACGAGGTCGACCTGCGGGGCGGCTGCGATCGTGGTGTCCGGGATGATCCTGATCCCGCTTTGGGCCTTGACCGGCTGCAGCGACTTGGCGATTACCTTCACTTCGCTATGCGGCAGGCGCGTCAGAACCTCATGCGGACCGGCGAAATCGAGTTGCGTCAGGTCGGGAAATATCAGCATGCCGATGATCATGGGAAACCTCCTGCGCCCATCACGCTTCGGTGCGCACTTCGACCGTCACATCCGGCGTCGCGACCGCGACGCTGCCGTAGAGCGGTCAGCGGCCCTTGAAGCGCTCGATCAGGTCGTTGCCCTGCGCGCGCGTCACGCCCTTCAGGTCGAAACGCAGGCGAATGGTGTTGAAGACCGTCAGATCCTTGCGCACGGGGTTGGCGCGATCGATCGCGCCTTCGATCTCGACGCGGATCCGCGGCGCAAGCTGCTGCTCCCGGCCGATCACCTGCACCAGCTCGACCCCGCAGGCGGCGATGCCCGCGAGAAAGAGCTCCGCCGGCGTCAGCGCCTCGCCCGGACAGCCGTTTTGTACCGGGCCGTCTACGATGAAATGATGATTACGGGTATTGCAAAGGACCCGCCCGAACGTGTCGGTGGAGCGGGCGTGCACCGTGTAGCCTCGAACTTCTGCCATGCGAACTCCTTTTCCTGAAGATCAGGACGCCAGCAGGCGCAGCACTTCCTGGTACTTCTCCGAGGTCTTCTTCAATACGTCGGGCGGCAGCTTCGGCGCGGGCGCCTGCTTGTTCCAGGGCTGGGTCTCGAGCCAGTCGCGCACGATCTGCTTGTCGAAGGACGGCGGGCTCATGCCGGTGCGGTACTCGGCCGCCGGCCAGAACCGGGAGGAATCGGGCGTGAGGATCTCATCGATGAGGACGAGCCCGCCCGTCTCGTCAGTCCCGAACTCGAACTTGGTGTCGGCGATGATGATGCCCCTCGTCTTCGCGTACGCGGCGGCCTCGCTGTAGAGCCGTATCGACACCGCGCGCACCTTTTCGGCGAGGCCGGCGCCGACGATTTTCTCCGCCTCCGCAAAGGAGATGTTCTCGTCATGCTGCCCCGCCGGCGCCTTGGTGGCGGGGGTGAAGATCGCCTCCGGCAGCTGCTGCGCTTCCTTGAGGCCCGCGGGCAGCTTGATCCCGCAGATCATTCCGCTCTTCTGGTAATCCTTCCATCCCGAGCCGATGAGGTAGCCGCGCACCACCGCCTCGATCTTGAGCGGGTCCAGTTTGCGCACCACCATCGCGCGCCCCGCCACCTGCCAACGCTCATCCGGCGCCACGACCGATTCGGGCGCGACGTTGGTCAGGTGGTTCGCGATGACATGCCCGAGCTTGCGGAACCAGAAAAACGACATCTCGGTCAGCACGCGCCCCTTCTCCGGGATCGGGTCGGGCATGATCACGTCGAACGCCGACAGCCGGTCGGTCTGGATCACGAGCAGCCGCTCGGCGCCCGCCGCATAGAGGTCGCGGACCTTGCCGCGGTGCAGGAATTTCAGGCTCTTGATGCTCGACTCAAAGAGGGTGGAGTGGTTGGGGGTCATTACTTGAGGTCGGGGAGCTTCGCCGCAAGAACGGCATCCGCCTGTTTCTGCCGGAACGCCGAGAGCTTTTTCGCCAGCGCCGCGTCCTCGAGCGCGAGCATCGCAACCGCGAAGAGCCCGGCGTTGGCGGCGCCGGCGTCCCCGATGGCAAAGGTCGCGACCGGGATTCCCTTCGGCATCTGCACCATGGACAACAGCGAATCCAGCCCCTGAAGGTGCTTGGAGGGGATCGGAACGGCAAGGACCGGCAACGTTGTCTTGGCCGCGACGACGCCGGCGAGGTGGGCGGCGCCGCCCGCCCCGGCGATGAAGCATTTCGCGCCCTGCTTCACCAGGCCCTCGACCCACTCGATCAGGGCATCGGGTGAGCGGTGCGCGGAGAGCGCGCGTGCCTCGTGCGCGATTCCGAAGTCGGCGAGGCTGCGCGCGGCGTGCTGCATGACCTCCCAGTCGCTGCTGCTGCCCATGACGATGCCGACCAGATTCTTCTTCACGGCGGGTGCCCCGGCTTTTTTTGGAGCCCACATTTTATCGCACCTGCATGGCCCGGGTTGAGCGGATGGCGCGCCGCTGCTAAGATTTTTTGCGTCGCAGCCGCCCCGGGCGAAGCGCCGCGGGTGCGGCGCCCTCGGCAGTACTCCCGCCAGCCGGCCGGATCATTCAGGATCGGAGATCGATGATGAAGACAGCTTCCGCCAGCGATGCCAAGGCGTCGCCCCTGATCAAGAAACTGTCGGCGTACATCGCCGGCGCGCTGAAGCGGCCGCTGCCGCAGGACGTGCTCGAGAAGACGAAGCACCACGTGCTCGACACGGTCGCGGCGATGGTTTCCGGCTCGCGGCTGCTGCCCGGGAAAAAGGCGATCGCCTACGCGAAATCCCTGGGCGGCGTGAAGGAGGCGTGCGTGGTCGGCGCGCGCGCAGTCACGAGCGCCCAGCACGCGGCGCTCGCCAACGGCATGCTGGGCCATGCCGACGAGACCGACGACTCCCACGCGCCCTCCCTCTGCCATCCCGGCTGCGCCATCGTGCCCGCGGCGCTCGCGCTGGCCGAGCGCGAGAACCGCAACGGCACGGCGTTTCTGCGCGCGGTGGCGCTGGGCTACGACGTTGGCACCCGGCTCAACCTGGCGCTGCACGACTACGACTTCCGGGACGCCGGGCACTCCAGCCACAGCTTCGGTCCGAGCTTCGGTGCCGCGGCCGCCGCCGGCGCGCTCGCGGGCCTTGACGCCGACCAGGCGCGCTGGCTGCTCTCCTACGCCGCGCAGCAGTGCTCCGGCATCTCGTGCTGGATGCGCGACGAGGAGCACATCGAGAAGGCCTTCGATTTCGGCGGCATGCCGGCGCGCAACGGCGTGGTCGCCGCGACCATGGTGGCGGCGGGATTCACCGGCGTGGACGACGTGTTTTCCGGCGAGCGCAATTTCTTCGTGGCCTACGACGAGTCGCGGCGCATCGGCAAGGCGCCCGAGCCGCAGCGCCTGGTGCAGGGGCTCGGCTCCACCTATGAGATCCTGAACACCAACATCAAGCGCTGGTCGGTGGGGTCCCCCATCCAGGCGCCGCTCGACTCCCTGCTCGATCTCATCCGCGCGCACGGGATCCGCGCCGGCGACGTCGAGAAGCTCACCGTGCGCGTGTCGCAGCAGGGCGCCAACACCACCGACAACCGGACCATGCCCGACATCTGCATGCAGCACATGTGCGCCGTGATGCTGGCGGACGGCATCGTCACCTTCGCGTCCGCGCACGACGAGAAACGCATGAAGGACCCGAAGCTGCTCGCCTTGAGAGGCCGCATCGAATTGGTCGGCGACGAGGCGCTGACGCGCGCGCTGCCCTCGCGCCAGGGCATCGTCGAGCTGAAGCTGAAGGACGGCCGTGAATTGCGGCACCACACCCGCGCGGTGCGCGGCACCGCGCAGAATCCCATGACGCGGGCGGAGGTGGACGAGAAGGCCTATCACCTGATGGCGCCCGTACTGGGCAAGACCCGCGCGCGCAGCATGTGCGATGCCGCGTGGACGCTGGACCGGCGCGCCAACATGCGGACGCTCCGTCCGCTACTCCGGGTTTAAAGTCTAAGGTTTAAGGTCTAGAGTCTAATGTCGGGGGGGCCGGTGGGTTCACCGGCTGGCAACCTTAGACCTTAAACTTTAGACCTTAGACTTCGATTCAATTTACCGATGAACTTCGAGCTCACCCCCGAGCAGGTGGCGTTCCGCGATTCCGTGCGCGGCTTCGCCGAGAAGCACCTGCGCGCGGGCGCGCTCGCCCGCGCGCACGACCCCGCGCATCCCTGGGACGTCTCGCGCCTGCTGGCCGGGCAGGGGCTGATGGGCATCACGATGACGGAGGAGGACGGCGGACAGGGCGGCACCCTGATGGACGCGGTCCTCGCCATCGAGGCGGTGGCGCAGGCCTGCCCGAAGAGCGCCGACGTGGTGCAGGCGGGCAATTTCGGGCCGGTGCGCGTGCTTGCGGAGTACGGCACCCGCGACCAGAAGGAACGCTACCTGCGCAAGATCCTGCGTGGGGAGTCGGTGATCTGCGTCGGCATGACCGAGCCCGAAGCCGGTTCCGCGGTGACCGATCTCAGGACGACCGCCACCCCCGACGGCAGCGGCTACCGGGTGAACGGCATCAAGGTGTTCCAGACGCACGCCGCCTACGCCGAAGTCATGCTGACCTACGTGCGCTTCGGGCCGGGCGTGGACGGCATCGGCTCGGTGCTGATTCCGCGCGCTGCGCCCGGATTCCGGCAGGGCGCGCCGTCGCGGTTCGTGAACGGCGACGAATGGGTCCAGACCTATCTCGACAACGTCTACGTCGGGCCCGAGAACGTGCTCCTCAAGGAGGGCGGCTTCAGGAAGCAGATCGCCGGCTTCAACGTCGAGCGCATCGGCAACACCGCGCGCTCGCTCGCGCTCGGGCGCTACTGCTACGAGCAGGCGCGCCAGTGGGCGCGCCAGCGCAAGCAATTCGGGCGGCTCCTCGCCGAGTTCCAGGGCATCCAGTGGAAGTTCGCCGACATGAAGGTGAAGCTCGACGCCGGGGAGCTCCTGCTCTATCGCGCCGCCGTGAACGCGGACCGGGGGCTGCCTTCGGCGGAGGAGACCGCGATCGCCAAGGCCTACTGCAACCAGGCAGGCTTCGAGTGCTGCGACGAGGCGATGCAGATCATGGGCGGCATGGGCTATACCGAGGACACGCTGGTCGAGTGGTGCTGGCGCAAATGCCGCGGCTGGATGATCGCCGGCGGCTCGATCGAAATTCTCAAGAACCGCAT
>DASWIC010000296.1:0-86249 GCA_036397875.1 Burkholderiales bacterium
TCAACACCATGAAGCAGGAGCCGGTGATCGAGCAGCTGCTGCCCCTGACCGGCGAGCGCCTGGGGGCTCCCGAGACGGTCTGGGACTACCTCTACGAGCCGGAGGCGCGCGCGGTTCTCGACCAGGTCATGACGCGCTACATCGAAGCGCTGATCTTCCAGGCGGTATCGGAGAACATGGCCTCCGAGCAGTCGGCGCGCATGGTGGCGATGAAGGCGGCCTCCGACAACGCCGCGACCCTGATCGACGAGCTGACGCTCGTCTACAACAAGAATCGCCAGGCGGGCATCACCAAGGAACTTTCAGAAATCGTCGGCGGCGCGGCCGCCGTATAACCCGGACACCCTATGGCTCAGGCACAAGGCACCATCGTTCAATGCATCGGCGCGGTCACCGACATCGAGTTTTCGCGCGAGACCATGCCAGGTATCTACGACGCCCTCATCCTCGAGGACAGCGCGGCGGGGGAGCTGGTCGAGAAAGGCCTGACCTTCGAAGTCGAGCAGCAGCTCGGCGACGGGGTGGTGCGCTGCATCGCGCTGGGCTCCTCCGACGGTCTGCGCCGCGGCATGAAGGTCAAGTCGACCGGCGCGCCGATCTCGGTGCCGGTCGGCAAGGGCACGCTCGGGCGCATCATGGACGTGCTCGGGCGCCCGATCGACGAAGCCGGCCCGATCCAGAGCGACGAGCGGCGCTCGATCCACCGGGCGGCGCCCAAGTTCGACGAGCTCTCGCCCTCCGTGGAGCTGCTCGAGACCGGCATCAAGGTGATCGATCTCATCTGCCCGTTCGCGAAGGGCGGCAAGATCGGTCTCTTCGGCGGCGCCGGCGTCGGCAAGACCGTGAACATGCTCGAGCTCATCAACAACATTGCGACGCAGCATTCCGGCCTCTCGGTGTTCGCCGGCGTGGGCGAGCGCACGCGCGAAGGCAACGACTTCTACCACGAGATGGCGGCAGCGGAGGTCATCAAGCTCGGCAACCTTTCCGAATCCAAGGTGGCGATGGTATTCGGCCAGATGAACGAGCCGCCGGGCAACCGCCTGCGGGTGGGCCTCACCGGCCTAACCATGGCCGAATACTTCCGCGACGAGGGGCGCGACGTGCTGTTTTTCGTGGACAACATCTACCGCTTCACTCTGGCCGGGGTGGAGGTCTCCGCGCTGCTCGGCCGGATGCCCTCGGCGGTGGGCTACCAGCCGACGCTTGCCGAGGAGATGGGCCGGCTCCAGGAGCGCATCACCTCGACTAAGACCGGCTCGATCACCTCGGTGCAGGCGATCTACGTGCCGGCCGACGACCTGACGGACCCGAGCCCGGCGACCACGTTCGGCCACCTCGACGCCACCGTGGTGCTCTCGCGGGACATCGCATCCCTCGGCATCTACCCCGCTGTCGATCCGCTCGACTCGACCTCGCGCCAGGTGGACCCCAACACGATCGGCGAGGAGCATTACAACACCACGCGCGCCGTGCAGGCGACGCTGCAGCGCTACAAGGAATTGCGCGACATCATCGCGATCCTCGGCATGGACGAGCTCTCGCCGGAGGACAAGCTTGCAGTCGCGCGGGCGCGCAAGATCCAGCGCTTCCTCTCGCAGCCCTTCACGGTGGCGCAGAACTTTACCGGCACGCCGGGCAAGTACGTGCCGCTCAAGGAGACCATCCGCGGCTTCAAGATGATCGTGAACGGCGAGTGCGATCAATTGCCCGAGCAGGCCTTCTACATGGTCGGGGCGATCGAGGAAGCGTTCGAGAAGGCGAAGTCGCTCCAGTAATGGCTAATACTATCCACATCGACGTCGTCAGCGCCGAGGAGAGCATCTACTCGGGCGAGGCGGAGTTCGTGGTGCTGCCCGGGGAGGCGGGAGAGCTCGGCATCTACCCGCGCCATACCCCCCTCATCACGCGCATCAAGCCGGGAACCGTGCGCATCCAGCCGGCGGGCGGCGGCGCCGAGGAGCTGATCTTCGTGGCGGGGGGAATACTGGAAGTGCAGCCGAAGGTGATTACCGTCCTCGCCGACACCGCGATCCGCGGCCACGATCTCGACGAAGCCAAGGCGAACGAGGCGCTGAAGAAGGCCGAGGAGGCGCGGCGCAGCGCGCGCGACAAGCAGGAGATCGCAGCGGTCGAAGCGGAGGTGGCGACGCTCGCTGCCCAGCTCGCGGCAATCCGGAAGCTGCGGCAGAAACGCTGATAACCCCGGACGCCTGACGGCGCCGGTTTATCTCCGCGAGTTCGATCGGACACACGCGCCGTTCAACTCGCGGAAGGGCAGAATATAGCGTGCAAAGAACCATCCCTTTCTTTGGTGCCGACTGCCATTCCTGATCAGATAGACCTCCTAGTCATAGGCGGCGGCATCAACGGCGCCGGCATCGCGCGCGACGCCGCCGGGCGGGGCCTCTCCGTCCTGCTCGTGGAGAAGGATGACCTCGGCGCGCATACCAGCTCTGCCAGCAGCAAGCTCATCCACGGGGGGCTACGCTATCTGGAGCAGTTCGAATTCCGGCTGGTCGCGGAATCGCTCGCCGAGCGCGAGGTGCTGCTCAGGATCGCGGCGCATCTCGTGCGCCCGGTGCGCTTCGTCATGCCGCATGTACCGCAGCTGCGGCCGCGATGGGTGATCCGGACCGGTCTCTTCCTCTACGACCACCTGGGACACAGGACCCGGCTGCCGGGCTCGCATGCGGTGCGGCTCGACCGCCCGCCCTACTCCGCCGGTCTCAAGCCGGACTACCGCCACGGCTTCGTCTATTCCGACTGCTGCGTGGACGACGCCCGGCTGGTGGTGGCAAACGCGCGAGACGCCAGGGCCCGCGGGGCAACGATACTCACGCGCACGGAATGCGTCGCGGCGAAGCGCGAAGGCGGCTTCTGGCGCGCTCGGCTGCAGGGCCGGAACGCCCCGCAGGATGTGGCGGCGCGGGCGATCGTCAATGCGGCGGGCCCGTGGGTGAAAACGGTGCTCAACGAGCGGCTGCACCAGCCTTCGCGCGACAACGTCCGCCTGGTGAAGGGCAGCCATATCGTGGTGCCCCGGCTCTACGAAGGCGACCACGCGTTCATCCTGCAGAACGACGATCGGCGCGTAGTGTTCATGATTCCGTACGAGGACCGCTATACCCTGGTCGGCACGACCGACGTTCCGTACGACGGCGATCCCTCGCGGCCCCAGGCGAGCGCGGTGGAAATCGAGTATCTGTGCCGCGCCGCGAGCCGCTATCTTTTCCGGGCGGTCAGGCCGGAGGAGGTCCTGTGGCACTACGCCGGCGTGCGGCCGCTCTACGATGACGGCTCGTCGAACGTTTCGGCGGTCACACGCGACTACGTGCTGCGGCTCGATAGCGATCAGGCCTCCGCACCGGTGCTGTCCGTGTTCGGCGGCAAGATCACCACGTATCGCCGGCTCGCCGAGCACGCAATAGAAAGACTCGCCCCGTGGTTTCCCGAGATGGCGCCTGCCTGGAGCGCGGAGGCGCCCCTGCCCGGCGCCACGATCCCGCGCGGAGACCGCGTGCGCTTCGCGCAGCGGCTCGAAGAGCGTTATCCAAGCCTGCCGCGGACGCTGGTACAGGTGCTCGCGCGGCGCCATGGCGCGCTGGCGTATGACGTCCTCGGGGATGCCGGCACGGCTGCGGACCTTGGACGGGATTTCGGCGCGAACCTGTGCGCGCGCGAGATCGACTACCTGATCGAGTATGAATGGGCGGCAAGCGCGGACGACGTGCTCTGGCGCCGCACCAAGGCCGGGCTGCAGCTCGATCCGGGCGAGCGTGAAGCTGTCGCGTGCTATCTGGCACAGCGTGTAAGTTGATGTTTGTGCGATAATTTCCCAATGCCTTCCGGGCTCAATGTCGTCATTCTTGCCGCCGGCCAGGGCAAGCGCATGCGCTCGCAGCTGCCCAAGGTGCTGCAGCCGCTCGGCGGAAAACCGCTGATCGAGCACGTGGTCGCCACCGCGCGCACGCTCAAGCCCGCGCGCATCTGCGTGGTGTATGGCCACGGCGGTGAGCAGCTGCCGCAGGCGCTGCGCGCGGACGGCCTCACGTTCGTCAAGCAGCAGCCCCAGCTCGGCACAGGGCACGCTCTCGCGCAGGCGCTGCCGCACCTCGCGGCGACGGGACTGACGCTGGTCCTCTATGGAGACGTGCCGCTGGTCGGTGAGGAAACGCTTGCCGCGATGATCGCGGGAGGCGGGGACCGGCTCACCCTGCTGACGGCCGAGCTCGATGACCCGTCCGGCTACGGCCGCATCGTCCGCAATCGCCGCGGCTCGGTCGTGTCCATCGTCGAGGAAAAAGACGCCAGCGCGGCCGAGCGCGGCATCCGCGAGATCAATACCGGAATCATGGCGCTGCCCGCCGCGCGGCTGCCGGGCTGGTTGTCGCGGCTCACCGACCGCAACGCCCAGCGCGAGTACTACCTGACTGACGTCGTGCCGCTCGCGCTCGCGGACCGGGTGGCGGTAGCGACCGTCAAGGCGCGCGCCGCGTGGGAGATACTCGGCGTCAACAGCAAGCAACAGCTCGCGGAGCTCGAGCGCATCTATCAGCGGCAGCAGGCGGAAAAGCTGATGGACGCGGGGGTCACGATCACCGATCCGGCGCGCATCGACGTGCGCGGCAGCCTGGTTTGCGGGGCCGACGTGCGCATCGACGTCAACTGCGTGTTCGAGGGCGAGGTGCGGCTTGCGGACCGCGTGGAGATCGGGGCGAATTGCGTGCTGAAGGACACCTCGGTCGGGCCGGATACGCGCATCGAGCCGTTCTGCTCCGTGGACGGGGCGATGATCGGCGCGCACTGCCGCGTCGGACCGTACGCACGCTTCCGCCCCGGAACGCGGCTGGCGGAGGATGTGCACATCGGCAACTTCGTCGAGGTGAAAGCGTCCGAGATCGGCGCCGGCTCCAAGGCGAACCATCTCACCTACCTGGGCGACACGAGCGTCGGTCGCGACGTCAACGTCGGCGCCGGCACCATCACCTGCAACTACGACGGCGGCGCCAAGCACCGCACCGTGATCGAGGACGATGTTTTCATCGGGTCCGACACCATGCTGGTGGCTCCGGTGGTCGTGCGCCGCGGCGCAACCATTGGCGCGGGGAGCACCATCACCAAGGAAGCGCCGCCGGGCGAGCTCACCCTCGCACGGGCCAAGCAGGTTACGATTCCCGGCTGGAAGCGGCCCAAAAAGGCGGTAAAGGGTGATGAGTAATCACCCGTCACCGAACTGAAATGTGCGGCATCGTCGGCGCGGCCTCCACGCGCAACGTCGTGGACCTTCTCATCGAAGGCATCCGTCGACTCGAGTATCGCGGCTACGACTCCGCTGGTGTTGCCTACGTCCGGGACGGACATCTCGAGCGGCTGCGCTCGACCGGGCGGGTCGCCCGGCTTGACGAGCTTGCCCGCGAGCAGGCCATCAAGGCGAGCACGGGACTCTCGCACACGCGGTGGGCGACGCACGGCGCGCCGACCGAGGCCAACGCGCACCCGCATTTCTCCGCGCGCGGCGGGGTCGAGATCGCCATCGTCCACAACGGCATCGTCGAGAACCACGAACCGATCCGCGCGCGGATGAAGGCGCTCGGCTACGCGTTCAGCTCCGAAACCGACACGGAAGTGATGGTGCACCACGTGCACTCCCTGGTCGCAGGCGGCATGCCGCTGTTCGACGCGGTCCAGGCCGCGAGCCGCGAATGGGAGGGCGCGTACGCCGTCGGCTTCGTCTCGAGCCGGGAGCCGTCCATCGTCGTCGGCGCGCGCAAGGGCTCGCCCCTGCTCGTCGGGCTCGGCCAGGGCGAGAACTTCCTCGCCTCCGACGCGGTGGCGCTGCTGGCGCGGACGCGTGACGTAATCTACCTCGAGGAAGGCGACGTGGTCGAAGTGCGGCCCGAGGGCATCCGCATACGCGACGGCGGCGGCCGTCCCGTCGAGCGCCCGACGACGCGCAGCGAGCTCGCCGCCGACGCGGTCGACTTGGGCCGGTATGCGCACTACATGCAGAAGGAGATCTTCGAGCAGCCCGGTGCGGTCGCGAACACGCTCGAGATGGTCGCGAACGCGCAATCGCTGCAGCCGAACCTCTTCGGCGCGGAGGCGGAGGCCGTCCTCGCCCGCACGCGCCAGGTGCTGCTGCTCGCCTGCGGCACGAGCTACCATGCCGGGCTGGTGGCGCGCTACTGGCTCGAGGCGATCGCCGGCGTGCCCGCGGCGGTCGAGATCGCGAGTGAGTTCCGCTACCGTGATCCGGTGATGCAGCCGGGCACGCTGGTCGTGACGATCTCCCAGTCGGGAGAGACGGCGGACACGATCGCGGCGCTGAAGCACGCCCAGGCGCACGGCCTCACCGACACGCTGACGGTGTGCAATTCCCCCGAATCATCCCTGATGCGGTCCTCGCGCCTGCGCTTTCTCACGCGCGCCGGGCCGGAGATCGGAGTGGCCTCCACCAAGGCGTTCACGACGCAGCTCGCCGCGCTGTTCGTCCTGACGCTGGTGCTTTCGAAGCGCGGACGCCGGCTGGCTCCCGATCGCGAGCGGGATTTGATTGCGCAGCTGCGTCACCTGCCGCGGGCGATGGAGAAGGTACTTGCGGTGGAGCCGCAGGTTCGCGACTGGGCGGGCCGCTTCCAGGCCAAGCAGCATGCCCTCTTCCTCGGCCGCGGCGCGCACTTTCCGATCGCGATGGAAGGCGCGCTGAAGCTCAAGGAGATTTCCTATATTCACGCCGAAGCCTATGCCGCCGGGGAGCTGAAGCACGGGCCGCTCGCGCTGGTGGACGCCGGCATGCCGGTGGTGACGGTGGCGCCCAACGACCAGTTGATCGAGAAGCTGAAGTCGAACATGCAGGAAGTGCGCGCCCGCGGCGGTGAGCTCTACGTGTTCGCCGATGCCGACGCGCGCGTCGCCGAAAGCGCGGGCGTCCATGTCATCCAGCTCATGGACCATGCCGGGCCGCTGTCCCCGATACTTCACGTCATCCCGCTGCAGCTCCTCGCCTACCACGTCGCCGTGCTGCGCGGCACGGATGTGGACAAGCCCCGGAATCTTGCGAAGAGTGTGACGGTCGAGTGACGGTGCCGGCCGCATCAGCGGCGGCTGCGCTGCTCGCGCGCGAGGCGGATCACGTCATCGAGAATCAGAATCATGTCGCGGACGTCGGCGGCCGGCACATGTTTACCCGATGTGAGGTAGCGCCCATCCACCACCAGCGTCGGCGTGACCTCGACGGTGTAGGCCTGCGAGAGTTCGCGGGCGCGCTCGACCTTCGCGGTGACTTCGGGGGAGCTGTAGGCGTCGAGCCAGCGCTGGCGGTCGATGCCGTTCTTTGCAGCCCACTCGACCGTCACCTCAGGCTTGCTCAGGTGCAACCGCTCGACGTGGTAGCTGAAGTAGACTTTCTGGTGCAGCCGCTCGACCTCGTTCAGCTGCTCGAGCGCATAGTAGAGCCGCGCGTGCGGTGCCCATGAGCTCCTGAGGATCGCCGGGATACGGCGCAGCGCCACATCGGCGGGCTTGTGCCGGATCCAGCCTTCCAGCGCCGGTTGCAGCTCGTTGCAATACGGGCAGCCGTACCAGAAGAAATCGATGACCTCGATTCGGCTGCCGGTCGCGACCGCCTGCGGCGCGATCAGCCGGTATTCGATGTTCTGGCGGGCCCGGATGTCCTGGGCGTGCGATATGGCCGCCGCCCAAGCGAGAGCGAGCAGCGCGAGCGCAGCGCGCATGGCCGCCGGTTACTTCTTTGCGGCGCGCTCCTTGCGCGCCATGGCGATCACCTGGTCGAGCACCCGGAAGAACCCATCGTAGCTGCCGACCATGGCCGGCGTCGTGAGGTACCGGCCGTCCACTACCAGCGACGGGGTGGAGGTGACGTGGTAATGCCCCGGCAGCTCGATCGACCGGTTGGTCCGGCTGCGCACGCCGAAGGAGTTGTAGACGTCGACGAACTTCTTGCGGTCCACCCCCTGCTTCTCGACCCAGTCGAAAAGCGGCTTCTGGTCGCGCAGCAGACCCTTGATCTCGAGCGTGCGGCGCTCATGGATCGCGCGGAAGACCTCATGATGGAGCTTGTCCACCAGTCCCATCGCATCGAACGCGTAATACGCGGTGGTGAGCGGCAGCCATCCATCCTGGAACACCACCGGCGCGCGCCGGAACTCGACGTCCGCGGGCTTTTTCTTGAGCCAGGCACCGAGGGGGGACTGCAGGCTGTTGCAGCCCGGACAGCCGTAATAGAAGAACTCGATGACCTCGACCTTGGCGCCGCTCGCGGTGGGCTGGGCCGGGTTGATCAGCTGATAGTCCTTGCCCGGCGTGAGCTGCGCCGCGGCGCCGCCGCTCAGGGTAAGCGCGATAATCCAGGTCGACAGCAGCCGATACGGTGTGACTCGCCTCATTCGCTCTCCGTGAGAGGTGACCCTCAGCGCGCTATTCTCGCACCCTGATGAGGGTGGTTTCGACGCCGTTCTGTTTCAGAGCGTCGCGCGTGCGGCCGAGTTCCTCGACGCTGGTATACGGCCCCACGCGCACCCGGTGCCACACGCCCTTGTCCGGCAGGGTCGCGGTCTGGATCCGGGCCTCGATGCCGAGCAGCGCAAGCCGCCCCTTGAGGCTGTCGGCGTCCCGCGCATTCTGGAATGCGCCGGCCTGAAGGAAAAACGTTTCACTGGCGGCGGTCGTTGACGGCTTCTTCGCGCTTCTCGCCTGCTGATCCGTGACCGTTTCCTCCGTGCCCGGCAGGATCTTGTAGAAATCGAAACGCGGTTTCGCGTCGGGCGCACGGGCCGACTTGTCCTCCGCCTTTGCCGATGGCCGCGGCACGGGCTTCACGGGCTCGAGCTTGGCGGGCGGCGTACGGGTGACGAACGGGTTTGGCATCTTGTTGATGTACCACGCGACCCCGAGCGCGATGCCGAGGCCCAGCACGAGCCCGATCAGGATCCCCATGAGGAGCTGGCTGCCGCCGCCGCGCTCGGCGGGCTCGGGACGCTTGTAGTCCTTCGACATCCGGATATCTTACATTCTATCGGGAGCTGATACACCCAGCAGTCCGAGCCCGTTGCGCAGCACCTGCCGCACCGCGCCGGCCAGCGCGAGCCGCGCCCGCTTGACGCGCTCTTCCTCCACCAGCAGGCGCGTCGCGTTGTAATAACTGTGAAACCCTGCGGCGAGCTCGCGCAGGTAGAACGCAACGAGGTGTGGCGCAAAATCGCGCGCCGCGTTCTCCACCGCGTCGGGATATTCCAGCAGACGCGCCAGCAACACGGTCTCGTGCTCGGAGACGAGCGCGGTCACATCGGCACCGGCGAGTTCGGAGGCATCACCCCCCCACTGCTCGAGCACACTGCACACCCGGGCGTGAGCGTACTGGACGTAGTAGACCGGGTTGTCGGTGCTCTGCGACTTGGCGAGATCGAGGTCGAAATCGAGGTGCTGATCGGACTTGCGCAGCACGTAGAAGAAGCGCGCCGCGTCATTGCCGACCTCGTTGCGCAGCTCGCGCAGCGTGATGAACTCCCCTGCGCGTGTCGACATGGAAACCCGCTCCCCGCCGCGGTAGAGCACGGCGAACTGCACGAGCGCGATGGTGAGCCGCTGTGGATCGAGTCCGAGGGCCGCGAGGGCGCCCTTCACGCGCGCCACATAGCCGTGATGGTCCGCGCCCCAGACGTCGATGGCGATGTCGTATCCGCGCTCGAATTTGTCGAGATGGTAGGCGATGTCCGAGGCGAAGTAGGTGTATTGACCGTTCTCGCGCCGCACCACGCGGTCCTTCTCGTCGCCGTAGCTGCTCGAGCGGAACCACTTTGCGCCGTCCTGCTCGTAGACGTGGCCGCGCTCCTCGAGCCGTATCAACGCGCGCTCGACCCGGCCGGTCTCGTAGAGCGAGCGCTCGGAGAACCACGCGTCGAACGTGACGCCGAATTCGGCAAGGTCGCTGCGGCAATCCGCGAGCTGCACCTCCAGCGCGAAGCGATGAATGGTGTCGTAGCCACGGCCAAGCGTGCGCTTGGCGATCTCGATCATGGCGTCAAGGCGGTGCTCCTCGTCGGGCTCGGCGAGCGCCGGCGTGAACACCCCGGCGCCGTGGCGGAACCGCGCGCCGTGCTCGGCGCGGATCGCGGCCGCCATGGAACGCACATACCCTCCCTGATAGCCATTGGACGGAAAAGGCACCGCTTCGTCATGGAGCTCGAGATAGCGCAGCCACGTCGACAGCGCCAGGATATCCATCTGCCGTCCGGAATCGTTGACGTAGAACTCGCGGGCCACGTCGAAGCCGGAGGCCGCGAGCACGTTGGCGAGGCTCGCGCCATAAGCGGCGCCGCGCCCGTGGCCGACGTGGAGCGGGCCGGTGGGATTGGCCGACACGAATTCGACCTGGACTTTCTTGCGCTGGCCGCGCATCCCCGTTCCGTAGCCGCTGCCGACCTCCAGGATGCGATTGACGACCTGCTGCTTGAACGAGCGCTTCAGGAAGAAGTTGATGAACCCCGCCCCCGCCACCTCGGCCTTTTCGAGGTGGGGCGAGGCCGGCAGCGCGGCCACCAGCTGCGCCGCGATCTCGCGCGGTGCACGCTTCAGCGCCTTCGCGAGCTGCAGCGCGACGTTGCACGCGTAATCGCCATGCTCGGCCTGCTTGGGCCTCTCCAGCACGATAGCCGGCGCCGGCGCGGCAGACGCGACGTTTCGAACAGCTTGCTCGACCAGCGCGGAAAGCTGCGAGCGCAGATCGGGGAGCACGGGAGCTGGCACGGGGAACCCGGAGAAAAAGGCGGATTATAAGCGAGGTCAGAAATCGAGCGGGTCGACGTCGATCGACCAACGTGCCCGCGTGGCGCGCAGGCGCGACAGCGCCACGAACCATGCGGCAAGATACTCGTGCAACCGGCTCCGCGAGGCAGATTGGACCAGCAGTTGGGCGCGCTCGCGGCCGGCCCGCCGCGCGAGCGCTGCCGGCACCGGATCGTAGACGGTGACGTGTTCATCGAGCGCCCGGCCGAGGCGCGCGGCTTCGGCCAGGAACTGGAGCGCGGTGGCGAGGCGCGGCGCCTCCGCACGCAACAATGCCTGGTGAACGAATGGGGGGAAGCCGGCCTGCCGGCGCTCAAGGAGCGCGGCGTCCGCGAATGCCCGGTAACCCTGGCGACGGAGCGCCAGGTAGAGCGCGTGGTGCGGAAATTCCGTTTGAATCAGCACTTCGCCCTGCGTCCCGCCGCGTCCCGAGCGTCCGGCAACCTGGGTGAGCAGGGCAAACAGCCGCTCGGCGGCCCGGAAATCGCTGCTGTAGAGCTGGCGGTCCGCGTTCAACACGCCCACCAGGTTGAGGTGCGGGAAATCGTGGCCCTTGGCGAGGATCTGGGTGCCGACGAGAACGTCGACGTCGCGCTCCTGGATGCGTTGGCGCATCGCGTTCCAGGCGCGGCGCCGGCGGGTCGTATCGCGGTCGATGCGCAGGATGCGCGCCTGTGGAAGCAAGCGCGCCAGCGCCTCCTCCACGCGCTGGGTGCCTTGGCCGACCGGCTGGAGATCCGGGTTGCCGCAGCCGGGGCAGGCGGCCGGCGGCGATGACACGTGGCCACAATGGTGGCAGCGCACGCGCCGTTCCGGCAGGTGCAGCACGAGCCGCGCAGAACAGCGCGCGCAGCCGGATATCCAGCCGCAGGACCGGCACATCAGTACCGGAGCGTAGCCGCGGCGGTTGATGAATACCAGGGCCTGCTCGCCGCGTGCGACGCACTCCTGCAGCGCGGTGATCAAGGGCCCCGACAGCCCCTCGGCCAACTTGTCGCCACGCGTGTCGATGCAGGCGATGCGGGGGGGCGGGGCCCCGATGCGGTTGGGAAGCGTGAGCAGCGTGTAACGGCCACTGACGGCGTTATGGTAGGTTTCGAGGGCGGGTGTAGCCGAGCCGAGCACGAGGGGCACTCCACGTTGCCGCGCCCGCACCACGGCGAGGTCCCGTGCCGAATAACGAAACCCCTCCCCCTGCTTGAACGAACTGTCCTGTTCCTCGTCCACGATGATGAGGCCCAGCTCCGGCAGCGGCACGAACACGGCGAGCCGCGTGCCGAGTATGATGCGGGCCCGCCCGGAGGACGCTGCGCGCCAGTGCTCCAGCCGCTCCGTTTCGGCGAGGCCGCTGTGCAGGCTCACCGCGTGCGTACCCGGAAAGCGGTCCTGTATCAGCGTTTCCAGCTGGGGCGTGAGCGCGATCTCGGGCACGAGCACCAGCGCCTGTCGTCCGGCCTTCAGCGTTGCAGCAATGGCATGCAGGTAGACCTCGGTCTTGCCGCTGCCCGTGATCCCGAGCAGAAGAAAGGGGTGGAATCCGCCGAGGCGTGCGCAGATCTCGGACACCGCGTGTGCTTGCTCGCCGGTCAATTGCGGCCCGGCAGCGGCCTCGAACCGCGCGGTCGTGCCCGGGGGCTCCACCGTCTCGAGTCGCACCCAGCCGCGTTCCAGGAAACGTTTGAGTGCCGCGCGGCATTGCCGAAATGCGCTGCCTGCCTCGGCCGCCCCGAGTGGCCCCCGGCGCAAGCGTTCCAGCAGGCGGCGCTGGGCATGGGCGCGCGATGGGAAAGCGGCTTCCCCCAGCGCCGCCCCGGCCGGAGTGAGATGGTAGCGATTGCGGTCGGTTGATCGTGCGGGATCTCCGGGGCGACGCAGACGCGCGGGCAGGGCGCCCAACACCACCGCGCCCAAAGGGTGGTGATAGTAATCGGAGGCAAACCGCAACAGGCGCAGATCTTCCACGGCGAGCGGCGGCAGGTCGCGCAATATCCGGATCGCTTCCTTCAGGCGCTCCGCCGGCACCGTCGTGGCCTGGGCGAGCTCGATGATCACGCCCACCGCGCGCGCCCGATTGAATGGCACGAGCACACGCCGTCCCACGTCGGCCGCGGTCGCTTCTGGGGCGCGGTAGTCGAACAGCTTGGGGACCGGAACGTCGAGCGCAACGCGAATAATGCTCATGCCAGCCGTGGCTTGCGCGATGTGCGGCTTGGAACTCGCGCCTTCGTGCGCCGGTAAGCGCTTTGATGAGAAGGCACCCGATTCATGCAGACCGCGCGGCTCGAATTATCAACAGCATGCTGTGGATAACCGTGTTGACAATTCGATCACGGCCCGAACAAACGCCGAGGATTGCCGCGTCTTCGCTGATCTTCATTCCCGATGTAAGTGAAAATAACCTATATCAATTAAGTAGTTATATGTTGTCGTGGCTCTAAACGCCACCGCGCAGCGCGTGCCGGCCAAAGCAGGTTCTGCTGTGCATAACCCGGGCCGACTGCCGGGAGAGCCAGTATCGGCGCGGGTTTTCAGTGATACGCCGGACTCAATTCATGAACCGCGTCCACCAGCGCGGCAACGCTGTCGGGAGGGGTGAACTGGCTGACGCCATGACCCAGATTGAAAATATGACCAGCGCCGTTCCCATAGGCTGCGAGCGCGGTGGCAACGCCCGCGCGAACTGCCGGCTTGCCCGCCAGCAATACCGCAGGATCCAAATTGCCCTGGAGTGAGACGCGCTCGCCGACACGCTCGCGCGCCGCGCCCAGATCGACCGTCCAGTCGACCCCGATCGCGTCACAACCGCTGGCGGCCTGCGCCTCGAGCCATCCTCCTCCGCCTTTGGTAAACAGGATGCTGGGAACGCGCTGACCGTCGTGCTCGCGCCTGAGTCCTGCCACGATGCGCTGCATGTAAGAAAGCGAGAACTCCCGATACTCGGCGGCACCCAGCGCGCCACCCCAAGTGTCGAAAATCATCACCACCTGCGCTCCGGCCTCGATCTGGGCGTTGAGGAAGGCGGTGACTGCACGGCAATTTACCTCCAGGATGTGGTGCAACAACTCAGGGCGGGCATAGAGCATCGTCTTCACCGTGCGGAAGTCTGTGCTGGCGCCCCCTTCCACCATATAGGACGCCAGCGTGTAGGGGCTGCCACAAAACCCGATGAGCGGCACCCCGCCGTTCAACGCCGATCGTACCTGGCGCAAGGTGTCGAGCACGTAACCAAGGCGCTCCTGCGGATCGGGCACGACCAGGCTGCGTATCGCGCGCTCCTCGCGCAGCGGTCGCTCGAGGCGCGGTCCCTCGCCCTCGGCGAAACTCAATCCGAGACCCATGGCGTCGGGCAGCGTAAGTATGTCGGAAAAAACGATGGCGGCGTCGAGGCGAAACCGGGCGAGCGGCTGCAAGGTCACCTCCGTGGCGAGGTCGGGCGACTTGGCCAGCGCGAGAAAGCTGCCGGCCCGGCTGCGCGTGGCGTTGTATTCCGGGAGGTAGCGGCCGGCCTGGCGCATGAGCCAGACCGGCGTGTAGGGCGTGGGCTGCCGCAGCAGCGCGCGGATCAGGGTATCGTTCTTGAGTCTTGGCACTGGGATTGCAGAATCAGGGCTCGACCCACCCATATTGGCTTCGAGGCACCACTCGGGGGTACGGGGGGTTTAGTCCCCTGCTCCCATTTGCCCCGGGGGTCCGGCGTTGCCACCCTATCGCGGCAACGCCGAGGACCCCATGAGAAATTCATCCACCGCGCGCGCGCACTGCCGCCCCTCGCGTATGGCCCATACGACGAGTGACTGCCCGCGCCGCATGTCGCCCGCGGCGAAGATCCTGGGCACCGACGTCGCGTAACAACCGGCGCCGTCGGTGGTCGCCCGGGCGTTGCCGCGAGCATCCTTCGCCACGCCGAAGCTCTCGAGCATGGACTGGACCGGAGAGACAAAGCCCATTGCCAGCAATACAAGGTCGGCGGGCAGCGTGAACGCCGAGCCCGGCACCTCGCTCATCCGGCCGTCCTGCCACGCCAGCCGCACGGCCTTGAGCTGCTTCACTTTGCCGCCCTCTCCGATGAACGCCTTCGTCGCGACCGACCAGTCGCGATCGACACCCTCCTCGTGCGAAGCGGAGGTGCGCAACCGCGTGGGCCAGTACGGCCACACCGGATTGCGCTCCACGTCGGGCGGCATGGGCAGCAGCTCGAACTGCGTGATGGACCGGGCCCCATGGCGGTTGGATGTTCCGACGCAGTCGGAGCCGGTATCACCGCCGCCGATGATCACCACGTGCTTACCGGTCGCCCACAGGTCGGGGACGCCGGCGTCGCCCGCGACGCGCTTGTTCTGCAGCGGCAGGAACTCCATCGCGAAGTGCACGCCGTCGAGCTCCCGCCCGGGTATCGGCAGGTCGCGCGGCTGCTCCGCTCCCCCCGCGAGCACGACAGCGTCGAATTCGGCGAGGAGCTTCCCGGGCGCGATCAGCTCCTTCGACCAATCGGGAACCCCCTTGCCGGGGCGCTCGCTGCCGACGCAAACGCCGGTGCGAAACGAAACACCCTCGGCCGCCATCTGCTCCATGCGCCGGTCGATCTGCCATTTTTCGAGCTTGAAATCGGGGATGCCGTAGCGCAGCAGGCCCCCGATCCGGTCGGTTTTTTCGAACACGACGACGGCGTGGCCGGCGCGCGCGAGCTGCTGCGCGCAGGCGAGCCCCGCGGGGCCGGAGCCCACGACCGCGACTTTCCTGCCGCTCTTGTGGGCAGGGGGTCGCGGCTGGACCCACCCGGCTTCCCACGCCTTGTCGATAATGGCGTGCTCGATCGACTTGATGCCGACCGGATCCTCATTGATGCGCAGCACGCAGGCCTCCTCGCACGGCGCCGGGCATATCCGCCCCGTGAATTCCGGGAAGTTGTTGGTCGAGTGCAGCGACTCGATCGCCGACCGCCAGTCCTGGCGGTACACCAGGTCATTCCAGTCGGGGATGATGTTGTTCACCGGGCAGCCGCTCATGCAGAACGGGATGCCGCAGTCCATGCAGCGGGCGCCCTGAATGCCCGCCGCCTCGTCCGTAAGGTGCGGGATGAACTCGCGGTAATGCTTCTTGCGCGCGTCTTTCGGCTCGTACGCCTCCTCGACGCGGTCGTGCTCGAGAAATCCCGTGATCTTGCCCATGCTATGCGCTCAATGTGGAGTCCGGCTGACTGCGCCGGGAGGAACGCGGGAGGCGGCAGGCCCCCGTCCACCGGCGCGGGGAAGCCGCGTCCCCGGTCCCAGTCAGGCGGCGATCCTGCGTCCCTTGGCGGCGAGCTCGCCCAGCGCGCGCCGGTACTCGTTCGGGAACACCTTGACGAATTTCGGCCGGAATTCGTTCCAGCGCTCGAGCACGCGTTTCGCCTGCGCGCTTCCCGTATGGCGCGCGTGGTTCTCGATCAGCCGCTTCACGATGGCCTCATCGGCCATGCCCCCGTGCCACAAATCGCGCGTGAGCTTCGCCTCCTGCTCGGCTTCCGCGACGAGCGGCTCCAGAGCCACCATCGATGCATTGCAGCGCCGGGCGAACTCGCCGTCGGCATCGAGCACGTAGGCGATGCCGCCCGACATCCCGGCGGCGAAGTTGCGGCCGGTCGTCCCCAGCACGACCACGGTGCCCCCGGTCATGTACTCGCAGCCGTGGTCGCCGACGCCCTCGACGACCGCCTGCGCGCCCGAGTTCCTGACCGCGAAACGCTCGCCGGCGACGCCCCGGAAGTACGCTTCGCCGCAGATCGCGCCGTAGAGCACCACGTTGCCGGTGATGATGTTCTCGGTCGGCTCGCCGCGGAACTTGGGAGAGGGCTGGACCGAAATGCGTCCGCCCGAGAGCCCCTTGCCGCAGTAATCGTTGGTGTCCCCAATGAGATCGAGCGTGACGCCCCGCGCGAGGAACGCGCCGAAGCTCTGCCCCGCGGAGCCGGCGAGGCGTATGTGGATTGAGTCATCCGGCAGCCCCTCGTGCCCATAGCGCCGCGCGATTTCCCACGACAGCATGGTGCCAACGGTGCGATTGATGTTGCGGATCGGGGTCTCGATGGTGACCCGCTCGCGGCGCTCGAGCGCCGGGCGCGCGAGCTCGATCAGCCGGTTGTCGAGCGCCTTCTCCAGCCCGTGCGTCTGCTTCTCGCTGTAGTAACGCGCCACTTCGGCCGGCATCTGCGGCACGGCGAAGATTTTCGAGAAGTCGAGGCCCTTCGCCTTCCAGTGCTCGATGCCTTTCCTCGTGTCCAGCAGATCGGCGCGCCCGATCAGGTCGTTGAACCTGCGGATGCCGAGCTTCGCCATGAGCTCTCTGGCTTCCTCGGCGACGAAGAAGAAGTAATTGACGACGTGCTCGGGCTTGCCCTCGAATTTCCTGCGCAGCACCGGGTCCTGGGTGGCGACGCCCACCGGGCAGGTATTGAGGTGACACTTGCGCATCATGATGCAGCCCTCGACAACGAGCGGCGCGGTCGAGAAGCCGAACTCGTCGGCCCCGAGCAGCGCGCCGACCACCACGTCGCGGCCGGTCTTCATCTGCCCGTCCACCTGGACCGCAATCCGCCCGCGCAGGCGGTTCAAAACCAGCGTCTGCTGCGTCTCCGCGAGACCGAGCTCCCAGGGGGTGCCGGCGTGCAGGATGGAGGACCAGGGGGAGGCGCCCGTGCCGCCGTCGTGGCCGGCGATCGTGACGTGGTCCGACTTGGCCTTGGAAACGCCCGCGGCAACGGTGCCGACCCCCACCTCGGAGACGAGCTTCACGCTGACCGCGGCCTCCGGGTTCGCGTTCTTGAGATCGTGGATCAGCTGCGCGATGTCCTCGATCGAGTAGATGTCGTGGTGCGGCGGCGGGGAGATCAGCTCCACCCCGGGCGTCGCGTAACGGATCTCCGCGATGTACTCCGACACCTTGCGCCCGGGCAGCTGCCCGCCCTCGCCGGGCTTCGCTCCCTGCGCGATCTTGATCTGCATCATTTCGGAGGACGCGAGATATTCGGCCGTGACGCCGAAGCGACCGGAGGCGACCTGCACGATCTTGGATTTCAGCGAGTCACCCTCTTCAAGGGGGATGTCGACTTCCACGCGCTCGCGGCCGAGGCGTGAGAGCAACGTCTCGCCGGCCGCGACCGGGGCGTAGCGCTTGCGATCCTCGCCACCCTCGCCGGTATTGGATTTCCCGCCGAGGCGGTTCATCGCGATCGCGAGCACGGTGTGAGCTTCCGTAGAAATGGCGCCCAGGGACATCGCGCCGGTCGAGAAGCGCTTGACGATTTCGGCGGCGGGCTCGACCTCCTCGATCGGGACGGTCGTGCAGCGGTCGAACCGGAACTCGAAGAGCCCCCGGAACGTGAGGTGGCGCTTGGACTGGTCGTTGATGATCGCCGCGTATTCCTGGTAGGTCTGGTAGGAATTGCTGCGCGCCGAGTGCTGCAGCTTCGCGATCGCATCGGGAGTCCACATGTGCTCTTCACCACGGACGCGCCAGGCGTAATCGCCGCCGGCGTCGAGCGCGCCGCGCAGCACCGGGTCCTCGTTGTTGAATGCCGCCTGATGCATGCGGATGGATTCATCCGCGGCATCGAAGACATCGATACCCCCGACCAACGAGGCCGTGCCGGTGAAATACTTGTCCACCAGGGAGTGCGCCAGGCCCACCGCCTCGAAGATCTGCGCGCCGGTATACGACATGTAGGTCGAGATGCCCATTTTGGACATCACCTTTTTCAAGCCCTTGCCGACCGCCTTGACATAGTTCTTGATCGCTTTCCTGCCGTCCACGCCGGACCCGAATTCGCCGCGTCCGGCGAGATCGAGCAGCGTCTCGAGCGCGAGGTACGGGTGCACCGCCTCGGCCCCGTAGCCGCCGAGAAGGGCAAAGTGGTGCACTTCCCGCGCCGAGCCGGTCTCGACCACCAGCCCCGTGCTGGTGCGCAGCCCCTTGTTGACCAGGTGCTGGTGGATCGCCGACAGCGCGAGCAGCGCGGGGATTGCGACCAGGTTGCGCTCGACCCCGCGGTCGGAGATGACGATGACGGAAAAGCCCGCGCGCACGGCGTCCTCGGCCTGCGCGCACAGCGAGGCGAGGCGCGCTTCGACCGCTTCCTTGCCCCAGGCGATGGGGTAGGTCGTGTCGATCTCGAACGACTTGAACTTGCCGTCGGTGTAGCGGTCGATGTGCCGGATCTTCTCCATCTCGAAGAAATCGAGCACGGGCTGGCTGATCTCCAGCCGCAGGGGCGGATTCATCTCGTCGATGCCGAGGAGGTTGGGCTTCGGCCCGATGAAGGACACGAGCGAAGTCACCAGCTCCTCGCGGATGGGATCGATCGCGGGATTCGTCACCTGCGCGAAGAGCTGCTGGAAATAGTGGTATAACGTCTTGTTTTTAAAAGACAAGACGGCGAGAGCGGCGTCGTTGCCCATGGAGCCGACCGGCTCCTCGCCGTTCGAGGCCATCGGCGCCAGCTGGAACTTGATATCTTCCTGCGTATAGCCGAACGCCTGCTGCCGGTCGAGCAACGGCACCTCCGATTTGAGCGGCGGCGTCTTCTCGGTTTCGACTTCGTCGAGCTTGACGCGTATCCGCTCGATCCACTCGGCGTAGGGCCTGGCCGAGGCAAGCGTGTCCTTCAACTCCTTGTCGTCGATGATGCGGCCCTTCTCGAGGTCCACCAGGAACATCTTGCCCGGCTGCAGGCGCCACTTCTTAACGATTTTCTCCTCGGGCACCGGCAGGCAACCGCACTCGGAACCCATGATCACGAGGTCGTCCGCGGTCACGATATAGCGGGAGGGGCGCAACCCGTTGCGGTCGAGGGTCGCGCCGATCCGCAGCCCGTCGGTGAAGGCAATCGAGGCCGGGCCATCCCACGGCTCCATCATGGCGGCGTGGTATTCGTAGAATGCGCGCCGGGCGGGATCCATCAGGGTGTGGTTTTCCCATGCCTCCGGGATCATCATCATCACGGCGTGGGCGATCGAATAGCCGCCCATCACCAGCAGCTCCAGCGCATTGTCGAACGAGGCCGAATCCGACTGCCCGTCGTAGATCAGCGGCCAGACCTTGTCGAGGTCCCGGCCGAGCGTGGGCGAGGAGATGGCGCCCTGACGCGCGCGGATCCAGTTGATGTTGCCGCGCAGGGTGTTGATCTCGCCGTTGTGGCAGATCATGCGGAAGGGGTGCGCGAGATCCCAGCTGGGGAAGGTGTTGGTTGAGAAGCGCTGGTGCACGAGGGCGAGCGCGGATTCGACGCGCGCGTCCTTCAGATCGAGGTAGTACTCGCCCACCTGGTAGGCGAGCAGCATGCCCTTGTAGCAGATCGTCCGCGCCGAAAAGGTGGGCACGTAGAACTCCTTGCCGTGGGCGAGCTTCAACGCCTGGATGGCGTGCCCCGCGCTCTTGCGGATGATGTAGAGCTTGCGTTCGAGCGCGTCGGTGACCGTGATTCCCTTGCCGCGGCCGACGAACACCTGCCGGATGGCGGGCTCGATCTTCTTCGCGGGCTCGGCGAGGTCGGAGTTGTCGACCGGCACGTCGCGCCAGCCGAGCAGCACTTGGCCCTCGTCCTTGATCGCGCGCTCGATTTCGTATTCGCAAGCCAGCCGCGAGGCGGGATCGCGCGGCAGAAACACCATGCCGACGCCATACTGGCCGACCGGCGGCAGCTTCACGCCGCGCTTCGCCATCTCCTCGCGGAAGAACCGGTCGGGAAGCTGGATCAGGCAGCCCGCGCCGTCGGAGAGCTTCGGATCCCAGCCCACCGCGCCGCGATGCGTGAGATTCTTCAACACCGTCAGGCCCTGCTCGACGATGGCGTGGCTCTTCTTGCCCTTGATGTGCGCGACGAAACCGACGCCGCACGCGTCGTGCTCGTGGCGCGAATCGTATAACCCCTGCGCGGGCGGCATTCCTGGTTGGTCCACTCGGCGCGTCCTAGAGAGCCCGTCGATTCCGTTGCCTGCGCTCGTCCTGCTGCGCTGCAACAAGCAGGAGCGAAAGCGCCGGCGCGAAGAGGAAGTTTACTGCCATCAGCTACTTACAGCAATAGTTTTGCAGGCCGGGCCGATTGCCCCAGGTCAGGTTTCCTCGATGGCAAACAGCCGCCGGTGCTCGAGGATCGCGTAGCGGTCCGTCATGCCGGCAATGTAATCGGCGATGGCGCGCGGCGCATCCGCGCGCGCCCGCTCCTGGAATTCGGGCGGCAGCAGCCGGCTGTCCGCCAGCAACGCCGTGAACAGGTCTGCCACGATCCGGCGCGCCTTGTTGCTCATGCGCACCACGCGATAGTGGCGGTAGAGGTGCTCGCGCAGGAAGCGCTTCAGGTCCTCGCTTTCCTTGCGGATACGCGGGCTGAACGCGATCAGCGGCGGCGCCCGCCGCACGTCCTCGATTGTGCCGGGCGCGTGCCTGCGGATGTTCTCCGCGCTGGTGCGTACGAGGTCCGTGACCAGGGTGTCGATCATGCGCCGCACCGTCTCGTGCCGGAGCCGCCGGGGCGGGAGCCGGGAATACTCGCGCAGGACGGCCTTCATGTGGCGCGCGAACACCGTTACCTCCGAAAGTTGCGCCAGGTCGAGTAGCCCGGACCGCACGCCGTCATCCACGTCGTGGTTGTTGTAGGCAATCTCGTCTGCGAGGTTGGCGACCTGCGCTTCCAGCGACGGGCGCCGCCGCTTCACGAAGCGCTCCCCGATTTCGCCGAGCGCACGGGCGTTCTTGAGGGAGCAGTGCTTCAATATTCCTTCGCGCGCCTCGAACGTCAGGTTGAGGCCGTCGAATGCGGCGTAGCGCTGCTCCAGCATGTCCACCACGCGCAGGCTTTGCAGGTTGTGCTCAAAGCCCCCGTAGGGCCGCATGCAGGCATGAAGCGCGTCCTGGCCGGTATGGCCGAAAGGGGTATGGCCAAGGTCATGCGCGAGCGCAACGGCTTCGGTCAGGTCCTCGTCGAGCCGCAGGCTGCGCGCGACCGTTCTCGCGATCTGTGCCACCTCGAGGCTGTGCGTGAGGCGGGTGCGGAACAGATCGCCTTCGTGGTTGACGAAGACCTGGGTCTTGTACTCCAGGCGGCGGAAGGCGGTGGAATGCACGATGCGGTCGCGGTCGCGCTGGTATTCGCTGCGGCCGCGCGGCGGGGCCTCGCGGTGGCGGCGGCCGCGCGAGCGCTCCGGCCGCGCCGCGTAGGGGGCAAGGTCACGCCCGGACATGCACGGCGCCGGCGTCGAGCACATCGCCGAGCGCGGCGCGCGGCACCTCGCCCGAAACGTAAGCTTCCCCGATGCGCTTGGGCAGCACGAAGTGGATGCGGCCGCCCGCCACTTTCTTGTCGTGGCCCATCAGCTCGAGGTAGCGCTCCAGGCCGAGCCTGGGCGGTTCAAGAGGCAGGCCTGCCGACTTCAGAAGCGCGGCGAGGCGGCGCACGTCCTCGGCCGCAAGGTGCCCAAGGCGCTGCGACAGCTTCGCCGCCAGCAGCATGCCGGCGGCAATCGCCTCGCCGTGGAGCCAGGTGCCGTAGCCGGTGCCGGCCTCGATGGCGTGACCGAACGTGTGGCCCAGGTTCAGAAGAGCGCGGGGACCGGTTTCCAGCTCGTCCCGTGCGACCACTTCGGCCTTGTTGGCGCAGGAGCGCTCGATAGCATAGGCGAGCGCCTCGGGCTCGCGCCGGACGAGCCGGGCCATGTTGGCTTCAAGCCACTCGAAGAACGGCGCGTCCCGGATCACGCCGTATTTGATGATCTCCGCCAGTCCGGCCGCCAGCTCGCGGGGCGGCAGCGTCGCGAGCGTGTCGGTGTCGGAGATCACCGCGAGCGGCTGGTAGAACGCTCCGATCATGTTCTTGCCGAGCGGATGGTTGATCGCAGTCTTGCCCCCGACCGCGGAGTCGACCTGCGCGAGCAGCGTCGTCGGCACCTGGATATAGGGCACGCCACGGAGGTAGACCGCCGCGGCGAAGCCGGCGAGGTCGCCCACGACGCCGCCACCGAGGGCAATCAAGGTGGTGCCGCGCTCGCAACGGTGCTCGAGCAGCGCATCGAAGATGCGGTTGAGCGTTTCCCACGTCTTGAACGACTCGCCGTCCGGCAGCGTGATGCCCACCACACTCACGCCGCGGCCCTCCAGCGTGCGCTGGAGCGCCGCGAGATAGAGCGGTGCAATGGTAGAACTGGTGACGATGGCGGCGGTTTTCTGCGGCAGCCGCTCCACGATCAGCTCGGGGCGGGTGAGGAGGCCCGCTCCGATATAGATCGGATAGCTGCGGCTGCCCAGCTCGACCTTTAGAATCTGCATGGCCTGGTGTGGTCCCGTCCGTTCAGCCGGCGCGCAGCGGCGCGCCGGCCCCTTCGGCTGCGTCGGACTGGCGTTCGATCAATTGCTGTTCCACCCGGTGCACGAGGCTGCCCAGGCTCTGGCTGCCGGTGTCGACGATGATATCGGCGACGCTGCGATAGAGCGGATCGCGCTCGGCAAACAGCTGTTCGAGCTTGGTGAGCGGCTGGTCGGTCTGGAGCAACGGCCGATTCCGGTCGTGACGGGTCCTCTGCCAGAGGTCGGCCGCCACCGCGCGCAGGTAGACGACCGCGCCGTGCTCGGTCAGCAGCTTGCGGTTCTCCGCGGACAGGACGGCACCGCCGCCGGTGGCAAGCACGATGTCGCCGTGGGCGACGAGCTCGGCCAGCATCCTCGCTTCGCGCGCGCGGAAACCGGCCTCGCCCTCGATCTCAAAAATAAGGGGGATTTTCACTCCGGTGGTGCGCTCGATTTCCTCGTCGCAGTCGTAGAAGGTCTTGTCGAGGCGTCGCGCGAGACGCCTGCCCACCGAGGTCTTGCCTGCGCCCATCAAGCCCACGAGGAATATGCTGCCGCGGATACGCCCGTGCGCGTCCGCCGGTTTCTGCCTGCCGCCAGTCATGGGGCGATTCTAGCGGAATGGGGAGGCGCCGCATAACGCGACGACGGGCTGTGCCACCGCAAACAAAAAAGGCGGCCATGCGGCCGCCTTCTTCGCGGGTAGCCTGCGGCTGGTTATTGCCGCAGCGTCAAGCCGTCCTTGAGGATGCGGGGCGTGATGAATATCAGCAGCTCGTTGCGGTTGTCGGTCCGCAGGTTCTGCTTGAACATCCACCCGACGAACGGCAGGTCGCCGAGCACCGGAACCTTGTTCGTCTGGTTGTTCTCGGTCTGCTGGTAGATGCCGCCGATCACCACCGTGCCGCCGTTCTCCACCAGCACCTCGGTCACGATCTGCTTGGTGTCGATCGACGGGCCGGCGAGCGTGTTCTGGCCCACGCTGTCCTTGTGGACGTTGAGATTCATGATCACATTGTCATCGGGCGTGACCTGGGGCTTGACCTTCAACGAGAGCGTCGCCTTCTTGAACGCCACGCTGGTGGCGCCGCTCGAGGTCGCCTGCTGGTACGGGATTTCCGTGCCTTGCTCGATGATGGCCTCGACCTGGTCGGCGGTGATGACGCGCGGGCTCGAGATGATCTTGCCCTTGCCGTCGGCCTGCAGCGCGGTCAGTTCGAGGTTGAGGAACTTCGCCGAGTTCTCCCGGAACAGCACCAGCGAGAACGCGCCAGGGTTGGCGCCGGCGAGCCCCGGCACCGGCAGGTTCACGGACAGCGAATCGGTGAACGGCGGCGCTGTCACCTGCCCGGTGTGAAAACCCGGATCGGTGATCTGACCGCCGGGGAGCGCGCGCACCGTAGTGTTGTTCTGGCTTCCGGCCTTCAGGCCCTGACCCGTCAGATCGTGATAGCCGAGCCGGACGCCGAGGTTGCGGCCGAAATTGTCGCTTGCCTCCACGATGCGCGACTCGATCATCACCTGGCGCACCGGCACGTCGACCTTGCGGATGAGCCTGCGCACTTCCTCGAGCCGCGTCGGCGTGTCCTGCACGAATATGGTGTTGGTGCGCGGATCGACCACGGCGCTGCCGCGCTTGGAGAGCACGCGCTGCTGCGGATCCGCCAGCAGCTTCTGCAGGTCAGCTCCTTTCTGGTAGTTCAGCTGGAAGCTTTCGGTGCGCGTAGGCTCGAGGTCCACGATCTGCTGCTGCGCTTCGAGCGCCAGTTTCTCGCGCGTTGCCAGCTCGTCGCGCGGCGCGATCCACACCACGTTGCCGGTCTTGCGCATGTCCAGGCCCTTCGCCCGCAGAATGATGTCGAGCGCCTGGTCCCACGGCACGTCCTTCAGCCGCAGCGTCAGGTTGCCGCCCACCGTGTCGCTCGTGATGATATTCAACCCCGTGAAATCCGCGATTACCTGCAGCACCGCGCGCACTTCCACGTTCTGGAAATTGAGCGAGAGCTTCTCGCCGGTATAGCCGCTGCCGCGCGCGATGCGGCTGGCGTCCTCGGCCTGCGGTTTGACTTCCACGATGAAGCGGGTGTCGGTCTGGTAGGCGGTGTGCTCCCAGGTTCCGCGCGGCTCGATCACGACCCGGGTATTTCCGCCCTGCGGGAAGGTGTCGATGGTCTGCACCACCGTGCCAAAGTCGGTGACGTCAAGACGCCGCTGCAGGTTCCGCGGCAGCGCGGTATTGACGAAGTCGATGATGATGGTCTTGCCCTGGAGCTTGAGATCAATGCCGACGGCGCTGTCCGACAGGTCCACTATGACGCGCCCCTCGCCGGCACCGCCGCGCCGGAAGTCGACGTCGCGCAGCGCATGGCGCCGGTCACCCGGCCGCGCCTCCGCAAAATGGGTGGTCGCGCCGGCGGGACTCGCCACGGCGGCGGCGCCCTGCAGGGTAATCAGCAGCGTCCGCCCTTCAATCTGCGTGTCATAGCCGCTGGCGCGGGCGAGGTTGAGTACCAGCCGCGTGCGGTCGCCCGCCTGCACCACGTTGATGGTGCGCAGGTCCCCCTCGGCCACTTCCTGGGTGCTGCGGCCGAGCGTGCTGGTGGTATTGAGGAAGTCAAAGGCGATGCGCGGCGGGTTGGTCACCGTGAATCCGGCGGGCGGGCCCGCCAGCGGCTGCCTGAGCGTCACGCGGACGATGACCTTTCCAGCGGTCGCAGGCGACACATTGATCGACTCGATACTGTTAGCCTGGGCGCGCGCGGCGAGGCTCGCGCACGCGAGCGTGAGCGCCAGCACGCCCTGGAGGGCCCATGAACCGAACAATCCCTTGAGCTTCATTTTTTTGCCTCCTGTTCATCCTGCAGCAACAGCAAGCGTTCTTCTTCCTTCCAGTCGTTGCCGCTGTCCTGAATCAGCTCCTTCAGCTTCACCGCCGATTCGGTGATGTCGATGACGCGCCCGAAGTTCTGCCCCATGAAGTCCCCCATCTTGACCCGGTATAGATTGTTGTCCGGAGTCTTGATCAGCGCGAAGTTCTCCTGCTTCTGGGAGAGCGATCCCACCATCTTCAGGTTTTCCAGCGGAAATGCCTCCAGCGGCCCTTTGCGGCGGTCGTCGGGAGGAAGCCTGGGGTCCCGCTTGGCGGACCTGGGCGGCTCGATCTTGCGCGCTACGAACGGATCGAGGAGATCGAACGCCGCATATTCGAACGGCTCGTAGGGTTTGACTTCCGGCAGCGGGGGAATGCGGCCGCGCGGCATGTTGTCCGAATCCCTGACGAATTGACGGAGATCCGAATGCTGCTCGCCGCTGCATGCCACGAGCGCGACGCAAGCAAGCGCGCCGATGAAGAGATGTCGCCTCATCGTTTCCTGCCGGCTTTCTTGGCAGAGGCGGCCCTTCTCTGCTGTGCCAGCTCCTCGTCATCGAGATAGCGGAAGGTCTTGGCCAGCGCGTCCATCACGAGGCCGCCACCCTTGCCCGCTTTGGTCAGCGCGATGTTTTCCAGCGTGACGATCCGGGAAAGCTTGCCAATGTCGCTCGCGAACGCACCGATATCATGGTAGTTGCCGGTGACCTTGATCGAGATCGGCAGCTCCGCGTAGAACTCGCGCCGGGTTTCCTGCGCGGCGGGTTTGAACAGCTCGAACTGCAGGCCGCGCCCCAGGCCGGCCTGATTGACGTCGGTCAACAACGCGTCCATCTCGGCCCTGCCCGGCAGCTGCTTCAACAGCGCCCCAAACTGCTTCTCGATGTCCTCCAGCTGCTTCTGGTAGGCCGGCAGGTTGATCGCCTCGCTCTTCTTGGTGAGAAACGTCTTGCGCAGGCCCTCTTCCTTCACTTTCTCCTGATTGATGCCCTCGATCTGGTGCTGCCAGTCAAACCACCAGCTCGCCGCCACGATCAGGACGAGCGTGATGAACAGCACCCCTAGCTTGGGCAGGATGGGCCAGCTGCCGATCTTCTTCGGATCGAGCCGCCTCAGGTCGCTCAGTGTCATCGCCATGTCGGCCTCACTTCTTCGCCGGCGGCTTCCGCGCCGCCTTCCCGGGGGCTTCCTCGGTCTTGGCGCGCGTGATGTTGATGTTCATGATGAATTCATTGACGCGCTGGCGGTTCTGCTGCACCGCCTTGATCTCCACCAGCCCGGGCTTTTCCAGCTGCGGCGAAGACTCAAGGTTACGCATGAGCGTGGACACCCTCGCCTGCGACTCGGTAAGGCCGGTAATGGTCACACGCGAGCCGGTCTGCTTCAGCGCCTTCAGATAGACGCCGTCGGGCAGCTGGCGGACCAGTTGATCGAGCAGGTGCACCACCTCGGCGCGGTTGCTCTGCAGGGTTTCCACCACCCGCTTGCGCGCCAGCAGCGCCGCGGTCTGCTCCTTGAGCTTCTGAATTTCGGCGATTTGCTTGTCGAGCTTGACGATCTCGTCCTGGAGGTACTTGTTGCGGGCCTGCTGCGTCTGGAGTTGCTCGTCGAGATAGCTGCGCACGACGAACCAGACCGCGCCCCCGAGCACGACCACGAAGGCAAGGAGGACGAAGAATTGCTGCTGCTGCTGTTTGCGCCGGACCTCGCGATGCGGCAACAGGTTGATGCGGATCACGGGTCAAACCTCCGCATGGCGAGGCCGCACGCGACCATGAGCGAGGGGGCATCCTGCGTCAGGCTCTTCGGGCGGATTTTCGACGACAAGGTCATGTTGACGAAGGGGTTGGCGACGATCGTGTTGACCTGGACGCGCTTCCCGACGGTCTCGTCGGCGCCCGGGATGGCCGCGCAGCCGCCGGAGAGCACAACATGGTGGATCTGGTTATGCTGGGTCGAGGTGAAGAAGAACTGCAGCGCACGCGCGACCTCCAGCCCCATCATGTCCATGAAGGGCTGCAATACGTCGGACTCGTAGTTTTCCGGCAGCCCGCCGGCGCGCTTGGCTGCTTCTGCTTCCTCCGGCGACAGGCCGAACTTGTTCTGGATTTCCTGCGTCAGCTGATTGCCGCCGAACGGCTGCTCACGCATGTAGATGGACTGGTCGTTGCGCAGCACATTGACGGCCATGATGCTGGAGCCGACGTCCACCACCGCGATGTTCTGGTCCTTGCCCCGGTCCGGGAACTGGTTCTCGATCAGCTCGAATGCGGTCTGCGCGGCGAACATGTCTACGTCCATCACCGTCGCCTTGAGCCCCGCCGATTCGGCCACGGCCAGCCGGTCGATGATCTTCTCCTTGCGCGAGGCGGCAATCAGCACCTCGATGTCGTCGGAGCTGTTCGGCGCCGGGCCCAGCACCTGAAAGTCCAGGTTGACCTCGTCGAGAGCGAACGGAATGTACTGGTTGGCCTCGGTTTCCACCTGCAGCTCGAGATCGTCCTCGGTCTGGCCGGCCGGCACCATGATTTTCTTGCTGATCACGGCGGCATTGGGCAGGGCGAGCGCAAGGTTCTTGATGTTGCTGCCGAGGCGCTTGTGGCAGCGCTTGAGCGCGTCGCTTACCGCATCGAGATTGTTGATGTTCCCCTCGACCACCGAATCCTTGGGCAGCGGCTCGATCGCGTAGCGTTCGACGCGGTATATGCCTTTGCCGGGCTCGCCGATTTCCACCATCTTGATGGCGGACGAACTGATGTCGACCCCGATCAAAGGTGGCATCTTGGCCTTGAACAGGCCCTCCAGCGCCGCGAGGTTTAAACTAAAATTTCCTTTGAACATAAGTCAATGGGGACACAATCCCACAGTTTACATGAAATGCTAGCAACAACTACTTTGGCTGTAAAGCGTTTTGGCCTATTTTAGTGCCCGCAGGGAACCCAGCCTATAATGGACGGACAGTGAATATAGCTTACATTGCAGGACGTTCCCGCACTGTGCCGAGTTTCACGAATGCAAAGCCAGCCACGCCCGCCTGTTGCAATTGCGCAACATCTTTAATTTAAGCGCCTCATTTTCATGTCGAATCGCTGGTGGCCACTCTCGATCGTGGTGACGATTTCAGCGGCGCTCGCGAGCGCCCTGCTGATCGCCTTTGCTGCGGCCATTATCTATCCGAGCCTGCCGTCGCTCGACGCGCTCACGGATTATCAGCCGAAAATCCCGCTGCGGGTGTATAGCGCCGACGGGAAGCTGATCGCCGAGTTCGGGGAGGAGCGGCGGGCGCTGGTGCAGATGGCGGATGTTCCCCGGCCGCTGACCCAAGCCATCCTGGCTGCCGAGGACGAGCGTTTCTATCAGCACAGCGGTGTCGACTACGTGGGTGTCGCGCGCGCCGCGCTCTCCAATTTCATCTCCGGGGGCGTGCGCCAGGGTGCGTCAACCATCACCATGCAGGTCGCGCGCAACTTCTTCCTGTCAAAGGAGAGGACGCTCGCCCGCAAGTTCAACGAAGTCCTGCTCGCGTTCAAGATCGAATCCAATCTGCGCAAGGATCAGATCCTCGAGCTTTATGTCAACCAGATCTATCTCGGTCAACGCACGTATGGTTTCGCCGCCGCCGCCCAGACCTATTTTGGCAAACGGCTCTCCGAGCTCAGCCTGGCGGAGTCGGCGATGCTCGCCGGGCTGCCGAAGGCCCCTTCGCGCTACAACCCGATTGCGAATTTCAAACGCGCGAAGCTGAGGCAGCAGTATGTGCTGCGCCGGATGCGAGACCTGCAGATAATCTCCGAGGAGGAGTTCGGGGCTGCCGACCAGCAGGTCATCGCGGTGAAGAAGGAGGTCAACGAATTCCCCGTCCGCGCCGAGCACTTTGCCGAGATGGTGCGTCAGTTTCTCTATGAGCGCTATCAGGAACAAACCTACGCGCGGGGCCTACGCGTTTACACCACCCTGCGCGCTTCCCACCAGGAGGTGGCGTACGCGGCGATGCGCTACGGCGTCCAGGAGTATGACAAGCGTCACGGCTACCGCGGGCCAGAGGGCTACGTCGAATTGCCGGAGAAGCCGACCGAGGAAGCGCTTGAGGACGCGTTGCAGGAGACAAGCGACAGCGACGAAATCTACGCCGCCCTCGTGGTGGAAGCGAGCCCCCGGAAAGTGCGGGCGTATCGCCGAGGCGGAGATTGGGTGGAGATCAAGGACGAGGGGCTCAAGTTTGCATCCCGCCTCCTGGGGGCAAAAGTGAGCCCCGGCCAGCGCATCCGCCGCGGCGCCATCATCCGCGTGCGGAAGGACGAGAAAGGGCGGTGGCAGATCACCCAGCTGCCGGCGGTCGAGTCCTCGATCGTTTCCATGGATCCGCGCGACGGGGCGATACGGGCGCTGGTTGGAGGCTTCGATTTCGGCCGTAACCAGTACAACCACGTCACCCAGGCGCTGCGCCAGCCGGGATCGAGCTTCAAGCCGTTCATCTACTCCGCGGCTCTCGAGAAAGGATTCACCGTGGCGACCGTCATCAACGACGCGCCGCTCACGTTCACCGCCGCGCAGACCGGTTCGGAACCGTGGGAGCCGAGGAACTTCGACGGCAAGTTCGAGGGACCGATGCGGCTGCGCACCGCGCTTGCCAAGTCGAAAAACCTGGTGTCGGTGCGCATACTCCAGGCGATTACGCCACAGTATGCGCAGGATTATGTCGCCCGCTTCGGGTTCGATCCCAAGCTGCACCCACCGTTTCTCACCATGGCGCTGGGCGCCGGCAACGCAACCCCGATGCAGATGATCACCGCCTACGCCGTTTTCGCCAACGGCGGCTACCGCGTGGTGCCCTATTTCATCGAGCGGGTGGAGGACGCCAAGGGCAACGTGCTGATGGCGGCGCAACCCGCGGCGGCGGGCGCGGGCGCGGAACGCGTCATCGACGCCCGCAATGCCTACATCATGACCACCATCATGCGCGACGTGATGCGCACCGGCACCGGTGCCCGCGCCCTGAAGCTCGGTCGCGACGACCTTGCGGGCAAGACCGGCACGACCAACGAATTCGTGGATGCGTGGTTCTGTGGTTTTGTCCCCGAGCTGGTAACGGTAGCCTGGATCGGCTTCGACACGCCCCACTCCCTCGGGCGCAATGAGACCGGCGCGCAGGCTGCGCTGCCGATCTGGATGGCCTACATGGGCACGGTGCTCGAGGGCATCCCGGAACAGCCGCTTGCGCCGCCCGACGGGGTGGTTGCCCTGTACGTCAATCCGGACACGGGGCTGCGAGTCGCCGACGCGCAGGCGGGGGTTGTCGATTTCTTCTACCAGGAATTCCCGCCGCCGGCGCAGGAGACACTGATCGGCGGCGTGCTTAGCGGTGAACGCCCGGAAGACGTGCGGAACCAGCTGTTCTAGAGCCGGCGATGCCCAAGGACACCGGCCGCAACGATCGCCGCAGCCGCATCGCGTACCTGGCAGCACGGCTGATGGCGGAGGACGGCATCGAGGACTACGCGCTTGCCAAGCGCAAAGCTGCGCGGCAGGCCGGCATGCCGGACACGCGCGAGCTGCCGGCGAACGAGGAGATCGACGAGGCGCTGCGGACCTACCAGCAGATCTATCGCCCGGAAGAGCACCTCAACCGGTTGCGCGCGCTGCGCGAGACCGCGGCACGGGCGATGCGGGTGCTCGCCCGGTTCAATCCACACTTGACGGGCTCAGTCCTGAACGGCAATGCCGGCAAGTACGCCGACGTCAACTTGCAGCTCTTCACCGACAACGAGAAGGCAGTTGAGCATTATCTGATCGACCAGGGCATTCCCTACAGGACCGCGCAGAGCCGATTGTATTTCGCGGACGGGATGCGCACGGTGCCGGTCTACACTGTCAGCGATCACGGCATCGATATCGAGCTGACGGTGCTCTCGACGTTCGATCTGCGCGGGCCGCTCCGCGCCAGCCCGGAGGGCAGGAGCATTGACCGTGCCAAGCTGACCACGGTCGAGCAATTACTTGCGGAGACCTGACCGAGAAAGCGGCGCACCTCCGCCGGCGCGCCAGCCTCGCAACTCCTGCCGAAACCTGATCAGCCGCCCGCCTTCAGCCAACGGGCCGCATCGAGCGCAAAATAGCTCAGGACACCGTCGGCGCCGGCGCGCTTGAACGCGGTCAGAATCTCCATCACGCAGGGGCGCTCTTCCAGCCAGCCGCGGGCGGCTGCTGCCTTGATCATCGAGTATTCACCGCTCACCTGGTAGGCATAAGTGGGTGCCCTGAATTGCTCTTTCACCCGCCGCACGATGTCGAGATAGGGCAATCCGGGCTTGACCATCACCATATCCGCGCCTTCTTCGAGGTCGAGCGCGACTTCCCACAGCGCCTCGTCGCTGTTGGCATAGTCCATCTGGTAGGAGTACTTGGTGCCGCGCCCGAGGCTTTTCGCGGATCCCACGGCATCGCGAAACGGCCCGTACAGCCCGGACGCATACTTGGCGGAATAGGCGAGGATGCGCGTGTGGATGAACCGGTTGCGGTCGAGCGCGTCGCGGATCGCGCCGATGCGACCATCCATCATGTCGGAAGGCGCGACGACATCCACGCCGGCGGCGGCGCACGCCAGCGCCTGCTTCTCGAGAATGGCGATGGTTTCGTCGTTCAATACGTGGCCGCCGCGGTCGACCACGCCGTCGTGCCCGTGCGTGGTATAGGGATCGAGTGCGACGTCGGTGATGACGCCCAGCTCGGGGAAGCGCTTTTTCAATGCGGCCACCGCGCGCGGCACCAGACCGTTGGGATTGACCGCCTCGCGCCCGTCGGCGGACTTCAGTTCCCGGGGAATCAGCGGAAACACCGCGACCGCGGGCACCCCGAGCTTTGCGCACATCTCGGCGTGCGGCAGCAGGCGGTCGAGGGTGTGGCGCTGGATACCCGGCATCGACGGTACCGGCTCGGCTCGGTTTCTGCCTTCGATGACGAAGATCGGGTAAATCAGGTCATCGATCGTCAGCCGATGCTCGCGCCGCAGCCGGCGTGAAAACTCGTTTCGCCGCATCCGCCGCATGCGCCGCCGCGGAAACCCACCGTAGAGCCGCATTGCCTTAACCTCTTGAAGAAGATCGTGTTTATTTTGGTTCTGCCGGGAACTCCGAGCCATTATAAGCGTCGTAGCGTATAGACGATGTTGAGTCGTCTCCCGCTTCTCCTCCCTGAGCGGGCGCCTTAATCCAAATTAAGGCTTTACCCCCGGTTTTACTCCCCTTTAACCGGGGGTTTTTTATTTCCGCGGTCCGGTGATGGCTGGCGCGCACCTGACCGTGGCGGGGATGTTCCAGAGGCTACCCGTTGGCGGCCAAATGTCGTCTAGGTCTTTGTTATCGTGAACGAAACTGGCGTGCGCAGCGGGGCGTGCTGTAGAATGGCGTCTCACTCCAAAAAATCGCGGTAAACAAAGTACTCGGCATGAAATCCCGGTGGCTGCTAGCGCTTGGCGCTGGCGCGCTCATTCCTGCAGTGGTCTGGGCCCAGGGCCTTTCCCGCGCGGATCCCGATTCGGCGCGCCCGATCGTGACCCAGGTATGCGCGTCCTGTCACGCCGAAGACGGGAACAGCGCGCTCCCCGTCAATCCCGTGCTGGCTGGCCAGCACGCCGACTACACGTTCAAGCAGCTCATGAACTTCAAGCCGCAGGACGGCAAGCCTGCGGAGCGGCCGAACGCGGTGATGGCAGGCATGATCGCGAATCTTTCGGTCGGCGACCTGCGCAATCTCGCGGCCTATTTCGAGGGCCAAAGGCTCACGCCGCGCGCGGCGCGCGACCCGGAGCTCGCCCGGCTCGGTCAGTCGATCTATCGCGGCGGCATTGCGGCACGGAACGTGGCCGCCTGCACTGCCTGCCATGGCCCGAATGGCAGCGGCATCCCTGCCCAGTTTCCTCGGCTCGCTGGGCAATTCGCGGAGTACACCGCCGCCCAGCTGCGTGCATTTCGCGGCGGTGAGCGCACCAACGATCCGAATCGCATGATGCGCGCCGTGGCGGAGAAGCTCTCGGACCGGGAAATCGTGGCGGTAGCCGAGTATATCGCCGGGTTGCGCTGATCCCCGCCCGCGGCCGGCACGGCTCCCGGGGGCGCGTCAGGAACGCACGGCCGCAAAGGCCTGGTTCGCGGCGCTGATCGTGCGCCCGATCTCCGCCTCACCGTGTGCCGAGGAGACGAATCCAGCCTCGTACGCCGAAGGCGCGAGATAAATGCCTGCGGCAAGCATTCCGTGGAAGAAACGGCCGAAGCTTTCCCGGTCGCATTGCAGGACTTCGGCGAAGGTCTCAGGCGGCGTCGCGCGAAAGAAGATGCCGAACATGCCACCGATGCCCGCCGCAGAGAATGGCACGCCGTGCTCCTGAGCGGCACGGGTGAGGCCCGCGCACAGCGCGCGCGTCGTCGCCGCGAGCCGATCATAGAACCCCGGCGCCTGCACCAGTTTGAGCGTCGCAAGCCCCGCGGCCACTGCGACCGGATTGCCGGAGAGCGTGCCCGCCTGGTATACCGGCCCGAGGGGCGCAATCGCGCGCATGATGTCGCGGCGCCCCCCAAAGGCGCCGACCGGCAGCCCGCCGCCGATGACCTTGCCGAGCGTGGTGAGGTCGGGCGTGACCCCATAGAGCGCCTGCGCGCCGCCGAGCGCAACGCGAAAGCCGGTCATCACCTCGTCGAAAATCAGGACGGCACCGTGGCGCGTGCAGAGACTGCGCAATGACTCGAGAAACTCCGGACGCGGCGCGACCAGATTCATGTTGCCGGCAACGGGTTCCACGATGACCGCTGCGATCGCAGTCCCCTCCCGCGCGAACGTTTCCTCCAGGGCGCTCTCGCTGTTGTACGCCAGGACCAGGGTGTCGGCGGCGGCTGAGGGAGGCACGCCCGCCGAGGACGGCTGTCCGAAGGTGAGCGCACCGGATCCCGCCTTCACCAGCAGCGCGTCGACGTGACCGTGATAACAGCCCTCGAACTTGATGATCTTCTGCCTGCCGGTATGTCCCCGCGCGAGGCGGATCGCGCTCATGGTCGCCTCGGTCCCGGAGCTCGTGAGCCGCACCTGCTCGAGGGAGGGCACGATCCGGCACAGCATTTCAGCCAACTCGACTTCCTGCTCGGTGGGCGCGCCGAAGGAGAGCCCGCGTTCGGCCGCCTGCCGCGCGGCACTCACGACATCCGGATGCGCGTGGCCGACGATGAGCGGGCCCCACGAACCGACGTAGTCGACATAGGCCCGGCCGTCCGCGTCCCACACCTGTGCGCCCCGGCCGCGCTGAATGAAGGGCGGTGTGCCGCCCACTGAACCGAACGCGCGCACGGGCGAGTTGACGCCAGCCGGAATGACGAGCTGCGCGCGCTGGAACAGCTTCTGGCTGCGATTCATCTTGCCCGGTCAGGAATGACGCGTTGCCAGCTCGCGTCGCGTAAACAGCGCGCTGAAACGGCGCGCCGCAGCCCTGACGTCGTCCGCTCCGAACAGAGCGGAGATGACGGCAACGCTATCGGCGCCTGCCGCGATCACTTGCGGCGCATTCTCAAGCGTAATGCCGCCGATGGCCACGACGGGCACCGACAGGCGCCGCTTGGCGTCGCGCAGCAGGGTGAGGGACGCACGCACCGCTCCGGGCTTCACGCCGGAAGGAAAAAAACTTCCGAACGCGACGTAATCGGCGCCGAGACGCTCAGCTTCGAGCGCGAGCTCGAGCCGATCGTAGCAGGAGGCGCCGAGGATGCGTGCCGGCCCGAGCTGCTCGCGCGCCGTGGCGAGTGAACCGTCTTCCGCGCCGAGGTGGACACCGTCCGCGCCCACGGTGAGGGCGAGATCGAGATGGTCGTTGACGATGAGCGGAACCCGCGACCTCCGGCACAGCGCGAGCAGGGCCCGCGCCTGCGCGAGTCTCAAAGCCGATGTAGCCGGCTTGTTGCGATATTGCAGCAGGCGCGCGCCGCCGCTGAGCGCCGCTTGCGCTGTCGTGATGAGCTCCGGCACGTCGGTGAGGTCGGGCGTGACGGCGTACAGGCCCGCGATCTCGCGCTTCACGTCCTACCTTTCACTTCCCACCGCCACCCGCCTCGCCTTCGTCGCGCGCCCAGAACAAGCGGTCCGGTATGTGCTGGCCCATGCCGGGACGGAATGCTGCCTTGAGCGTCTGCCAGGTGTACTCCTGCGCATCCTTGACCGCGTCACTCACCTCCAGACCGTTGGCGATGGTAGCGGCGATCGCGGCGGCCAGCGTGCACCCGGATCCGTGGTAGGAGCCCGGCAGGCGCGGCCAGCTGTCGCTGCGCACCACCCCGTCCGGGCCGTAGAGGATGTTCACGACCTGGGACGTGTTCTCGTGGGTGCCGGTCACGAGCACGTACTCGCACCCGGTCGCGATGATGCGCTTCGCGCACTCGGCGAGGTCGGGACCCTCGCCCTCCTCATTGTCCTCGCCTGCCAGCCGCCGCGCCTCGAGGCTATTGGGGGTCAGGATGGTGGTTTGCGGGATGAGGAGCTCCTTCAGCGCGCCCACCATCTCCTCGGTGACCAGCTCATCGCCGCGTCCGGAGGCGAGCACCGGGTCGAGCACCAGCGGTACCTCGGGATAATCGGACACCACCTCCGCGATGACCGCGATCTGCTCGAGGTTGCCCAGCAGGCCGATCTTGAAGGCGGCCACGGGCATGTCCTCCAGGACACAGCGCGCCTGGTCGGCGACCCACTCCGCGTCGATCGGGCTGACGTCGTCGACGCCCATCGAGTCCTGGATGGTGATGGCGGTCACCACCGACAACGGGTGGCAGCCCATGCTGGAGAGCGTCATGATGTCCGACTGCAATCCCGCCCCGCCGCTCGGATCAGTGGCGGCAAACACCAGGACGATGGGGGGGATGTCGGCCATGCGCAAGGAGTTGGAGACGCCCGCGCGGTTGGTCGCGGCAGGACGATTCGATAGAATTCGATTCTAAACCAAAACTGCGAGCCTGCATGACCATTGCCGAAGCGCGTATCTACAAGACGTATATGTGCCTCATCTGCGGCTTCATCTACGATGAGGGGGCAGGCCTGCCCGATGAAGGCATCGCGCCCGGCACCCGCTGGGAGGACGTGCCGGTCAACTGGACGTGCCCGGAGTGCGGCGCGCGCAAGGAAGACTTCGAGATGGTGGAGCTGTGAGAATCCTGCACACGATGATCCGGGTGGGCGACCTGCAGCGTTCACTCGATTTCTATACGCAGGTGCTGGGCATGAAGCTGCTCCGGAAGACCGATTACCCCGGCGGCCGCTTCACCAACGCCTTTGTCGGCTACGACGAGGAGGCCCGGACCGCGGTGCTGGAGCTCACCCACAATTGGGACACCGCGTCCTATGATCTCGGCACCGGTTACGGGCACGTGGCGATCGAAGTCGACGACGCCTACCGGGCGTGCGAGGAAGTGAAACGGCGCGGCGGCCGGGTCACGCGCGAGCCCGGGCCGATGAAGCACGGCACGACCGTGATCGCCTTCGTCGAGGATCCCGACGGCTACAAGATCGAGTTCATCCAGCGAAAGTCAGGCTAGCCGCGGCGTCCGCGAGGCGGACAAAATCCTCGAGGCGCAGGTCCTGCGCGCGCAAGCCGGCGTCCACGCCGAGTTTCTGGAAGTCCCCCGCACGGAAATAGCCTTTCAACGCGTTGCGCAACGTCTTGCGCCGCCGCGCGAAGGCGGCCGCCACGATTTTCCCGAGAGCGGCTTCGTCGGCTGCGGGATGCGGCAGGCGCGCGTACGGCACCATGCGCACGACGGCGGACTCAACCTTGGGAACCGGACGGAACGCGTCAGCGGCGACGGCAAGTACCGGCTCCATTTGAAAGCGATATTGCAGCATCACCGACAAACGCCCGTATTCGGAGGTTGAGGGCCGCGCGACCATGCGCTCCACGACCTCCTTCTGCAGCATGACGTGGATATCCTCGATCGCCGCGGCGTGCCGCGCGAGGTGGAACAACAGTGGCGTGGATATGTTATAGGGCAGATTGCCCACGACGCGCAGCCGCTGCCCGAGCGCGCTGAAATCAAAGCGCAACGCGTCGCCCTCGTGGACGGTGACGCGGCCGGCGGGGAACGCGGCGCGCAGGCGCGCGACGATGTCGCGGTCGATCTCGATCACGTGCAAATGCGCGAGAAGGCCGGCGAGCGGTCGCGTCAGCGCGCCGAGCCCCGGGCCGATCTCCACCATGTGATCGCCGGGCCGCGGCGCAATGGCTTCCACGATGGCGGCGATCGCCGCCTCGTCGATCAGGAAGTTCTGCCCGAAGCGCTTGCGGGGGATGTGGCGCATGACGGGACGCGTCCCCCGTGCGCGTCTCACGCCGCGGGCCGCGGGCCGCGGCGCGCGGCGAGCTTCGCAGCCAGCCGGATCGCCTCGATCAGGCTACCGCGCCGGGCGCGGCCGGTGCCGGCGAGCTCGAGCGCGGTGCCGTGGTCGACCGAGGTCCGGATGATCGGAAGTCCCAGGGTGACGTTGACGCCGGCCCCGAAGCTCGCGTACTTGAGCACCGGCAGTCCCTGATCGTGATACATCGCCAGCACGCAATCGCATGCCTGCAACCGCCGCGGGTTGAACAGCGTGTCGGCGGGAAGCGGGCCTTCGACATCGAATCCTTCACGGCGCAGCTTCGCCAGCAGCGGGCTGATGATGTCGGCTTCTTCCCGGCCGAGAAAGCCCGCCTCGCCGGCGTGGGGGTTCAGCCCCGCAACGAGAATCCGTGGCCGCGGGATCCCGAAGCGCGCGGCGAGGTCGCGCTGCAGCACACGCAGCGTGCGCTCCAGGCTCTGCGCCGTGACGTGGCGCGCGACCTCACCCAGAGGAAGATGCGTCGTCGCGAGCGCGACTCGCATGCCGCCCCCCACGAGCATCATCACCACGTGCTCGGCCCCGGTGTGCGCTGCGAGGAACTCGGTGTGCCCGGTAAACGCGATGCCGGCGTCGTTGATGACGCTTTTCTGCAGGGGACCGGTAACCATGGCATCGAACGACCCGTCGCGGCAGCCATCGGCGGCGATCTCCAGGGTGCGCAGAACGTAGCGACTGTTGGCCGGGTCGAGCCGCCCCGGGACCGCCGGCTGCGCGAGGGGCACGTGGAGCACCGTGAGCGCCCCGGCGCGGGGCGCCGTGCGCGCGCCGGCCGGGTGATCCGCCAGCTTGAGCGGCAAGCCCAACAGGCGGGCACGGCTCGACAGCAGCTCCCGGTCGGCGACGACGACGATATTCGCCGGCAGCCGCCGCCGTGAAAGCCCGACACACAGGTCGGGCCCGATGCCCGCCGGCTCGCCCGCCGTCACCGCGATGAGCGGAGTGTTGAGTTTTGCGTGCTTAATGTTGAATGGGTCGAACGTCGCGCCCGGGCGCGCAGCCGATAACTTAACACTCGGGACCCAGTGCTCAAAACCAGGCGCTAGCGCTCGTCGAGGCGGTACTCGATGTAGGCCCGGTCGCGGAGTTGCCGCACCCACTCCTGATAGGACTCGTCGGATTTGCGCGCCCGTAATGCTGACTGCGCCGCCAGCCGCTGGCGGTCCCGTGACATGTCCTCGTCGCGCCGCTCGAGCACCTGGATCAGGTGCCAGCCGAAGGGCGTTTGAACCGGGGCGCTGGTCTCGCCCGGCTTGAGCACGTCCATCGCGCGTTCGAACTCGGGAACCGTGTCCCCCGGCGACAGCCAGCCGAGGTCGCCGCCCTTCGAACCGCTGGCATCCTCCGAGTGCAGGCGGGCCAGCTCCGCAAAATCAGCCTTGTTGTCCAGTCGTTCCTTGAGGGACTCGGCCCGCCGGCGCGCTTCGGCCTGTGGTATCAGCTCATTGGTCTTGATCAGGATGTGGCGGGCGTGGGTCCGTCGCACGATCACGGGCGCGCCCGCGCCGCGCCGGTCGTTCAGCCGGATGATATGAAAGCCGTTCGCGCTGCGCAGCAGAGGGCTCAGCCCGTCGGGCTGCAGGGGTTTCAGTGCATCGAGGAACAGCGCGGGCAGGCGCGCGCCATCGCGCCACCCCATGGCGCCCCCCCGCAACGCATCCGGCGCGTCCGAGAACGCCGCCGCGACCTGCCGGAAATCGGCGCCCGTGCTCAATTGCTGGTGCGCCTGCTCGGCGCGGCTGCGGCGGGCCTGGATCTGCTCCGGCCCCGCGTTCTCGGGAATCGTGACCAGGATGTGCGAGAGGTTGTACTGTTCGCCGCGCCCCGCAAGTCCCTGCTGGGCGTTGATGAAGCTTTCGATCTCGCCTTCACTCACCACGATCCTGTTGTCGACCTCGCGCTGCCGCAGGCGTCCCAGGGTGATTTCCTTGCGTATGTCCTCCCGGAAGCGGGCGAACGGGACGCCGTCCTTTTCCAGCGTCGCGCGCAACTGCTCCAGGGTGAGCTTGTTTTCCTGCGCGATGCGCTGGATCGCCCGGTCGAGCTCCGAGTCGTCCACGCGCAGCCCGGTCTCCTTGGCGAGCTGAAGCTGCACGTGGTCGGTGATCAGGCGGTCGAGGATCTGCGTTTCCAGGGTCGCGCGTGGCGGCAGCGGGGTGCCCTGCTGCTTCAGCTGCAGGGTGGCGGCGTGGTAGCGCAGGTCGAGGTCGGCGCGGGTGATCACCTCGTTGTTCACTACGGCCACGATGCGATCGAGCACCACCACCGGCCGCGGCTGCTGTGCCGGCGCGGGGCAGGCGGCGGCCCACAGCGCGCCGGCGAGCACGAGCGCGCACAGCGTGGGGCGCCCGACGGGCGAACGCCCACCGCCCGCTGGCGTGTCGTAGCCTCTAGTAGTAAGTCGAGCTCGCAGCATCGGGCCTGGGGGACCGTGGATCCAGCCGGGCATAGCCGGCGATATTACGCCGCAGCGTTTCCATCGGGTTGGTGCCGATGCGCGACATGCCGGACAGCTCGAGCTGAATGAATATCGAGGTGGATGCATCTTGCGTGGTGGTTGCGAAGCGATGGGCGACCAGGCGCAGGGCCCAGCAGTCGGCAAGGTATTCCGCACCGAGGAGGGCCTCGAGCGTCCGACTGTCCTCCAGTGAGTAGTTCCAGCGTGCGAGTCCCGTCCAGCCCCGCCAGACCGGCCACTGGGCCGAAACATCGGTCTGGCGCAGGGTATCGATCGTCTCGCGGTAGCTCAGGTTGAGCACCCGCCCCGGAGCCGGCTGGTAGCGGACGCCGGCGTTGAACTTCTGGGTCTGGGAGAAATTGGTGCTGTATTGCAGCCCCACCTCGGCCCTCAGGTGCGGCGCAACCGCCCCGGACAGCGCGGCGAGCAGATCGGAGCTCGAGCTCGTGCGTATGGGCACGCCGGGCAGGGTCACCGCCTGGTCCTCGAAATAGTAGCGTTGCGCGACGCCCAACCGCAGTCGCTCCGCACCCGTGTCGGCGCCGATGAGGCGCGAGGTGACGCCGAGGGTCAGCTGGTTGGCGTCGTTGATGCGGTCCCAGCCGGAGAACTGGTTTTCGGAATAAATGGTCGCGAAATTGATGTCCTGCTGGGCGCTGTCGAATACGGGGATGTTGCTCTGGTCGCGGAAGGGGATGTAGACGTAAAACAGCCGCGGCTCCAGGGTCTGCAGGAAAGGTGCGCCGCCAAGCGTGGTCGGCCGCTCGAATACGACGCTCGAGTCCGTGGTGAAAATCGGCAGGGCGCGGCTCTGGTCGGTGAATCCGGCGCTGTTCGAGTCGATGAGGTAGCGGGTCACGTTGACGCCAAGCTTGGGCGTTATGGAAGCATATGCCGTCTGCAGGGGCACGCTCAAGCTCGGGTAGGCGACCATGCGGGTGCCGGTGGTGAGCGTCGGATGGTCGAAGGTCGTGTATTGCCCGAAGAAGTCGAAATCCGAGCGCAGCACTTCGGCGCGCGCGGCGGACAAGGTGACCTGTGGCAGCCGGTCATACGGCGGCGTTACCGGCTGCAGGGGATCGGGCTGCAGCGTCTGCCACCGCTGAACCAGGGCACTCAGCCCGTAGCCGCCGGCGCTGCCCCAATTCCCGCCGCGGCCGATAGCGAGGTCATTCGGCAACTGGACCTGGGCCGTCTTGGAAATCTGTGTCGAGAGGTCGGTGAAGTAGGTGTCGTCCGATACCCGCTGCAGATTGAGCTTACCGAACCAGCCGCTGGGCAGCGTATGGTCGTGGCGGACGAAGTAGGCACTGCGCCGCTCCCCGTCCTTGGCGTCGTCGTTCGGCAACACCTCCGCGCGGGCTTCGCCAAGATAGGTCGGCTCGAGATAGCGGAACTCTCCGAGCACCTGCACGCCGCGCCGGGTCATGATGCGCGGCGAAACGGTCGCATCGCGGTTGGGCGCGATGTTCCAGTAATAGGGGATCGTGACCTCCACCCCGCCCGAGTCCGAGTTTCCGTAGTGCGGCGTGATGAAGCCGGACCTGCGCTCCTGGTGCAGCGAGAACGACAAGTAGGGCGAGTAGAAGATCGGCGCGCCCAGGAACTCGATGGTCGCGTCGCGCGCGACGCCGAGGTCGCGTTCCTTGTCGATTTCCAGTTCGCCCGCGCGCAGGTACCAATCCTCGTTACCGGGGCCGCAGGAGGTGTGCCGAGCGCGCGCCGCGCGGTATCGGCCAGGGCCCTCGAACCATAGCTGCTCGGCGCTGCCGCGCGCATCCGCGTCGCGGAACTGCGGTTCGGCGCCGGGGGAAACGGCACGCTTGTGCAGCAGGTAGCTCGGATTCTCCATGGAGCCGCGTTCGGATCCCAGGTTGTATCGCAGGCGCGCGCCCTCCACCACATCGGTTCCCCGCTGCATGCGCACGCTGCCCTGCGCGGCGAACTCCTCGGATGGCCTGTCGTAGCGCAACCAGTCGGCGGATACCGCCTGCCCCCGCCGTCTCAGCCGGACGTTGCCCTCGGCCTCGATCTCCTGCTCCTGGCGGCCGTGCAGCCGGTCCGCCTCAAAGAAAAGCGGAACTGCCTCCGTCAGCGAGGGCGGTATGGGGAGCAGTGTGGGCTGCAACTTCAGCCTCAGTCCTTCTTGTGCGCGCGCCGTGAGCGGCAGCGCGCAACCGAGGGTCAGCGACAGCCACGTAATTATCAGTTTTTTCATCGAAAAGTGCGCATTCGGCGTGGTGCTAAAATCGCACAATTCACTGCTGAAGGCAATCCGCTTGGCCCCGGACAACGACACCCGACTGGAGCAATTGCGGGGCTGGCTCGGCGCGCATCTGGGCGCGGGGGCGTTCGGGCTGAAACCGGCTTCGGCCGATGCAAGCTTTCGCCGCTATTTTCGAGTGACGCTGGATGACGCGCGGTCCTGGATTGCGATGGATGCGCCGCCGGAGCGCGAGGACTGCCGCCCCTTCGTGCGCGTGGCAGCGCTGCTGCGGGCGGCCGGGGTGAACGCGCCGGAGGTGATTGCGCAGGACCTGGCGCGCGGATTCCTGCTGCTGACGGATCTGGGCGACACGACTTATCTTGACGCGCTGAACGAAGCCAACGCCGACCGGCTGTTCGGCGACGCGATCGAGGCGCTCATCAAATGGCAGCTGGCGAGCCGCGAGGGCGTGCTGCCGCCGTACGACGAGGGGCTGCTCAGGCGCGAGTGCAATCTGTTCCCGGAGTGGTACGTCGCGCGGCACCTGGCGCTGCAGCTTTCGGCTGCGCAGCGGCAGCAGCTGGCGGAGGCCGTTACGTCAGTCATCTCGCGCAGCCTTGCGCAATCGGCGGTATTCGTGCACCGCGACTTCATGCCGCGCAACCTCATGGTGAGCGATCCCAACCCCGGCGTGATCGATTTCCAGGACGCGGTCCACGGCCCGATCACCTATGATCTGGTGTCGCTCACGCGCGATGCCTTCGTGAGCTGGGAGGAGGAGCGCGTGACCGACTGGGCCGCGCGCTACTGGCGGGGGGCGAAGCGCCAGGGCCTGCCCGTGAACGCCGACTTCAGCGAGTTCTACCGGGATTTCGAATGGATGGGACTGCAGCGCCACCTGAAGGTGATCGGCATCTTCGCGCGCATTCACTACCGCGACGGCAAGAGCGGTTACCTCGAAGACACGCCGCGCTTCGTGAACTACGCGCGCGCGGTTGCCGGGCGCTACCGGGAACTCGCCCCGCTGGCGCGCCTACTCGACGAGCTCGAGCCGCGCGCGCTGGCGACGTCCCGAAGCGGAAACTAGGGTTCACTCGGTTGCGCGGCATGAAAGCGATGATTCTCGCCGCGGGACGCGGCGAGCGCATGCGCCCGCTCACCGACCACCTCCCCAAGGCATTGCTCGAGGCCGGCGGCAGGCCGCTTATCACCTACGTCATCGAGCGCCTCGCGCGCTCGGGCTACACCGAGCTGGTGGTCAATGTCTCGCACTTCGCCGGCCTGATCGAGCGCGCGCTGGGTGACGGGTCGCGCTACGGCGTGCGCATCGTCTATTCGCGCGAGGCGCAGCCGCTCGAGACCGGCGGCGGCATCACCTACGCGCTGCCGCTGCTCGGGGACGCCCCGTTTCTGGTGATCAACAGCGACATCTACTGCGATTACGACTTTGCGCGACTCGCCGCCCTCGCGGCGACGCTGGCGCCCGGCCGCGGGCTCGCCCACCTCGTGCTGGTGGATAACCCGCCCCATCACCCCGGGGGAGATTTCGCGCTCGCTGCCGGCATAGTGTCTGGAGAGGGCCCTAGCCGTCTTACCTTCAGTGGCATCGGCATCTATTCCCCCGCCCTGTTTGCGGCGGTCACGCCCGGTGCGCGCTGCCAGCTCGCGGCGCTGCTCGCGCCGGCGATGGCGCGGGGGCTCGTCAGCGGCGAGCATCATCGCGGGCTGTGGATGGATATCGGCACGCCGCAACGCCTTGAGGCGCTCGCGCGCGCGCTCACCGCGCCGCGCGGTCGCTAGCGTCGCCTGCCGGCGCAGCCCGGTGCGGTCGGCGGTCGCGCCTTATAATTTGATCCATGACGGCGGGCATCGACATGGGCGTCTATCAGCGGCGGCGAGCGCGGCTCGCCGCGGCGATGCTGGAAGGCGTTTCGGTCATTCCGACCGCGCCCGAGCGCACGCGCAACCGCGACGCGCACTACCCCTACCGTTTCGACAGCTACTTCTACTATCTCACCGGTTTCCGCGAACCCGCCGCGGCGCTGGTAATCGTCGCGGGTGCCGTCCCGAAGAGCATCCTGTTCTGCCGCGACAAGGACCCCGAGCGGGAGATCTGGGATGGATTCCGCTACGGCCCGGAGGCCGCACGCGCGGCCTTTGGCTTCGACGAAGCGTGCTCGATCACCCAGCTCGACACGAGGATGCCGGAGCTCATTGCCGATCGCGATGCGGTCTACTGCCACCTGGGCGCCGACGCGGCGTGGGATGCGCGCGTAACGGCCTGGATCAACCAGGTACGGGAGCGAGCACGCACCGGCGTCACCGCTCCGCGGGCGGTCAAGGACGTGTACGCGCTGCTCGACGAGATGCGGCTCATCAAAGGGCCCGAGGAGCTCGCCGTGATGCGGCGTGCCGCCGCCATCACTGCCGGCGCGCACCGCCGCGCCATGCGCGCCGCGCGGCCCGGCCGGGCCGAGTTCGAGCTCGAGGCGGAGCTCCTGCACGAATTCCGGCGCCTCGGCGCACAGGCGCCCGCCTACAGTCCGATCGTCGCTGCGGGCCAGCACGCCTGCGTGCTGCATTACGTTCAGAATGACGGCGTGCTGAGGGACGGGGATCTGGTGTTGATCGACGCCGGCTGCGAGCTCGACGGCTACGCCAGCGACGTGACGCGCACCTTCCCCGTCGGCGGCCGGTTCAGCGGGCCGCAGCGGGAGATCTACGACCTGGTGCTGGCGGCGCAGTCGGCGGCGATCGCGGCGGTCAGACCCGGCGCGCCGTGGGACGCGCCGCATCGCGCGGCGGTCAATGTGCTGGCCCAGGGCCTGATCGACTTGAAGCTGCTCTCCGGCGGGCTTGCCGAAGTCGTGGAGACCGAGGCCTACAAGAAGTTCTACATGCATCGCACCGGACACTGGCTCGGGCTCGACGTGCACGATGCCGGCGACTACAAGCAGCAGGGCGACTGGCGCGCGCTTGCGCCGGGCATGGTGCTGACCGTCGAGCCTGGCTGCTATCTGCGTTCCGGAGAGGGCGTGCCCGCCCACTTGTCCGACATCGGAATTCGCATCGAAGACGACGTGCTGGTGACGGAATCCGGTGCCGAAGTGTTGACCGGCGACGCGCCCAAGCGCCCGGTTGATATCGAAGCCTGGATGCGCGCGTGACGGCCGATTTTGACGTCCTGATCGTGGGCGGCGGACCGGTCGGTGCTGCGCTGGCGCTCGCCCTGCGCGGATCCGGCCTTGCCGTCGGGAGCATCGAGGCGCGGGTCCCGCACGCGCCCGCGGACGCGCGGCCGATCGCGCTTTCTTATGGGAGCCGCCTGATACTGGAGCGGCTCGGCGTATGGGACCGGCTTGCCGACGCCACCCCGATCCAGCGCATCCACGTCTCTCAACGTGGCGGTTTTGGGCGGGTCGAATTGGACGCCCAGCAGGCGCGCCTGCCGGCGCTGGGCTACGTGGTCGATTACGGGGCGCTCGCCGAAGCGCTCGGGCGCGCATTGGAGGCAGGAGACGGCGCACGTGCGGTCCAAGCCACGGCGAGCGCGTTCGAAGCTGGAACCGATGCGACGGTCGTGCGATTTACGGCCGGCGGCGCCACCCAACGCGCGAGCGCAAGGCTGCTTGCCGTGGCCGATGGCGGCGCGCTACCGGTCGCCCGGATGCGCGTCCATGACTACGGCCAGGCCGCGGTAACGGCCCGTGTGTCGTGCAGCGCGCCGCATCAAAACGTTGCCTACGAGCGATTCACCCCGGAAGGGCCGCTGGCCCTGTTGCCCGCGGGGGAAGCGGTGGCACTGGTGTGGACGACCACCCCGGCGCACGCCCGGGAATCGTGCGCGCTGACCGAAGCCGGTTTCCTGGAGCGGCTCCAGGAGGGCTTCGGGAATCGCCTGGGACGATTCAGTTCGGCCAGCGGCCGCGCGTGGTACCCGCTCGCGCTGAAGGTTGCGGCCCACATTGCGGAACCGCGCACGGTCCTGGTCGGCAATGCCGCGCAGACCCTGCATCCGGTCGCGGGGCAGGGCTTGAACCTCGGGCTGCGTGATGCATGGGAGCTGGCGGCACTGCTGCGGGATTGCGACCGCGCCCGTGTCGGGGGACCGGAGTTGATCCGGGCTTATTCCGCCCGCCGCCGGTTCGACCGCACGGGCGGGATACTTTTTACCGACATGCTGGTGCGCCTGTTTTCCAACGAGCTCGCGCCGCTCGGCTGGGCGCGCGGCTTGGGGCTCGCGGCACTGGGCGCGTTCCCGCCGGCCCGGGACCTCGTCGTGCGACGCATGATTTTCGGCGCGCGCGGCTAGTGCCGCTCCGGTTTCTCAGGGCATGATCAGCTGGCGTGCCAGCGCGGAACGGCACTCGCCCGGAAATTCAAGAACTTGACCGCAGTACAGGCGCTTGCGCGCGGGAAACGCGCCAGCGCGCCGTTCGCTTTGTGGCGCCCAAAAAGTTACGCGCTGCCGCGCAAGCAGCGCTCGACATTTTCCGAATAAGTGCTTACTTCGTCACGCGGTTTGATGGCGCCGCTGTCGTACGCGCCACGCATGTGGGTTCACTGCAACACCGAACAAAAAAAATTGCACGAATTGCTTTTATTGCGCGTGACGAGCGATTACAATGACGCCCTTCCCCGTAACGAACTTGCGAAAACAATCGCGGATCCGGCAGACGCGATGCACATCGGCCCGTTCCAGCTCAAGAACAATCTGATCGTCGCGCCGATGGCGGGCGTCACCGACCGCCCGTTTCGCCAACTGTGCAAGACCCTGGGCGCCGGGATGGCGGTGTCGGAAATGGTGGCGAGCAATTCCCTGCTGTGGGGCTCGGCGAAGACGCGCCGGCGCGCCAACCACGAGGGAGAGGTCGACCCGATCGCGGTGCAGATCGCGGGCGCGGACCCCCGGATGCTGGCCGATGCGGCCCGCTACAACGTCGACCAGGGCGCCCAGATCATCGACATCAACATGGGCTGCCCGGCGAAGAAGGTGTGCAATGTCATGGCCGGCTCGGCGCTGCTCAACAACGAGCCGCTGGTCGGGCGCATCCTGGGCGCGGTGGTCGCGGCGGTGGCGGCGCCGGTCACGCTGAAGATCCGTACCGGCTGGGATCGCGGCAGCAGGAATGCGCTGCGGGTGGCGAAGATCGCGGAGGCAGCCGGCATCCAGGCGCTCGCCATCCATGGCCGCACGCGCGCATGCGGTTTTGCCGGCGAGGCAGAGTACGACACCATCGCCGCGGTCAAGTCCGCGGTGAAGGTTCCGGTGATCGCCAACGGCGACATCGCGACACCCGAGAAAGTGAAGCAGGTGCTCGACTACACCCGCGCGGACGCCGTGATGATCGGGCGCGCGGCCCAGGGCCGGCCGTGGATGTTCCGCGAGATCCAGCATTACCTGACCACCGGCGAGCGCCTATCGCCGCCGGAGGTGGCGGAAATACATCGCGTGCTGGTGGGGCACCTCAACGACCTCTACGAGTTCTACGGTGAGCACGCCGGCGTGCGTGTCGCCCGCAAGCATATTTCCTGGTACACCAAGGGACTGGCCGGTTCGGCGGCGTTCCGCCACGCCATGAACCGGCTCGAGACCCGTCGCGAGCAGCTCGCGGCGGTCGACGAATTCTTCGCGCAGCTCGCCGGCCGCGGGCAGCGCCTCACCTACGTCGAGGAACCGGCAGCATGATGAACGAAAATGAGATGGCGCGCATGGTGCGCCGCGCAATCGAGGGCTATTTCAGGGATCTCGACGGCGAGAAGCCGTGCGCGGTCTATGATATGGTCATCCATTGCGTGGAAAAGCCCCTGCTGGAGAGCGTATTGCACCGCGTGCGCGGCAACCAGACCCACGCCGCGGAGATGCTGGGCATCAATCGCAACACGCTGCGCAAGAAAATGCGGGTGCACGGCATCAAGTTCTAGGCCTCGGGATCCAGGATCCGGGATTCAGGGGCCGGCCGTCCGACGTCTCTGGCGGAATCCTGAATCCCGATTCCTGAATCCTGCCTCCATGGCCGCCATCAAGCAGGCGCTGATCAGCGTCTCGGACAAGACCGGCGTCGTCGAATTCGCGCGCGCACTCGCGCGCTTCGGGGTGACGCTGCTCTCGACGGGTGGCACGGCGCGGCTCCTGAGGGAGCGTGGCCTCGAAGCGACCGAGGTCGCCGACTACACCGGCTTCCCGGAGCTGCTCGACGGGCGGGTGAAGACCTTGCACCCGAAAGTGCACGCCGGCATCCTCGCCCGGCGCGACGCCCGCGAGCACATGGCCGCGCTGGAGCAGGCGGGGATCCCGCCGATCGACCTGGTGGTCGTCAACCTCTATCCCTTCGGCGCCACGGTGGCCCGTCCCGGGTGCACGCTCGGGGAAGCCATCGAGAACATCGACATCGGTGGCCCCGCCCTGCTGCGCAGCGCCGCCAAGAATCACGAGCATGTGGCGGTGGTGACCGATCCGGCCGACTACGGGGCGGTGCTGAAGGAGATGGAATCCGCAGGCGGCGCGCTCGGGGCCGCGACGCGGCTGCACCTGGCGCAGAAAGCGTTCTCCCACACCGCCCGTTACGACGGGGTGATCAGCAATTACCTGACTGCTCTCGATGGTTCAGGCGGCATCGAGCGCTTCCCGCGACGGCTGAACCTTCAGTTCGAGCGCGTGCAGTTGCTGCGTTACGGGGAGAATCCTCACCAGGAGGCAGCGTTCTATCGGGATTTGCAGCCGGCTCCGGGCAGCCTCGGCACCTATCGCCAGCTCCAGGGCAAGGAGCTTTCCTACAACAATATCGCCGACGCCGATGCCGCGTGGGAATGCGTGAAGGGTTTCGACGGGCCGGCGTGCGTGATCGTGAAGCACGCCAACCCCTGCGGCGCAGCCCGCGCCGCCAGCCTCGTGGAAGCCTACGCCAGGGCGTTTGCCACCGATCCCGCCTCGGCCTTTGGCGGGATCATCGCCTTTAACCGTGAACTCGACGCGCCCACGGCGCAAGCCCTCGCGCAGCAGTTCGTGGAAGTGGTAATCGCTCCTGCCATCGGCCCGGAGGCGGCGCGGGCGCTCGCGGGCAAGGCCAATATTCGAGTGCTCGAGGTGCTGCTTGCCTCCGGCGCCAACGACTGCGACTTCAAGCGCGTCGGCGGCGGCTTGCTGGTGCAAACGCCGGACACCGCCGGCATCGGGGCGGGCGGCCTCAAAGTCGCCACCCGGACGCGTCCGAGCGAGGCGCAGACGGCAGATCTGCTGTTTGCCTGGCACGTCGCCCGGTTCGTCAAGTCCAATGCCATCGTGTATTGCAGCGGCGGCCGGACCCTCGGCGTGGGTGCGGGGCAGATGAGCCGGGTAGACGCGGCGCGCATCGCCGCGATCAAGGCGCAGAACGCGGGCCTCGCGCTGCAGGGGGCGGTAGTCGCGTCCGATGCCTTCTTCCCGTTTCGCGACGGCGTGGACGCCGTGGCGCAGGCCGGTGCGCGCGCGATCATCCAGCCCGGGGGCAGCCTGCGCGATGACGAAGTGATCGCCGCCGCCGACGAGCGCGGCATTGCCATGGTGTTCACCGGCGTCAGGCACTTCCGCCACTGAGGCGGCGGAAGCGCCGTGAAGGGGGAAGCGTGAAGCTGCTGGTCATCGGCTCGGGAGGGCGCGAGCACGCATTGGCGTGGAAGCTCGCGCGCTCGGCGCGCGTCTCGCGGGTGCTCGTCGCTCCCGGCAACGCCGGTACCGCGCGCGAAGAGGGCCTCGTCAATGCGCCGGCCACATCCATCCCGGCGTGGATCGAGCTCGCGCGCAGGGAAGCGGTGACGTTTACTGTCGTCGGACCGGAGGCGCCGCTCGCGCAGGGCGTCGTCGACGCATTTCGCGCGGAGGGGCTGAAGATCTTCGGGCCGACACGGGCCGCCGCCCGGCTGGAGAGCTCCAAGGAATTCGCCAAGTCCTTCATGCAGCGCCACGGCATACCGAGCGCGGGCTATGCGGCATTCAGCGAACCCGAATCAGCGCACGCCTACCTGGACCGCCACGGCGCACCGGTTGTCGTCAAGGCCGACGGGCTGGCCGCCGGCAAGGGCGTGGTGGTGGCGATGGACGCGGGCTCGGCGCACGCGGCGGTCGATAGCATGCTGGTCGCAAAAACGATGGGTGCTGCGGGCAGCCGGCTGGTGATCGAGGACTACCTCGAGGGCGAGGAGGCGAGCTTCATCGTGCTCGCCGACGGCCAGCACGCGCTGCCGCTCGCGACCAGCCAGGATCACAAACGCCTGTTCGACGGCGACCGCGGTCCCAATACCGGCGGCATGGGCGCATACTCCCCGGCGCCGGTAGTGACGCCGGCGGTACACGCCCGGGTGCTGCGCGAAGTGATCTACCCCGCGCTCGCCGGCATGGAGAACGAAGGCACCCCGTATAGCGGTTTCCTCTACGCCGGTCTGATGATCGGGCGGGACGGCAGAGTCAGGGTGCTGGAGTTCAACTGCCGGATGGGCGACCCGGAAACGCAGCCGATCCTCCTGCGGTTGAAGAGCGACCTCGAAGGCCTGATCGAGCACGCGCTCGCCGGCACTCTCGACAAGGTGGAGGCGGAGTGGGACCGGCGGATAGCCCTCGGCGTGGTGCTCGCCGCGCACGGCTACCCGGACGCTCCGCGCACGGGCGACGCGATTCACGGCCTGCCGGCGCCCGAAGAGGATTGCCACGTGTTCCATGCCGGCACCGCGTTGAATGGAACGGACGTGGTTACCAGCGGGGGACGGGTGCTGACGGTGACGGCGCTGGGCGGCAACGTGAGCGCCGCGCAGCGCCGCGCCTACGCGATTGCCGGGAAGATCCGCTTCGAGGGCATGCAATTCCGCCGCGACATCGGCCACCGGGCGCTTGCCGCGGGCCGGAAATAGCGACTTGGAGTAAGCTTTCGGTATGAAGCCGGACTTCGATCGCGCGCGCCAGGACCTGGGCAACATCATCCTGCTCGAGCACGTGAACGTCACCATTCCCGACCAGCACCTGGCCACGATTTTCTACGTGAGCGGCCTGGGGCTGACGCGCGACCCGTACCTCATGACGGGGATCGACAACATGTGGGTCAATGTCGGGCGCAGCCAGTTCCATCTGCCGTCACGGGGCACCCAGGTAGTGCGTGGGCACGTCGGCATCGTGCTGCCCGATCTCGCGGCGCTGGAGCGCCGGTTGCAGGGCGTCGCGCCGCTCCTGGCCGAGACGCGGTTCGCCTGGGAGAAACGCGACGGCTGGATCGAGGCAACCTGCCCCTGGGGAAATCGTTACCGCTGTCACGCGCCCGCGCCCGGGTTCGGCGATGCCGAGCTCGCCATCGCCTACGTCCAGCTCGACGTGCCTGCCGGCTCGGCGCCGGGAATCGCGGGTTTTTACCGGGACGTCCTGGGGGCGCATGCCGCGATCGACGGCGGCGCGGGTGGCGCAACCGCCGTCGTATCCACGGGCGCCGCGCAGCGGCTGCGGTTTCGCGAGACCTCGCGCCCGCTCCCGGTGTACGACGGGCATCACATCCAGGTCTACATCGCCGATTTCTCCGGTCCCCACCGCCGCTTGCTCGAGCGCGGGCTCGTGTCGGAGGAGTCGAGCGAGCATCAATACCGCTTCCGCGACATCGTCGACCCGGCGAGCGGAAAGCGCCTGTTCACCCTCGAGCACGAGGTGAGAAGCCTCACCCATCCGCTCTACGCGCGCCCGCTCGTCAATCGCAATCCGGCCCAGAGCAACCGCGACTACGTGCGCGGCCACGACGCGTTCCCCGGAACTTACTAAGTGATCGATTGGACGCGGCCGCCGTCAAGCAGCATCTTCTCGAGCTTCAGCGGACGATCGCCGCGCGCCTGAGCGGGATCGAGGGGCGGGACTTCCGGCGTGACGAGTGGTCGCGGCCCGGGGGCGGTGGCGGAATCGCGCAGGTGATCGAAGACGGGATCGTGTTCGAGCGCGCGGGCGTGAACTTCTCGCACGTTCACGGCCAGAACCTTCCACCCTCTGCCAGCGCCGGCCGCCCGGAACTTGCCGGCCGCTCGTTCCAGGCGATGGGCGTTTCGCTGGTGCTGCATCCCCGCAACCCCTACGTCCCCACCACGCACATGAACGTGCGTTACTTCGTGGCGGAGAAGGACGCGGCCGCCCCGGTGTGGTGGTTCGGCGGCGGCATGGATCTGACGCCGTACTATCCCTTTGCCGAGGATGCGCGGCATTTCCATCGTGCCTGCCGCGAGGCGCTCGCCCCCCACGGCGCCGATTGCTACCCGCGCTACAAGCAGTGGTGCGATGATTATTTTTACCTGAAGCACCGGGCGGAGCCGCGCGGCATCGGCGGCATTTTCTTCGACGACCTCAACCAGCCCGACTTCCCGGCGTGCTTCGCGCTTGCGCGCAGCGTAGGAGCCCAATTCCTGCCGGCCTATCTTCCCATCCTCGAGCGCCGCAGAGGGCTCGCTTACGGCGAGCGCGAACGCGCGTTCCAGGCCTACCGGCGCGGCCGCTACGTCGAGTTCAACCTGGTGTATGACCGCGGCACGCTGTTCGGGCTGCAGTCCGGCGGCCGCACCGAGGCGATCCTGATGTCGCTGCCGCCGCGGGTCGAGTGGCGCTACGACTGGAAACCCGAGCCGGGCAGCCCGGAGGAAAAGCTCTATACCGAGTTCCTCGTGCCGCGGGACTGGGTTGATTGAGCGGCTCCAAGGCTGGAGTAGGGGTGCACGAGGGGAGTATCCCCTCGCTCATTGTTACTCGTTCCCAAACTGAAGTAGGGGTGCACGAGGGGAGTATCCCCTCGTTAATTCCTAGAACCAGCTCTTCAGCGACTTCACCCGCGCGAGTATCCCCTGGCTGACGCCGGCGAGGCTCGCCGTCGCGACCTGGTACTGGCGGGTGAGATGCGGGTTTTGCTTGAGCGATTGATAGCGGATGAGCGCCGCCTGGGCATGCTGACGCAGGAGCTCGGGATTCACCGGCTTGTTGATGAAACGGAAGATCTGCGCCTGATTGATGAGCTCGATCACCAGCTCCGAGTCGGAAGCCTCGGTCAGCACGATGGCGAGAATCTCCGGGCGCTCCCGCTTGAGCAGCTTGAATGCCGCGAGGATGTCCTCGCCCCGGCTCGCGACGTCGGCGACGATCAGCGCGATCTCGTGCGTCTCGAGCTGGTTCAGGCCCTCGTCGAGGCTCCGCGCGTGGTAGACCGGACAGGCGCCGCCGACCAGCCGCGTAACCCCCCGCAGCGTCTCGTCGCCCGCCTCAATCACCAGTAGGCCCGCATCCATCCGGTCGGGCACGATCGGGGGTGACGCGGACGTTGCCGCGAGATCGAACGCAATCGCGGCCGCCTCGGCGACGATTTTCTGGATCTCCTGGTTATCCCATGGCTTGGAGATGAAACGGAATACCTCACCGTCGTTGATCGAGCCGACGATCGCCGCGAGGTCCGAGTAGCCGGTCAGCAGCATGCGCACCGTATTCGGCGCCAGGCCCTTCACCCGGCGCAGCAGCTCCACCCCTGTCATTTGCGGCATGCGCTGGTCGCTCACGACCACGTGCGGCTGGAACTTGCGCACGAACTCGAGCGCCTCCGCGCCGTTGGTCGCCGTGAATACGTGGTAGCCCGACCGGAAGATGGATCGCAGCGCGTTCACGATCCGTTCCTCGTCGTCCACGAACAGAATGCGGGCCCGTCCGCCCCCCGGAGGCTCGGTGGGGCTCTCCGCTGCCGCGGGCGCGGCGGCGGCAGCAGCCCTGGCGGGGGGCTCCCTGGCGGGGGGCTGGGTCGGCGCATCGGTCCGGGCCTGCTGCAGGCCGGCCAGCAAGCGCGCAGCCTGCACCAGCTTGGGGTCGATGCGCTGCGTCGGAACGTCGGTGGCGGCGGCCGGCTCGCGCCGCGCCTGCCGCAGGCTCGCCTCGACTCCCTGGTGGAATGCGTCGGAGAATTCCTTCCCGGTCTGGAACCGGTCCTCGCGCTTCTTGGCGAGCGCCTTGAGCACCGCCCAGTCGAGCTGAACCGAGATCTTGGGGTTGAAGTCCGAGGGGTTCGCCGGCCGCTCGCTCAGCACCTGGCGCATCACCTCGGCGTTGTTGCCGGTGAACGGGCGGCGGGCGGCGAGCAGCTCGTAGGCGATGACCCCCACCGAGTAGATGTCGCCGCGCGCGTCGATGTCGGTGCCGAGAAACTGCTCGGGAGACATATAGCCCGGCGAGCCCATGATCTCGCCCAACTGGGTCAGCGTGGAGGAATCGATACGCGCGATGCCGAAATCGGTGAGCTTCAGCCGCCCGTCGTCGTTGATCAGGATGTTGGACGGCTTGATGTCGCGGTGAATCACGCCCTGCGCGTGCGCATAGCCGAGCCCGTCGAGCAGCTGGCGAATCAACTCGCCGATCTCCTTCAGCCCGAAGCGCACTTCGTTCTGGAGGTGTTGAAACAGCGACTTGCCGTTCACCAGCTCCATCACGATATAGGCGAGTTCCTCATCCTCGCCGTAATCGTAGATCGCCGCGATGCGCGGGTGCGTCAACCGGCCGACGGCGCGCGCCTCGTGGCGGAAGCGCGTCAGCACGTACTGGAGGTCCGCGGGGTCGAGCGCCGATTTGGTGATGGTCTTGATCGCGACCGTGCGCTGGATCGCGGGGTCGAACGCGCGGTAGACGATGCCCATTCCGCCTTGGCCGAGCACGTCCTGAACCTGGTACTTGCCGATGGTGGCGTGGGTATTCATGATTCCGGGCCGGGTGCTCGAACGGCCCTCATGGCACCGCGGGCGCCGGTGCCGGCGGTTGCAACGGTAGCACCACGGTGAACCGGGTGCCAACCCCCACGGTGGAATCGACGCTGATCCTGCCGCCGTGCTGCTCGACGATCTTGTAGACGATCGACAGCCCGAGTCCCGTGCCCTTGCCCACTTCCTTGGTGGTGAAGAAGGGGTCGAAGATCTTGGGCAGGACCTCGGGCGGGATGCCCTTGCCGTTATCCGCCACCTCCACCGCCACGTGCGCGGCGCCCTCGCGGCGCGTGGTGATCCGGATCTCGCCCGGCGCCGGCCCCATCGCCTGGGCCGCGTTGGTGACGAGGTTCAGGAATACCTGGTTGACCTGGGAGGGCGAGCAGGTGATGGGCGGGATGTCGCCGTAATGCTTTTTCACCACGTGATGCTTGAGCTCGTGACGCGCGATCGCGAGCGTGCTGTCGAGACCCTCGTTCAGGTTGAAGCTCGCCACCTTGCTGCGGTCCAGGCGCGAGAAGTTCTTGAGATTCCCCACGATCTCCGATATCTGCCCGATGCCATGGAGCCCGTCCCGCGCCAGGGCGTCCACCTCGTCGAGCGCATGCTGGGCGCGCAGCTGCGCGATCAGCCGCTCGGTCAGGCCGAACTGCTCGGCCAGATCCTGGGGATTGGCCGCGCCGGCGCGCAGCAGCTCGAGCAGCTTCTCGGTCTCGACCGCGAGGCGCGTGAGATCCTGCAGCATTCCGCTTACCGAGCCCAGGCTGTTCTTGACGTAGGCAAGCGGCGTGTTGATCTCGTGCACCACGCCGGCCACCATCTGGCCGAGCGAGGACATTTTCTCGGACTGGATCAGTTGCGCTTCCGACTCCTTGAGTTGCTTGAGCGCCTCGGTGAGCTCCCGGGTGCGCTCGATGACGCGTTGTTCCAGCTCCTCGTTCGCGGCGTTGAGCAGCCGGTAGCTGGCGATCAGGCGCAGGGCCAGGTAGCCGATGAGTATCAGCAGCGCGCCCGAGTAGGCGACGAGATAGGAGCGGTAGAACGCCTGCTCGTGGAGCGCGGCCTCCAGCTCGCGCGAATATGCGGCGGTCAAGCTGTCGACGCGCGGTCCGGCGGTCATGAAACCGAGCCGGGTGAACAACGCCTGCTCTGCCGGCTTCGCCTCGAGCAGTTGCCGCACGCGCTCATCGAGGCGGCTCAAGCCGGCGCGCAGCGCCGGCGGCAGTCGCGGTCCCGCCTTCCGCAGGTCCCCGAGGATCATCTCGACGAGCTTGCGCCGCTCCTCGCTCGGGCTGAAGTAATAGCGCTGGGCTTCGGCGATCAACTGGGTCGCGGCGCTCTCCGCCGCCACCAGGCGCTCGCGTTCGCGGAAGTCCCGCCACGAGCCGCGAACCAGGCCCGCGATCTCCACGTCGGACGCCGCCACCCGCGCAAGCGCCTCGCGGGTGGCGGCATTCGCAATCCTGAACTGGTCCAGCATCCTGGCTTTCGCGGAAAACGCAGCGCCGAGGTCGGGCAGGCCGCGCGCCAGCACCGCGCTGCCAAGCTCGGCGCTGGCTGCGGCGAGGTCGCGCTGGATACGCGCCACGGCCGCGGCGCGGTCCGAGAGGGGTGCCTGGGGCGGGACGAGCTCCGTGTGGACCCGCAGGATGTCCACGTCCCAGCGGGAGTCGATCTCCTTCAACTCGCGCAGCGCCGCCAGTACTTCATTGTGCCGCTTGAAATCCGCCCCCTCGGTCTTGTAGTAGAGATAGCCGAGTATCGCCGCGAGGACGACCGTCACGGCGGCGAGCAGCAGCCGGCGGCCGTATTTCGCCGTCCGAGTAGCCGCGAGCGGCCGCAGGGGAGCGGTCAACTCCGGCATTGCCCGCTCATTCGCCAAGGTAGGCCTGGCGCACCCGGGGGTTGGTGAGCAGCCGCGATGCGTCGTCGGCGAGCGCGATCAGCCCGCTCTCCATCACGTAGCCGCGGTGGCAGGTCTCGAGCGCGAGCTTCGCGTTCTGCTCGACCAGCAGGAGCGTTACGCCCTCCGCCGTGATGGTGCGTATCGTCTCGTATATCGTTTGCACAACCAGTGGCGCAAGCCCCATGCTGGGTTCGTCGAGGAGCAACATGCGCGGCCGGCCCATCAACGCGCGCCCGATCGCCAGCATCTGTTGCTCGCCGCCGGACAGCGTTCCGCCGGGCTGGCGGCGGCGTTCGGCGAGTCGTGGCAGCATTCCGTAGACGCGGTCGAAATCGGCGAAGATGCCCGCCCGGTCGCGGCGGCTGTAAGCACCCATCGCCAGGTTCTCCTCGACCGTGAGCCGCCCGAACACACCGCGCCCCTCGGGCACCAGCGCCAACCCTTGCCGGACGAGCTCGAATGCCGGACGCGCCGTGATGTCGATCCCATTATAGTGGATGCGGCCCGCGGCCGGTCTCAGCAGCCCGGCGAGCGCCTTCAAGGTTGTGGTCTTGCCGGCGCCGTTGGCCCCGATCAGCGTGACGAGCTCGCCGTCAGCGACCTGCAGGTCGATGCCCTTCACGGCGTTGATGCCGCCGTACGAAACCCTGAGTCCGGTTACCTCAAGCAATCTCCCCTCCCAGGTAGGCCTCGATCACCGCCGGGTCGCGCTGCACGGCGGGGGGCGCGCCTTCCGCGATTTTTCTGCCGTAATCGAGCACGGCCACGCGATCGCACAGTCCCATCACGAGCCTGACGTCGTGCTCGATCAGGAGCAGGGTGACGCCGCTCGCGCGGATGCGCTCGAGCAGCCGCGCGAGCTCCGCGCGCTCGGTTGCGTTCATGCCGGCGGCGGGCTCATCGAGCGCAAGCAGCTTCGGATCCGTCGCCAGGGCGCGCGCGATCTCGAGGCGGCGCTGGTCGCCGTAGGCGAGGCCGTAGGCGGGTTGCGCGGCGCGCGCCGCGATGCCGACGTAATCGAGCAGCTCAAGGGCGCGGTGAGTGATCTCGCGCTCCTCGGTGCGCGTTGCCGCGCCGCGCAACACGGCGCCCGGCACGCCGGCGCGGGTGCGCACGTGGCGCCCGACCATCACGTTCTCGAGCGCGCTCATGTTGGCGAAGAGCCGGATGTTCTGGAAAGTCCGGGCAATGCCGCGCGCCGCGATGCGATACGGCTTCAATCCGGTCAACGGCTCGCCCTCGAAGACGCACTCGCCAGCGTCCGGCGCATGGAGGCCGGTCAGCACGTTGAAGAGCGTCGTCTTGCCGGCGCCGTTGGGGCCGATCAGCCCGAAGATTTCGCCGCGCGCGACCGTGAGCGAGACTTCGGCGAGCGCCGAGAGCCCCCCGAATCGCTTGCTGATGGCGCGCGCCTCGAGCAGCGCGGCGCGCACCGTGGACGCGCTCACGCGCGACCCTCGGTAGCGCCGCTGGCGCCGGTGAGCTCGCGGCGGCGCGTGCTCGACGGCCACAGGCCGGCGGGCCGAAACTGCATCATCAGCACCAGCGCCAGCCCGAACAGCAGCATGCGCAGGTCGGAGGGGTCGACGTAGACCTCGCCCAGCCAATCCTCCTGCAGTGGGCCGGCGTAGCGCAGTGCCTCGGGCAGCGCGGTGAGCAGCGCGGCCCCGAGCACGACGCCGCCGACGTTGCCCATGCCGCCCAGCACCACCATGCACAGCACCATGATGGAATCCAGCAACGTGAAGCTCTCCGGGCTGACGAAGCCCTGGAACGAGGCGAACAGCCCCCCGGCCACGCCGCCGAAGGTCGCCCCCATGGCGAAGGCGAGCAGCTTCAGGTCGCGGGTATTGATGCCCATCGCCGCGGCCGCGACTTCGTCCTCGCGGATCGCGATCCAGGCGCGGCCGATCCGCGAGTCCTCCAGCCGCAGCGAGACGAATATCGCGGCGAGCGCGCAGGCGAGGAACACGAAATAATAGCCGTGGACCGGCGCGATCGTGAGCCCGGCCACCGAGTAGGTCTTGTTGAGTGCGATCCCGCCCACGGCGAGCGGGTCGATCAGCGTGATTCCCTGCGGGCCGTTGGTGATGTTGACCGGGCGGTTGAGGTTGTTGAGCAGGATGCGGATGATCTCGCCGAAGCCGAGGGTCACGATCGCCAGGTAGTCCCCGCGCAGGCGCAGCGTGGGCGCGCCGAGCAGCACGCCGAACACCGCCGTGACCAACGCGCCCAGCGGCAGCAGCAGGACGAACGACCAGTGGATGTCGAACTGGGGCGACGCCAGCAGCGCGTAGCAGTAGGCGCCGACCGCGAAGAAGGCGATGTAACCGAGATCGAGCAGGCCCGCAAAGCCGACCACGATGTTGAGTCCCAGGGCGAGCAGGATGAAGAGCAGCGCGACGTCGACGATCCGCACCCAGGCCCGCCCCAGCACGGCATCGATCGCAAACGGCGCCGCGAGGAGGAGCGCCGCCGCAAGCAGCCAGATCGCCCACCTGAGGCGCGGGGAGGTCACCATGCGCCGGCCCTGAGGGTCATGCACGGTCGCCCGTGTGCTGGCCCAATATGCCGGTGGGCCTGAACACCAGCACGAGGATCAGCACGAGGAAGGCGAAGATGTCGCGGTAGTTGCTGCCGAGCACTCCGCCGGTGAGATCGCCGATGTAGCCCGAGGCGAGGCTCTCGATCACGCCCAGCAGCAGCCCCCCCAGCATGGCGCCGGCGACGTTGCCGATGCCGCCGAGCACCGCGGCGGTAAAGGCCTTCAGCCCGAGCATGAATCCCATGAAATAGTGGCCGATGCCGTAGTAGAGCACGATCATGACCCCCGCGATCGCGCCGACCGCCGATCCGAGCAGGAAGGTGAAGGCGATGACACGATCGATGTTGACGCCCATCAGCCCGGCGATCTCGGCGTTTTGCGCGGTCGCGCGCATCGCGCGGCCCAATCGGCTTGCCTTGATAAACCAGAGCAGGCCCGCCATCACCGCGCACGCGAGCACGAAGATGAAGGCCTGGAGCTCGGTGAATTGCGCGCCCCCCAAGGCCACCGTGCCGGGCTTGACGAGTTCGGGCATGGAGAGGTACTGCTTGCCCCAGACGAGCGCTGCGGAGTACTGCAGCAGGATCGAGACGCCGATCGCCGTGATCAGCGGCGCAAGCCGTGGCGCGCGCCGCAGCGGGCGGTAGGCGGCGCGTTCGATGGTGACACCGAGCGTGACGCAGACCAGCGTCGCCGTCAGCGCCGCGACGAGCAGCACCGCCGGGCCGGGGAGGACGCTCCCGGCGAGCGCCTGCGCGACCGAGAGCGCGACCAGCGCGCCGATCATGACAATGTCGCCGTGCGCGAAGTTGATGAGGCCGAGTATGCCGTAGACCATGGTGTAGCCGAGCGCGACCAGCGCGTAGATGCTGCCCAGCACCAGGCCGTTCACGATCTGCTGGAGAAAGATGTCCATAGTCGGGCGAGTCAGCGCGAAAACGGCACCGCGAGGGTGCCGTTCTTTGCCTTCCCGTGAATCACGCGGGCCGCCGGATCCCGGGGCGCGTTACGTCGACTTTTTCATCGGGGGCCGCGTGGGCTTCTCCGCGCCGGGAATCACGGTCTCGAGCGGCTCCCACTTGCCGCCCTTCACGACGTAGATGGTAATGGGGCCGTCTTTCAAGTCGCCCTTCTCGTCGAAGGCGATCGGCCCGATCACGCCCTGGTAGCGGGTCTTGCCGAGCTCCGGCAGGAACTTCGCGGGTTCGGTCGATCCGGCGCGCTTCATGGCGTCGACGAACACCATCACCGCGTCGTAGCCCATCGGAGCGAACAACTCGACTTCGGCCTTGAACTTGGCCCGGTACTTGGCCATGAACGCGTTGCCGCCGGGCATCTGCTCCTTGGGCAGGCCCGGAATCGAGGCCATGACGCCCTCCGCGGCGGCCCCGGCGAGCTTGATGAAATTGGGCGTCTGCATGCCATCCCCGCCGATGAAGCGGGCCTGGATACCGAGTTCGGCCAACTGCTTCACCATCGGCCCGGCCTGCGGGTCGATGCCGCCGAACATGACGAGATCGGGCCGGCGTCCCTTGATCTTGGTGAGGATCGCCATGAAATCGGTGTCCTTGTCGGTGGTGTGCTCGCGCGCGACGATGCGCGCGCCGCGCGCCTTGACGGTGGCCGAGAACGCGTCGGCGAGGCCTTGGCCGTAGGCCGTGCTGTCGTCAACCACCGCGATGCTCTTCGCCTTGAGCTTCTCGATCGCGAACCGGCCGAGCGTCGGCCCCTGCTGGTCGTCGTGCGCGACGACCCGGAACGTGGTCTTGAAGCCCTGTTGCGTGTACTTGGGATTGGTCGAGGACGGGGAGATCTGGGGGATGCCGGCGTCGGAGTAAATCCGCGAGGCCGGGATCGAGGCGCCCGAGTTGAAGTGGCCGACGACCGCCACCACCTTCGCGTCGGCCAGTTTCTGCGCGACAGTGGTGGCCTTGGTCGGGTTCGCCTCATCGTCCTCGGCAATGAGCCGGAACGTCACTTTCCTGCCGCCGATTTCCGTGCCAACGGCATTGAGGTCTTCGATCGCGAGCTGCACGCCGTTGCGGATGTCGATGCCGATGTGCGCCTGCGACCCCGTCAGCGGCGACGCGGAGCCGATCTTGACCGCGGAATCGTCTCGGGCGCAGCTCGCGGCGAGGGCGGCGGCCAGGACCAAAGCGATGCTTCGAAACGGCCTCGGATTCATGCGGGTACCTAGCGGTAAATGGTTGTTGCTACTAGGGAAATTATTATCCTCAGGGGCTCCAGCATTGTCAATCGAGGAGGCGGCCTGCCGCCTCCATTGCAGCTTATTTGAGCGACAGTATCCACTGCACGATGGCCCGGATATCCGCATCCTTGACGTGCGCGTTGGGCGGCATCGGGATGTCGCCCCACGCGCCCTTGCCGCCCGCCTTCACCTTCTGAGCCAGGTTTGCTGCGGCGCCTTTGTCCGTGCGGTAGCGCTTGGCGATCTCCTGGTAGCTCGGCCCCACCAGCTTTTTGTCCACCGTGTGGCAGGCGAGGCAGCCGCTCGACTTCGCGAGCGCTTCGGCGGCCTTGGCATCGGCGGCATGAGCGCCCGCGGCAAGCGTGACCGACGCGGCGGCGGCGAGCAGAGTCATGGCGAATTTCATACCGGGTCTCCGGGCGGGTGTAGGTTCACGTCAAAAAACCCGCGCATTCTAGTGCCGTTCCAGCCGGTTTAACAAGCACGATAACGTCGTCTGCCAGCGGTCGCGGATGCCCGATGCGCTCAGGCCGCGCTGGCGGGCAGGGACAGGACGCGCTCCAGTTCGGCGAGATCGCTGATCGCCGGCAGGCAGGTCATGCCGCGGCACACCCAGGCATTGACACCGCCGGCCGAAGCGGCTTTGTCGAGGACCGGCGGCAGCCCCGCCCGGCCTGCCGGTATGGCGATGACGAGGGTATCGGGCCGGTAGCGCGCGGCGAGCGCGCGTTGCCACTGCTCCAGCGCGCCGGCTTCGCCGCGCAGGATGATGAGCTGGGGCGGGACGAGGTGCTCGTCGAGCGCCGTCGCGAGGCTCACAAAAGCGCTCGGCTGGCGCTCGAGCGCGGCATAAAAGAGCTGCAACGCGCGCTCCGCCGCGTCCAGGTAGCGGGGCTCGCCGACGAGGTGCCCGAGCCGCTGCAGGGCGAGCGCCGCGACGCCGTTGCCGGCCGGCGTCGCGTTGTCGTGGCCCGGCTTGGCGCGGTGGATGAGCTGCTCGTGGTCGTGGGAGACGAAAAAGAAGCCGCCCGCGACAGGATCCTCGAACTGCTCGAGCAGGCGTTCCGCCAGCTCGCGCGCAAACTGCAAATCGTCCTCCCTGAACTCGCATTGCATGATTTCGAGCAGCGCATCGAGCAGGAAGGCGTGGTCGTCGAGATAGGCGTTCAGGTGCGGGATGCCATCCTTGTAGGTGGCGCAAAGACGCCCGCCGCGCCACATCGTCGCCCGGATGAATTCCAGCGCCTGCCGGGCGGAGGCCAGCCACGCCGCCTCGCCGAACACGCGGGCGGCGCGCGCGAGGCCCCGCACCATCATCGCGTTCCAGCTCGTGAGCACCTTGTCGTCCCGTCCCGGGCGCACGCGCTGCTCGCGCGCGGCGAGAAGCTTCCTGCGCGCGGACTCGAGCCGTGTCTCGCATTCCGCTACCGGTCGATCGAGCCTCCGCGCGATGACATCGAGCGGCTTCATCACCCGCAGGTGCCACGCGCGTCCCTCGAAATTAGGCGCGCCGTCGAGCCCGTAGTGGGGCTCGACCACGGCGTACTCCTCGGGCGTGAGGTGGCTTTTCACCTCGTGCGGCGTCCACACGTAGTACTTGCCTTCTTCGTGCTCGGAATCGGCATCGAGCGAGGAGTAGTAGCCGCCCTCGGGCGACTGCATCTCGCGCATGACCCAACCCGCGATCCCGTGCGCCGCTTGCTGGAGGAGCGGCTGCCGCGTGACGAGCCACGCGTCGCTGTAGAGCGCAACCAGCGCTGCATTGTCGTAGAGCATTTTCTCGAAGTGCGGAATGCTCCAGTACGGATCGACGCTGTAGCGGCAGAAGCCGCCTCCCAGCTGGTCGTGGATGCCGCCCTCGGCCATCTTCACGAGCGTGAGGTGCGCGATCGAGAGGCTCAGCTCGCCGCCGTCGAGCGCGTGGCGCCGCAGGCAGAAGGCGAGCTCGAAGGGGTGCGGGAACTTCGGCGCCTGGCCGATGCCGCCGTGCACGTCGTCGAATACTTGCGCGAATTCGCGCACCGCGGCGTCGAGCGGCGAGCGCTTGAACTCCGGCGCGCCCGCGGGCGCAGGCAACGTGCGGGCGAGCGCATCGAGCAGCGCCGCGTTCTGCCGCGCGATCTCCGCGCGCTTGTCGCGGTACGCTTCCGCGACGCGCGGCAGCAAGTCGAGAAAACCGGCCATGCCGTGACGGGCGCGCTTGGGGAAATAGGTGCCGCCAAAAAACGGCGTGCCGTCGGGCATGAGGAAGAGCGTGAGCGGCCAGCCGCCGCTGCGTTGCGTCAGCATCGCATGCGCGGTCTGGTAGATCTGGTCGAGATCCGGCCGCTCCTCCCGGTCGACCTTGATGTTGATGAAGTGGCGGTTCATCTCGGCCGCGACCTCCGGGTCCTCGAACGACTCGTGCGCCATCACATGGCACCAGTGGCAGGCCGAGTAGCCGATCGACAGCAGGATCGGCTTGTCTTGACCGCGCGCCGCCGCGAGCGCCTCCTCGCTCCACGGATACCAGTCAACCGGGTTGTCCGCGTGCTGCTGGAGATAAGGGGAAGTCTGGTTGGCGAGGCGGTTGGGCATGGCGAGCGGCAGTGCCGGTCCATTGTGTCACGACCCGCCCGGGCCGCGCATCGTGCCGGCGCGCTTCAGCGTGCCTCGACTATGGCTTGCAGCGTGGCCTGGTAGTGAGCGCGCCGCGGGCCGCCGAGGCTGACCGCGCGTCGTGCCGCAACCAGCGCTTCATCGCGCTGCCGGAGCTCGAGCAGAGACTGCGCGAGATTGTTCCAGGCATCGGCCGCCTGGGGGTGGAGGCGCGTCGCCTCGCGGTAGGCCGCTTCAGCGCCCGGTAGATCGCGCAGCGCGTAGGCGGCATTCCCCTGCCCGATCCGTGCCGCCAGGCTGCCCGGCCAGCGTTCCAGTGCCGTCGTGTAGGCGCGGCGCGCGGCGGCGGGCGCGACACGCTCCAGCGCCGCGACCGCAACCACGTATTGATCTTCGCTCGCCGTTGTCGGCAGCCGCTCCGGCCCGAGCGCCAGCATGGCCCAGTGCTCGCCGCGCGCCCAGGTGCGCTCGAAGGTGGCGAGTGTCATGACCAGGCGCCGTGTCGTGGCGGAGCGCAGGATGATTTCCTCGCGCCGCAGGTCGTAGCCGATGACCACGGCGTAATGCCAGAGCGGCGCAAATCCGAGCGCGAGGTTCTGGAGCACGATCACTGGAGCACCGTCGGTCACCTCAAGCAGCACATCCTCGAGCCGAGGCGCCAGGCGGTAGGCGACCCGCCCGTGGCGGCGGGCGGCCGCCAGCATCTCCGCCTGCAGCGAGCCCTCACGGCCGGGCAGGTAGACCTGGGGGGCGAGGGCCTCGGGCGTCGTTGCCGAGCCGGCGTGCGTGAGCACCGTGGCAAGCGCAGCGGGGCCGCATTGATAGTCTTCCTGGGGAAAGAACGGAACGCTGGCGAGCTCGACGCGCGCGGGCAATACGGCAGATGATGATGCGCGGATCGCGGCAACCTGCGGGGTCGCGCAGGCGGCAAGTCCCGTGAGCATGGCGCACAGCAAAACTCCCGCGCTGGCGGGGGCTGCATACCGGAACATCGAGGCTATTTCTGCGCCGGCCTGGTGAACGGGAATATCTTCGTGTAGCCCATGATGTCGGTGAAGAGCAGGACGAGGAAAACGATCAGCGCGACGGTCAGGACATCGGTGCCGCCGGCGGGCAGCTGATCCAGGCGGCCCGTCAGCGCAGCGACCTCCTCGTCGCTCAGCGCGTCCACGCGGGCGAGCGCCGCGCCGGGCTCGACTCCGAGCGATTCCAGCTCCGCCCGCACCTCGGCGCGCTCCAGAAAGCCTTTCACTTGATCGCGCTTGAGGCCGGCGTGGACCTCCTCGGTCGACACGATGCCGGCGAACGACGGCGGCGGCAAACCCCAGCCGAGGGTGCAAACGACGAGTGCGCGCGCGATGCTTCGGTTAAAGGCGTTCATGGCGACCTCCTATGAGTTGGAAGCGACACGCCATTATCGGTTCCCGGCGAGCGCCAGCGCCAGCGACAAGTTGACGCTGTCGCCGGGTAGCGACAGCGCGCGCGCTCAATTGCGGCGCCGGGCGGTTTCGGGAGCGGCGAATCCTTCGAGCTTCTGCAGGTGACCGATCAATACGTCGCGCAAGGACTCATGTGGCGGGCGCGCGATCAGTCGGTCACGGCGCCGCGGCTCGCCGAGGAAACCTGTGCCGCGTACTTGGCCATGATGCCGCGCGTGTAGCGCGGCGCCGGCGCACGCCATGCCGCGCGTCGGCGCGCGAGCTCTTCGTCGGATACGTTGACCTGCAGCAGGCGGCGTTCGGCGTCGATTGTGACCGAGTCGCCTTCGTGCACCAGCGCGATCGGGCCGCCTACCGCGGCTTCCGGCGCGACGTGCCCCACGACCATGCCGTAGGTTCCGCCCGAGAAGCGCCCGTCGGTGATGAGCCCCACGTCCTCGGCGTGCCCCTCGCCCACCAGCGCGGAAGTGGGCGAGAGCATCTCGCGCATGCCCGGCCCGCCTTTCGGTCCCTCGTAGCGGATCACCACCACGTCACCCGAGCGAATGTCCTTCCTGAGGATCGCGGCCATCGCCGCCTCCTCGGAGTCGAATACCCGCGCAGGCCCGGTGATCTTCGGGCGCTTCAGCCCGGCGATCTTGGCGACCGCCCCTTCCGGCGCGAGATTGCCCTTGAGAATGGCGAGGTGGCCGTGCGGGTAGATCGGGTTCTCCCATTGCCGGATCACGTCCTGGTTGCGCGGCGGGCGCGCGGGCACCTTCCGCAGGAGCTCGCCGAGAGTCTTGCCGGTGATCGTCATGCAATCGTCGTGCAGCAGCCCGTGCTCGAGCAGCATCTTCATCACCTGCGGGATGCCGCCCGCCTCGTGCAGGTTGGTCGCGACGTAGCGCCCCGAGGGCTTCAGGTCGCACAGCACCGGGACCCGCCCGCGGATAGTCTCGAAGTCGTCCATCGCGAGCGGCACCTCCGCGGCGTGCGCGATCGCGAGAAGGTGCAGCACGGCGTTGGTGGAACCGCCGACCGCCATGACGACCGCGATGGCGTTCTCGAAGCTCTTGCGCGTCATGATCGCGCGCGGCAGGAGCTCCCGCTTAATCGCGTGAACCAGCGCCTGCGCCGACTCGGCCGCGCTGTCGTGCTTTTCCCTGTCTTCCGCTGCCATGGTCGACGAGCCCGGCAGGCTCATGCCCATGGCCTCGATCGCCGAGGACATGGTGTTGGCGGTGTACATGCCGCCGCACGAGCCGGCCCCGGGACAGGCGCGGCGCTCGACCCCCAGCAGCTCTTCCTTGCCGATCTTGCCTGCGGTGAATTCACCGACCGCCTCGAACGAGCTCACCACGGTCAAGTCGCGTCCCCGGTAGTGGCCGGGCTTGATGGTGCCGCCATAGACGAAGATCGCCGGGATGTTCAAGCGGCCGATGGCGATCATCGCGCCCGGCATGTTCTTGTCGCAGCCGCCGATCGCGATGAGCCCGTCCATGCGCTGCCCCTGCACGGCGGTCTCGATCGAGTCCGCGATCACTTCGCGCGACACCAGGGAGAATTTCATGCCCTCGGTGCCCATCGAGATGCCGTCGGAGACCGTGATCGTGCCGAAAGTCTGCGGCATCGCGCCAGCGCGCTTCGCAGCCGCCTCCGCGCGCCGCGTGAGGTCATTCAGGCCCAGGTTGCACGGCGTGATCGTGGAATAGCCGTTGGCGATGCCCACGATCGGTTTCTTGAAATCGGCGTCCTTGAAGCCGACCGCGCGCAGCATCGCGCGGTTGGGCGAGCGCTGCACGCCCTGGGTGATCAGCTGGCTGCGCTTGTTGAGCGGCATGGGGAAACTCCGGAAGTGGCTTATATAATGAGGAGTGGGATTTTAGCTCAACCTCATGCTGGTCCATCCTCAATTCGATCCGGTCGCAGTCAGCATCGGCCCCGTGGCGGTGCGCTGGTACGGCCTCATGTACCTGGTTGGCTTTGCGCTGTGCTGGGCCGCCGGTCGCTACCGCATCGCGCGCACGCCCGGGGCCGTGTGGACGGCGAAGGACCTCGATGACGCGCTGTTCTACGTGATACTGGGCACCATTCTCGGCGGGCGCCTGGGCTACGTCCTGTTCTACAAGCTCGCCGACTTTGCCGCCGAGCCCTGGCGCGTCTTCTACGTCTGGGAAGGCGGCATGTCGTTTCATGGCGGGATGCTGGGCGTGATCGCCGCCATCGCGTGGTTCGCGTGGCGCCGGCGTCAGGACTGGCTCGCCGTCACCGATTTCATCGCGCCCCTGGTGCCGCTCGCACTCGGGGCCGGCCGTCTCGGCAATTTCATCAATGCGGAACTGTGGGGCCGTCCCGCGGCGGTGCCATGGGCGATGGTGTTCCCCAACGTGGACGGCGTGCCGCGCCATCCCTCGCAGCTCTATGAGTTCTTCCTGGAGGGCGTCCTGCTGTTTGCGGTCCTGTGGTGGTTCTCGCTGCGGCCGCGCCCGCGCGGCGCGGTCTCGGGGGCGTTTCTGGCCGGTTACGGCCTGTTCCGCTTTCTCGTCGAATTCACGCGCGAGCCCGACCGCTTTCTCGGACTGCTCTCGCTCGGGCTCTCGATGGGTCAGTGGCTGTCGGCGCCGATGGTCGTCGCGGGCGCGGCGCTGATCGTATGGGCCTACTCGGCGAAGAAAGCGTGAATCGTGGCTCGTGAATCGTGTTTCGAAGCGAGATTGTCGCGATCCGCGGAGCCATTGTAGAATTCCGCCCTCGCAGCACAGCCGTGGGGACGTAGCTCAGCTGGGAGAGCGTCGCGTTCGCAATGCGAAGGTCGGGAGTTCGATCCTCCTCGTCTCCACCATTCTTCCCGCGCCGGACCCCACCCGGCTTCCCGCCACACTGATACTTGTTTCAGCCTGGCATCTGGCAGAATAGCGGCACGCTGCCCGCCACAACGAGAACAACGCGATGTTGAACAAGCTGATGCCGCGTGAAGGCAGGTTTTTCGATCTGTTCAACGCACACGCGGCGCAGATCGTCGAAGGCAGCCACGCGCTGGTGCGGCTCATCGCCGATCCCGCGTCATCCGCCGCCCATGCCGAGCACATCGATACGGCCGAGCGCGCCGCGGACAAGATCACGCACGAGGCGATCACGCTGCTGCACAAGACGTTCATTACGCCGATCGACCGCGACCAGATCCACCAGCTCATCACCCGCATGGACGACATCCTGGACTTGATCCAGGACGTGGCGGAGTCGATCGTGCTCTACGATATCCGGCGCACGACCCCCGAGGCGCAGCAGCTGGCGCAGATCTGCCAGATGACGTGCGACCGCGTGAAGGCGGCGGTGGGCCTCCTCGCGCATTTGCGCCAGCCGGAGGCGATACTCAAGACCTGCGAGGAGATCGACCGGCTCGAATCCGACGCCGATCGAGTCATGCGCTCCGCGATGTCGAGGCTGTTCCGGGATGAGCCCGACGTCAAGCAGCTGATCAAGCTGCGCTCAATCTACGAACTGCTCGAGTTGATCACCGACCGCTGTGAGGACGTGGCGAATATCGTCGAAGGCATCGTGCTGGAGCACTCGTAGGACGCCGCCCTATGGATCCCGTCACCATCAGCCTGGGCGCGGTGATCTTCCTGATTTTTGTCGCGCTCGTCTTTGACTTCCTGAACGGCTTCCACGATGCGGCGAATTCCATCGCGACCGTCGTTTCCACGCGCGTGCTCAAGCCGCACCAGGCGGTGCTGATGGCCGCGTTCTTCAATTTCGCGGCGCTGTTCGTCTTTCAGCTCAAGGTCGCGACCACCATCGGGCGCGGCATCGTCGATCCCTCGGTGGTGGACCATTACGTGGTATTCGGGGCGCTCACCGGCGCGATCGTCTGGAACCTGATCACGTGGTGGTACGGCATTCCCTCGAGCTCCTCGCACGCGTTGATCGGCGGCCTGGTGGGCGCGGCGGTGGCGAACAGCGGCATCTGGGCGATGGTCGGAAGCGGGCTCGCCAAAACCATCGCCTTCATCTTCATCGCCCCTTTGCTCGGCCTGATCCTCGGCTCCGGCCTGATGATCGCGGTGTCGTGGCTGTTCCTGCGCGCCACGCCGGCGCGCGTGGACAAATGGTTCCGCAGGCTGCAACTGCTGTCGGCTTCGCTCTACAGCCTCGGCCACGGCGGCAACGACGCGCAAAAAACGATCGGGGTCATCTGGATGCTGCTGATCGCGGCGGGCATCACCAGTACGGCCGACCCCGTCCCGGCGTGGGTGGTCGTGTCGTGCTACCTGACGATTGCGCTTGGCACGGCGTTCGGAGGCTGGCGCATCGTCAGGACCATGGGACAGCGCATCACGAAACTGAGGCCGGTCGGAGGGTTCTGCGCCGAGACCGGCGGGGCGATGACGCTGTTTCTCGCCACCGGCTTCGGCATCCCGGTATCCACCACCCATACCATTACTGGCTCGATCGCGGGCGTGGGCGCGGCGCAATCGGTCTCGGCGGTGCGCTGGGGCATTGCCGGAGACCTGCTTGTCGCCTGGATCCTCACCATCCCGTGCTCGGCATTCCTCGCGGCGATCGCGTGGTGGCTGGCCCAGTACTTTTTCTGACCGGAAGTGGATGATGGCGACCTCGTCCGGTACGCTTTCGACCCCGAGCGCGGAGCACCGCGGGCTGCTGGCGGAAAGCGTCGCGGATTTCGTCGCGCGCGGCACCGACATCGCGCGGGTGCGCCGGTTGCGCGGCACGAGCGCCGAGTATGACCGCGCACTCTGGAAAAAGATGGCAGGGCTCGGCTGGCTGGGCATCCTCGTTCCTGAACGCTACGGCGGGCTCGGGCTGGGCCTCGCGGACATGGCGATCGTCGCCAGGGGGCTCGCGCGCGCGCTGATTCCCGAGCCGCTCACCGCGACAGCGGTGGCGGCGGCGACCGCGCTCGGCGCGGCCGAGAACGAGGCGCTCAAGCGCGCGCAACTGCCGCGGCTCGTCGCAGGAGACCTGCTGCCCGTGCTGGCGTGGCAGGAGCAGGCGGGTGGACTCGACCCCGCGGCGGTCGAAACCCGCGCGACACCGTTTGAAGGCGGTTTCAAGCTGAATGGCACGAAGCGTTTCGTCGCCGGCGCGGCCCAGGCCGACGCTTTCCTCGTGTCCGCGCGTGCGGGCGGCGGTGTCGTGCTGTTGCTGCTGCCGCGCGAGACCGCGGGCGCAGCGCTTAGTTTCGAGCCGCTCGCCGATGGACGCGCGTTCGGCACCCTCGCGCTGCACGATGCGCTCGTTCCCCGGTCCGGCTTGGCGGCAAGCGGGGCGGCCGCACTCGAGGCGCTCGCCCGGGCGTTCGACCACGGCTGCGCGATCGCGGGCGCGGAGCTCGCCGGCGTGATGGATCGAGCGCTCGAGATGAGCCTGGACTACCTGCGTACTCGCGTGCAATTCGGAAAGCCGATCGGCGCGTTCCAGGCCCTGCAACACCGCGCGGTGGATCTCCATATACACCGGGAGCTTGCATCCGCGGTGCTGGAGGAAGCGCTCGACGTGCTCGACCGCAACCCTGCGGCCCCGGCGCGGGCGGCCGCCGCGAGCCGGGTCAAGGCGCGTTGCGCGGACGCGGCGACGAGAATCACGCGCGAAGCGATCCAGTTCCACGGCGCGATCGGATTTACCGACGAGTTCGACGTCGGGCTCTACCTCAAGCGCGCGCTGGTGCTCACGGCATGGCTCGGCGGCGCGACCTGGCACCGCCGCCGTTACGCGCGTCTCGCAATCGAATCGTCGACATGAGCTCCCCAACCGCGCAGACCGACTACCACGCGATGGGCGACGAGGACTTCCGGCGTGAAGTCCGCGCGTTCGTCGAGCGGGAGTATCCGCCGCGCCTGCGCTACATCCTGCACCGCGCGCGCTGGCGCGAGATGAAGGGCTGGTGGCGCAGGCTCTATGAAAAGGGCTGGATCGCGCCCAACTGGCCGCGCAGCCGCGGCGGCATGGCGCTCGACGCCGGCAAGATGGTGATCTACCTCGAGGAGATGGAGCGCCACGGCGTCGCGCGGCCGCCGGACCAGGGCATCACCCAGGTCGGCCCGCTCATCATGCGCTTCGGCACCGCGGCGCAGCAGGAGCACTACCTGCCGCGCACGCTCTCCGGAGAGTACATCTGGTGCCAGGGATACTCCGAGCCCAACGCGGGCTCCGACCTGGCGGGCCTGCAGACCGCGGCCGTGCTCGAGGGCGAGCACTTCGTCGTCAACGGCCAGAAGATCTGGACCTCGCTCGCCGACGACGCGACCCATATCTATCTGCTCGCCCGCACCGGGAAGGGCGCGAAGAAGCAGCAAGGCATCAGTTTCCTGCTGGTGGATCTCAAGACGCCCGGCATCACGCTGCGCCCGATCCGCAACCTCGCCGGCCACGACGAGTTCTGCCAGGTGTTCTTCGACAACGTGCGCGTGCCGCGCGGCAACCTCGTGGGCGAGCTCGATGACGGCTGGACCGTGGCGAAGGCGCTGCTCGGGTTCGAGCGGCTCTCTATCGGCAGCCCCCGCCGTCCCCAGTATGCGTTGAACCGACTGGAGGCGATCGCGCGCGCGAAGGGCTTGTTCGGCGACCCCGGGTTCGTCGACCGTTTTACCGCGCTCAAGCTCGACATCGAGGACGGGGCGACGCTCTACGGCCGCTTCGTCGAGCAGGTCAAGCGCGGCGAGCCGCTCGGGCACGACGTGTCCATGTTGAAGATCTGGACCATGGAGACGTGGCAGCGCCTGACCGAGCTGCTGGTCGAGGCCGGCGCCGAGCAGGGCGTCCTCGCCGGCGTGCACGACGTCGCCGGCGTGGAAGCGGATTTTCTCAACCCTTTCTATTACTCGCGTCCCGCCACCATCTACGGCGGCTCGAGCGAGATCCAGCGCAACATACTCGCCAAGTACGTGTTGAAGCTCCCCGGTTGATTGCCGGCGAAGAGCGCCTCATCATAAGGCGCCGCCCGCGCGCGACCCCGGGCGAAGGAGAGCGATGCATGGCCCGTCAAGTCATCCATACCGACGCCGCGCCGAAGGCGATCGGGACGTATTCGCAGGCGGTGCGCTGCGGCGCGACCGTCTATCTCGCGGGGCAGATCGCCCTCGATCCCGCCACGATGGAGCTCGCCGCGGGCGCCGGCCCGCAGATCCACCGGGTATTCCAGAACCTGCAGGCGGTGGCGCGGGCGGCCGGCGGGGACCTGAAGGACGTCGTGAAGCTCACCGTCTACCTCACCGATCTCGGCCACTTCGCGCTGGTCAACGAGACCATGGCCGCCTATTTTTCGCCGCCCTACCCCGCGCGCGCCGCGGTCGGCGTCGCGAGCCTGCCGCGCGGCGCGCTGGTCGAGATGGATGCCGTCATGCACCTCGAGTGAAGGGGCGCGCCGAGGGGCGGGAGTGAGGGATGGAGAGAGGTCGGGAGTGAGGGATGGGGGAGGTGACCCCCGGTGGCGCGCAGGGCGCCCGAAACGAAACGTCGATATCTCGCGATGACACCGTCTGAGGGCGCCGATGGGTGATGGGCCTGACCCATCGCTGTCAGGGTTGAGCCAGTCAACCCTGACGCGGCTCGCGAAGCTGGGGATCGCAGCGAAGTTCGATCTCGTTCTTCATCTGCCGCTGCGCTACGACGACGAGACGCGGCGCTATGCGTTGAGCGAGGCGCCGGCGGGCGAGCCGGTCCTGGTCGAGGGCGCGGTGGTGGAGGCGCATATCCAGTATCGCCCGCGGCGCCAGCTGCTTTGCCACATCGAGGACGGCAGCGGCGTGCTGACCCTGCGCTTCTTCAATTTTTACGCGAGCCAGTTGAAGCAGCTCGCCGCGGGTGCGCGCGTGCGGGCGTTCGGCGAGATCCGGCACGGCTTCCTCGGGCCCGAAATGGTGCATCCGCGCTACCGGGTGCTGCACGGCGAAATACCGGTTGCAAGCGCGCTGACGCCGGTGTATCCGACCACCGCGGGTTTACGCCAGGACGATCTGCGGCGCCTGATCGCACGGGCGCTCGCCGACTGCGATCTGCGGGACACGCTCTCGCCCGCGCTTCTGGAGACGCTGAAGCTCCCGCCATTCCGTGAGGCGGTGGCGCTACTCCACAACCCGCCGCCTCAAGTTGCGCAGGAGGCGCTGTCGGGCAGGACCCACCCCGCATGGCGCCGCGTCAAGTTCGACGAGCTGCTGGCACAGCAGCTGTCCATGCGCATGCACTATCGCCGGCGCAAGGCGGCGGGGGCGCCGGCGCTCAGGCCGCGCGGCAGGGTGGCGCAGGCGCTGCTGGCGCGGTTGCCCTTCAAGCTCACCGCGGCGCAGAACAAGGCGCTGGCGCAGATCCGCCAGGATCTCGCGCAGCCCTATCCCATGCAGCGCCTGTTGCAGGGCGATGTCGGCAGCGGAAAGACGATCGTCGCCGCGCTGGCGGCGCTGCAATGCGTGGAGAACGGCCGCCAGGTTGCGATTATGGCTCCCACCGAGATCCTCGCGGAGCAGCACCACAGGAAATTCCAGGAGTGGGTCGGCGGCCGCGGAATCGCCATCGCGTGGCTTTCCGGCAGCCTCACGGCACGCGCGAAACGCGAGGAGCTGGCGCGGGTGGCCAGCGGCGAAACGGCGATCGTCGTCGGCACGCATGCCCTGATCCAGGAAGACGTGCGCTTCCACGACCTGGGGCTCGCGATCATCGACGAGCAGCAACGCTTTGGCGTGCACCAGCGGCTCCAGTTGCGGTTGAAAGGCTCGCGCCCCAACAAGGGGGCGCAGCCGCACCTGCTCATGATGAGCGCCACCCCGATCCCGCGGACGCTCGCCATGAGCTACTACGCCGACCTCGACGTCTCGGTCATCGACGAGATGCCGCCGGGGCGCGGGCCGGTCGCGACCCGGCTGTTTCGTGAGGCGCGGCGCGGCGAAGTGATCCGGCGGGTGCGCGACGCGTGCCTGGGCGGTGGCCAGGCCTACTGGGTGTGCCCGCTTATAGAGGATTCCGAGGCGCTGCAGCTGAAGACGGCGCGCGACACCTACGACAAAGTGCGGCAGACGTTTCCGGAGTTGAAGGTCGGGCTGGTGCACGGACGGCTGAAGGGCGAGGACAAGGCGCGCGTCATGGACGCGTTCAAGACGGGCGCCATCCGGCTCCTGGTGGCAACGACAGTGATCGAGGTAGGAGTCGACGCGCCGACCGCAACGCTGATGGTGATCGAGAACTCGGAACGCATAGGCCTCGCCCAGCTGCATCAGCTGCGCGGCCGCATCGGTCGCGGCGCCGGGGACAGCACCTGCATCCTGCTCTATCAGGAACCGCTGACGGACGCTGCGCGCGAGCGGCTCAAGATCATCTACGAGCAGCGGGACGGATTTGAGATCGCGCGCCAGGATTTGCGGCTGCGTGGTCCGGGCGAGCTGCTCGGCGCGCGGCAGAGCGGGGATCCGCTGCTGCGCTTCGCCGACCTCAGTACCGACCTCGATCTGCTCGATGCCGCGCGCGAGGCCGCCGCCAACCTGCTGCGGGACGAGCCGGACGCGGCGCGAGCCCATCTCGCGCGCTGGCTCGGCGGCCGCCACGATTACTTGAAGGCGTAATCGCCTATACTGATTTCATGGCCGAAACGCCCGCCGGGTACGTCCGGCGCCTGACTCTCACGGAGCGGCTCGACGCCTACGAGCGGCTGATGCGGCTCCATCAGCCGATCGGCGCGCTGCTGCTGCTATGGCCGGCGCTGTGGGGTCTCTGGCTCGCGCGGCGCGCCGTTCCCGAGCTGGATGTCCTGCTCATATTCCTGCTCGGCGTCATCCTGATGCGCTCGGCCGGCTGCGTGATCAACGATTGCGCGGACCGCAGGTACGACCCGCACGTGGAACGCACGCGCGACCGGCCGCTTGCTGCCGGCGTCGTGACGCTGCGCGAGGCGTTCGCGCTGGCGGCCGCGCTCCTGCTCGCCGCATTTGTCCTCGTGCTGCAGTTGAACTGGCTGACCGTGATGCTGGCCTTCGCCGCGTTCGCAATCACGGTGATCTATCCTTTCCTCAAGCGCTTCTTCGTGTTTCCGCAGGCCTGGCTCGGCGTGGCGTTCAGCTTTTCGATCCCGATGGCCTACGCGGCGCAGCTCGCCTACGTGCCGCTCGCGGGATGGGCATTGATGGGCGCGACCTTCTTCTGGATCATCGCCTACGATACCGAGTACGCGATGGTGGACCGCGACGACGATCTGAAGCTCGGGCTGAAGTCCTCCGCGATCCTGCTCGGGCGCTTCGATGTGGCGGGGGTGATGATCGCGCACGCCCTGTTTCTCGCCAGCCTGACGGCGATCGGCCGCTGGCAGCGGCTCGAGGTCTTCTACTTTGCGGGGCTCGCGGTTGCGGCAGTGCTGATCCTCTACCAGTACTGGCTGATCCGCGGCCGCGACCGCAGCCGCTGCTTCCGCGCCTTCCGCAATAACAACTGGGTGGGGCTCGCGGTTTTTACGGGCCTCGCGCTGGACCTTCACTTCCGGTCCGGCATGCTCTCATGAGAGCTGGGTGCCGGGCGCATGAAATACCGTGACCTGCGCGATTTCCTGGCCGGGCTCGAGGCGCGCGGCGAGCTGAAGCGCGTCACCGCGGCGGTCGATCCCTGTCTCGAGATGACCGAGATCTGCGACCGCGTGCTGAAAGCGGGCGGGCCGGCGCTGCTGTTCGAGCGGCCGAAGGGGCACGCGATGCCCGTCCTCGGGAACCTGTTCGGCACGGTGCGTCGCGTCGCGCTCGGCATGGGCGTGGAAGCCGCGGACCCGGCGGCGGCGTTGCGCGAGCTCGGCAGTCTGCTCGCCGCATTGAGAGAGCCCGAACCGCCCAAGGGGTGGAGGGACGCCTGGGACAAGCTGCCGCTGCTGAAGACCGTGCTCGCGATGGAACCGCGCGCGGTCACGCGCGCGCCGAGCCAGGAAGCGGTGCTCGAAGGGACGGACGTGGATCTCGGCCGGCTGCCGGTCCAGACCTGCTGGCCGGGAGACATTGCGCCGCTCATCACCTGGGGACTGACGGTGACGCGCGGGCCCAGCCGGCACCGCCAGAACCTCGGCATCTACCGCCAGCAGGTGCTTGCCCGCAACAAGGTCATCATGCGCTGGCTGCCGCAGCGCGGTGGGGCGCTCGATTTCCGGGACCATTGCCTGGCGCGCCCGGGCGAGCCCTTTCCGGTGGCGGTGGCGCTGGGGGCCGATCCCGCCACCCTGCTGGGCGCGGTGACGCCGGTGCCGGACGCGCTGTCCGAGTACCAGTTCGCGGGCTTGCTGCGGGGATCGAAGACCGAGATCGTGAAATGCGTCGGGCACGATCTGCAGGTTCCGGCCGCCGCCGAGATCGTGCTCGAGGGCTGGATCCACCCCGGCGAGACCGCGCTGGAGGGGCCGTTCGGCGACCACACCGGCTATTACAACGAGCAGGAGCGCTTCCCGGTTTTCACGATCGAGCGCATCACCACCCGGCGCGATCCGATCTACCACTCGACCTACACCGGGAAGCCGCCCGACGAGCCGGCGGTGCTGGGACTGGCGCTGAACGAGGTATTCGTGCCGCTGCTCACGCGCCAGTTCCCGGAGATCACGGACTTCTACCTGCCGCCCGAAGGCTGCTCCTACCGCGTCGCGTGCGTAGCCATGAAAAAGCAGTACCCCGGCCATGCCCGGCGCGTCATGTTCGGGATCTGGAGCTTCCTGCGGCAGTTCCTCTACACCAAGTTCATCATCGTCACCGACGACGACGTCAACGTCCGCGACTGGAAGGAAGTGGTGTGGGCGCTGGCGACGCGCGTCGACCCGCGGCGCGATACGCTGATCACGGAGCACACGCCGATCGACTATCTCGACTTCGCGAGCCCGGTGCCCGGGCTGGGCTCCAAGATGGGAATCGACGCCACCCGCAAGTGGCCGGGAGAAACCGACCGTCGCTGGGGCGAGACGATCGCGATGAGCGAGGACGTGAAACGGCGTGTGGACGCGCTGTGGCGTGAGCTGGGGCTGTAGCCCGGAACGAAACGGGCGGGCCGCTGCGCGGCGCGGCCCTCATTCGAAGTCGTAGTGAACGCTCAGGTTGAAATGGCCCAACCCCGGTGTGCGGGGCTGTCCCGGAACCCGCCCTCCGAAGCGCAGCTTGGTCTCTCCCTCGCCGCTGATCGGGGTCAGCCAGCGGAAGGGCCCCGCCCGCCCTGAAAATGACCAGCCGGCCCGGGGCGCGCCGGCGGCCGGCAAAAACCTGGTGCCCGCCGCCGAAGCCGGGAATTGCGCGAAATCGAATCGGAGATTCTCGGTCGGCCCTGCGCCGCCCTGCTCGTCCAGCCTGTAGATCAGTCCCCCCGGCCTGGCGTCGAACACTACGCTCTCGAACTGGACCGCGGGCTCCGGGGCGGGGCCTGGTCGTGAACTCTCGATGGCAGAAGACGGTGCTTCGGGCGCCGGCTCTTCGGCGTGCGCCGCGGAAACCGGGAGCACTATCGCTGCGATCGCCCACATGATGGTCGCGCGCTGCAGCAGCATGTGCAACCTCCAGACGCAACCCATACTACGCCGAGCTTCATGAAAATTCGTTGAACCCTGTCACGGTTAGACCGCAGGTTCGTGACCGAGTTTCTCGGCACGACCGCGACGGAATGCACAGGATGCGCGGCGGGACGGCATCGCTTTGGGGGAGACGGTCGCGATGGGCGAAGCGGTGAGTGGGCGCGCTGGCGTGAACCGGGCGCTCTCCGGCGACTGCGATGCTGCGTCAGAAGCTGAGGAGCGCGCCGACGCCGAAGACGTCGACATCGAACCTGCCGGTCGTGCCCGGGTCACCCACGTTGTTATAGCGTTGCCACTCCAGCCGGAGGGCCGCGCTCCGGGTGAAGTGGTATTTCACCCCGAGCGCATAGGTAAAGTCGTTTCCGTTGGAATCCCCTCCTGCCATGACACCCGGCGCCGGCTCGAAGTCGACATCCCATTGGAAAATTCCCGCCTTGCCGTAGACGGAGAGCTGCTTGCCGAGCGGCATCGATCCAACGATCAGCAGCTCGAAGACGCGGAACTTGGCGGCTGCCGCCCCGAGCCCACCCAGCGTCGTGGGCCGCTCGCCCAGGTCGACGAGGCCGAGCTCGAAGCCGAGGTACGAGGTGAACTGATAGCCTCCGAAGATCTTCCAGGTGGTGTCCTCGTCCTCGCAATTGGCGCCAGGCGCTGCCGTGACCGGGCAATCGTCACCGGTTCTCATGTGCCCGATGCCGAGACCGGCGAACCAGCCCGCGTCCTGCGCCAGCGCAGGTGCGGAGGCGAGCATCAGCGCGATGGCGGTCAAAAACGACTTCATTTGCCGAATCATCCCGGTCTGTCCTGCAAAAAAGCCGGGGTCAACCCGGCTACTTTGCTGCCACGCGAGGCCTGCTCTCAGAACTTGAAGACGATGCCGAGCAGGCCGGCATCGATGTCATAAGTTCCGGTGACTGCGTCACCAGCGTCAAAGTATTTCTGATACTCCATCCGCACGGTAATGTTCTTGGCGAGATTGTAATTCACGCCGAAACCATAAGTGGTGTCGTTTCCTTTGGCGCTTGCCGTTCCCGCACCCGTCCCGGTAACGGTCGCGTCCACGTCCCACCGGTAGAGGCCGTACTTGCCGTATAAGGAAAACTCCCGGCTGAGCGGTATCGTTACGACGAGGACTATGTCAATCCCCGTGGCCTCAACGGTAGCCGTCTGGGCCGCCGTTGTCCGAACCGATTCGCCAAAGTCGGCGTAGCCAATCTCGTAACTGAAGTAAGGATTGAACCGGTAGCCTCCGAAGGCCTTCCAGTAGCTTCCGTTGTCGTCGCAGGTTCCGGCCCCGGTCAAGATCGCGCAACCATCCTTGAATTTCGATATTCCGCCGCCGGCGCCAATGAACCAACCGCTATCGTTATCCTGCGACAGCGCGGGCGTTGATGCAACGCCAAGCGCGAGCAACGCGGCGGTCAAGAATGGCCTGAATCGCAGTCTCATGGAGTGCTCCTCCCCGCAAGGCAGATTGGCGGTGAGATTCTCGGACTATTCTGAGCCGAAAGCAATTTTTTGTAGCGGCGGTCGTGAGGCGCCCAGCCGCCCACGGTGGCCTGGGCGGATGACAAGTCCACCTAGCGGGGCGCGGAGCAGCACCCGCTGTCGGTGCCGCGGTGGTACAGCCAGGCGAGCAGCGCGTCCTGCGCTGCCTGCGCGTTGCCGGCATTGGGGTGGTTGACGATCGACACCACGACCAGGCGCCGCCCCCGCGCATCGAGCAGGTAGCCCGCGATCGAGCGCACGCCGGTGAGCGAGCCGGTCTTGATATGCGCCTGGCCCGCCACTTCGGCGTCCGCGAGGCGTTTCTTCATCGTTCCGTCCGCGGCCGCGAGGGGCAGCGAGGCGATGAGCTCCGGCATCACCGGGCTCCGGAACGACGAGAGCAGCAGCTCCCCGAGATGCCGCGCGCTGATGCGCTCGACGCGCGATAGCCCGGAGCCGTTCTCCAGTATCATTTCCGGAAACGACAGTCCCTTGCCCGCGAGCCACTCGCGGATGACGCGATCCGCCTTCTCGTGCGTTGCCGGCTCACCCGCCCCCTCTGCACCGAGCGTCAGGTAGAGCTGCCGCGCCATGACATTGTTCGAGTACTTGTTCATGTCGCGTACCACCTGGGCCAGCGGGGGTGACTCCACGGTAACCATCGGACGCGCATCCGCGCCCACCACCCCGTCGCGCACCGTCCCGCTGAACGTCCCGCCCAGCTCGCGCCACAGCTCGCGAAACAGGCCGAGCACGTAATGGGCATGCGGCAGCACGCTGTAGCTGCGCGCGCGCTCGCCGCAACTCGCGGCGAATCGTCCGCTGAACGTGAGGCGGGTCGCGGCCGAGCCGCCCTGCGCGTCCACCTTGAGCCGATTGACCCAGTCCCCGCACGGGCCGTTGACGAGCTTCAGCCGGTTGACGATCTCGACCTGCGGCAGCGCAGGCTCGGCCAGAATCCGCACCACGCGCGCATCGTCATCCGGCACGAAGGCGAGCCGCACCGCCTTGAAGTTCACCAGCAGCGCGTCCGGGCCGGTGTTGTAGGGGCGTGTCGGCTTTTCATCGAATCGCGCCGGGTCATGGTTGCTCGCGGCGAAGTAGGTGCGGTCGAGCACGAGATCGCCGCGGATCTCGCGCAGCCCCCGGCCGCGCAGACTGCGCAGCAGCAACCAGAAATTCTCCAACGTGAGCTTGGGATCGCCCCGGCCCTTCAGCACGAGATCGCCCTCGAGCACTCCGTCGCTCAAAGCGCCGGCAGCGTAGGCCTCGGTCACCCACCGGAAGGCGGGGCCGAGCACCTCGAGCGCGGCGTAGCTGGTGACGAGCTTGATGGCGGACGCGGGGTTCATCGGCCGCCCGGCGCCCGCGGCGAGGAGCGGGCGCTCCGCGCCGATTTCGTGGACGTAAAATGCCGCGGCGCTTTCGGGTATTTCGGCCTGCGCGAGCGCGCGGGCCACCGGCCCGGGAAGGGAAGCCGCCTGGACGAGCGGCAGCCCTGTCGCAAGCAGCGCCGCGACCCCTGCCGACAGTAAGCCGTGAAGCACGCCTGCTACCTCCTGCGCGTCATCGAAAGCACCCTGCCGCAACCGCCATCCGTAAATTATGCCCCAGGCAGAGCGTCCAGGAGCGCCGCGGTGCGCTGGGCAAGCAGCTCGATCTCGTCCGCCCCAATCACGTACGGCGGCATGAAATACACGGTGTTGCCGAGGGGCCGCAGCAGCAGCTCCTGCTCGAGCGCGGAGGAGAAGAACCGGCGCGCGAAGGATGCATCCGCCGGCTCGACCTCGAAGGCCCAGATCATCCCGGTGTTGCGGAAGTTCCTGACCCGCGGGTGCTGTGCGATGGGGCGCGCGGCCGTGGTGAGGCGGGCGCTCCGTGCTCGGTTCGACTCGATCACGCGCCCCTCATCGAAGAGCTCGAGCGTCGCCAGGGCCGCCCGGCAGGCGAGCGGGTTGCCGGTATAGGAATGCGAGTGCAGGAAGCCCCGCGCCACATCGTCATCGTAGAATGCCTGGTAGATGGCATCCCGCGTCAAAACGACGGAGAGCGGCAGGTAGCCGCCGGTGATGCCTTTCGATAGGCACAGGAAATCCGGCGTGATGCCGGCCTGCTCGACCGCGAAAAAGGTGCCGGTGCGGCCGAAGCCGGTCATGATCTCGTCGGCAATCAAGTGCACGCCGTAGCGGTCGCAGAGGCTACGTGCGCGCCGGAGATACTCGGCGTCGTGCATCGCCATGCCGCCCGCGCCCTGCACCAGGGGTTCCAGGATGAAGGCGGCGGTCTCACCGTGATGGCGCTCGAGGTGGCGCTCCAGCGCCGTGGCGCAGCGTACCGCATAGTCGCGTGGGGACTCCCCTTTTTCCGCGAGCCGCCAGTCAGGACTCGCGACCTGGCTGCTCGCCATAAGGAGCGGCGCGTAGACGTCCTTGAACAGACGCACGTCGGTCACCGCCAGCGCGCCGAGCGTCTCGCCGTGATAGCTGCCGGCGAGGCTCACGAAGCGGGTCTTCGCCGTGGCTCCGCGGTTGCGCCAGTAATGGAAGCTCATCTTGAGCGCGATCTCGACCGCGGAGGCGCCGTCGCTCGCATAGAAGCAGTGGCCGAGCGCGCCGCCAGTGGCGCGCGCCAGGCGCTCCGAGAGCTCCACCACCGGCTCATGGCTGAACCCGGCGAGCAGCACGTGCTCGAGTCTTCCGAGCTGGTCGGTGAGCGCGGCATTGATGCGCGGATGGCAGTGACCGAACAGGTTCACCCACCACGAGCTGATCGCATCGAGGTAGCGCCGGCCATCGGCATCGTAGAGCCAGCAGCCGGTTCCCCGTGTGATCGGGACGAGCGGCAGCCGCTCGTGCTGCTTCATCTGGGTGCACGGATGCCAGACCGCAGCGAGGCTGCGCTTTAGCAGCAGATTACTGCGAGTGCTAATTTGCATTTTGGTCGGGGAGGATTTAAGTATACGGGCGAGTGCATAAAGACCGTCTTCCCTCAGATCCGCGACATCGGTCACGCATGACCGGGTGCCGGCCCGAATTGGGCCCACGCCAAACTTCCCGCCGGGTCAACCGCAGCTTCAGCTGCGACGTTACGATTGGAAAATTGGCATCAATTTTGCTGGTTTCTGCTTGGGGCGCAGTGAGTTTACCACCCGAAAAGAGCAGTCCTAACCATGGAAATACTTGAGCGCATAGAGGAGCAGATTGCCGCGAGCGGTCTGCCGCTCGTCGGTATCACGCTCGCGGCCGTGCCCTGCCCGGACACGCCGTTGATCCTGACGCTGCACTGGCACGGCTTCATTAAAGAGAAGCTGGCCGACGTGGAGCAGGCCGAGGCGGTGTCCTACACATCGCTGCCGAGCTCCGCGCTGCAGTTGAACGATCGCTGGCGCGATCTGGTTGCGGTGGACCGCGCCGCGATGGAGGCGGCTTGGGAGCTGGGCGCGTGGGATGTCGCGCGCGCCGAGCGCAAAGGCTGCATGCGGCCTGGTGCGCCCTCCACCGAAGCGCTTGAATGCCTGCAGGCGTTCGGCGCATTCCCGTACGGCATCAACGGCAGCCAGGTGGTGGTGGCAGATGCGCCCGATGCCGACGAGCTGCTGCGGCTTGCGGCATGCCGCGGTTACCTCATGTGGCTGTTCCGGCCAGTCAGTGGCGGCATCTGGGCCGAAGTTGCCGATGACACTACCTTGACCTCGAGGGGACGGCGGCCCCCGCCCTGCCCGCATCGTCCGATCCCGCCCCGTTGCGACGGCAACCGCAAGACGGTTTACCGCTTCGGAGTCTCCACCAGTACCCCGCTGGAACTAGACTAACCGACTAGTTTTTAATCGTTTTTTGGCGGCTTGCGGTTTCGCCACCACCTGGGTTAGTGAGAACTAACATCGGTGCCTAACTGGTTGGCTTGTACAGCTAACCTGTTGACATAGCGCAATCTTACCCGTATTGTTAGCACTCGGTGTGGACGAGTGCCAAACAGTCGTTCTCCGTCATCCAGGTTAATCCACAGGAGGCTCAATCATGAAGATACGTCCGCTACACGACCGCGTGATGGTCAAGCGGTTGGAGGAAGAACGCAAGACCGCTTCCGGGATCGTCATTCCCGACACTGCCGCCGAGAAGCCCGATCAGGGCGAAGTCATGGCAGTGGGCAAAGGCAAGATCCTCGAGGACGGCAAAGTGCGTCCCCTCGACATCAAGGTGGGAGACAAGATCCTGTTCGGGAAGTACTCCGGACAGACCGTAAGGATTAAAGGCGACGAGCTGCTCGTGATGCGCGAAGAAGACATCATGGGCGTGGTCGAAGGCAGATAATCCAGCGCATTCCGCAATAACTGGAGTAATCAGATATGTCAGCGAAAGACGTCAAATTTCACGACTCCGCCCGCAGCAAGATCGTGGCCGGCGTCAACATACTGGCCGATGCTGTGAAGGTCACACTCGGCCCCAAGGGCCGCAACGTGGTGCTGGAACGCTCCTTTGGCGCGCCGACCATCACCAAGGATGGGGTCTCGGTCGCGAAGGAGATCGAGTTGAAGGACCGGTTCGAGAACATGGGGGCGCAGATGCTTAAGGAAGTCGCGTCCAAGACCTCGGACGTGGCGGGCGATGGCACCACGACGGCAACGGTGCTCGCGCAATCGATCGTGCAGGAGGGCATGAAGTATGTGGCCGCCGGCATGAACCCGATGGATCTGAAGCGGGGGATCGACAAGGCGGTGGAGTCGGTAGTCGAGCAGCTGAAGAAGATCTCCAAGCCCTGCACCACGTCCAAGGAAATCGCCCAGGTCGGCGCGATTTCCGCCAATGACGACGAGCAGATCGGCAAGATCATCGCCGATGCGATGGAGAAGGTGGGCAAGGAGGGCGTGATCACGGTGGAGGACGGCAAGAGCCTGAATAACGAGCTCGAAGTCGTCGAGGGCATGCAGTTCGACCGCGGCTACCTCTCGCCCTATTTCATCAACAGCGCCGAGAAGCAGATGTCGCTGCTCGAGAATCCGTACATCCTACTCTACGACAAGAAAATCTCCGGCATCCGGGAACTCCTGCCCGTGCTCGAGCAGGTGGCCAAGGCGGGGCGGCCGCTGCTCATCATCGCCGAAGAAGTCGAGGGCGAGGCGCTTGCCACCCTGGTGGTGAACAACCTCCGCGGCATCTTGAAGACCTGCGCGGTGAAGGCGCCGGGCTTCGGCGACCGCCGCAAGGCGATGCTGGAAGACATCGCGGTTCTCACCGGCGGTGTGGTGATCTCGGAAGAGACCGGCATGCAGCTGGAGAAGGTGACGTTGAAGGACCTCGGCCAGGCGAAGCGCATCGAGATCGGCAAGGAGGACACCACGATCATCGACGGCAACGGCGACACCAAGGCGATCCAAGGGCGGGTCAAGAACATCCGCACCCAGATCGACGAGACGACCAGCGATTACGACAAGGAAAAGCTGCAAGAGCGGGTAGCCAAGCTCGCCGGCGGCGTGGCGTTGATCAAGGTCGGCGCCGCGACCGAAGTCGAGATGAAGGAGAGGAAGGCACGCGTGGAAGACGCGTTGCATGCGACGCGCGCGGCGGTGGAAGAGGGCATCATACCGGGCGGCGGTGTCGCCTATCTGCGGGCGCGGACCAACCTCAAGGTCAAGGGCGACAACCACGACCAGGACGCAGGCATCAAGATCGTGATGCGAGCGCTGGAAGAGCCGACGCGCTGGATCGCCGCCAACGCCGGCGACGAACCCTCGGTGGTCATCAACAAGCTGGTCGAAGGCAAGGGCAACTACGGCTTCAACGCCCAGACCG
>DASWIC010000297.1:0-2179 GCA_036397875.1 Burkholderiales bacterium
AGCGACAACTACCGCGCCCGCGTGGTGCGCGATCCGCGCTCCGTGCTGAAGGAGTTCGGCACCGTGCTCCCGGACGATGTCATCGTGCGCGTGCACGACTCCAACGCGGACATGCGCTACGTGGTGGTCCCGATGCGCCCGGCTGGAACGGAAGGCTGGAGCGAGCACAAGCTCGCGGAGATCCTGACGCGTGACACTCTCGTCGGCGTAACCGTATCGCGCGTGCCGGCGAAGGGGTAGTTCCCGCGCAAATCGCGACGAGAGCGCCACTTCGTCCCTCATCCCTCGGCTCGGGCCCCCCTTCCCGCGCCAGGAAAAAAGCACTACTCTTCCTACGGGCGTCCCCCTGATGAAACGCCGTGACGCCCGCCAGACCCCGGCCTGCCAGCAATAAAGGGGCACGTTAACAACGAGGAGGAAACATGATTCGCGTCGCCTGTGCTTCGCTGTTCGCAACGCTTGTCGCCCTGCCCGCGCTACCGGCCGTCGCCGCCGATAAGTATCCAGAAAAACCGATCCGGATCCTGATTCCGTTCGCTCCAGGAGGCGGCACCGACGTCCTGGCCCGCGCCGTGTCGGATAAACTCACGGAGGCCCTCGGCGCCAGCATCATAATCGACAACCGACCCGGCGCGGGCGGCACGCTGGGTACGGCGCTGGTTGCGCGCGCGGCCCCGGACGGGTACATGTTCCTGTTCACGTCGGCGAGCTACACCTTCGCCCCGAATTTCTACCGGGATCTGCCCTACGATCCGGTCAAGGACTTCAAACCGGTCACGATGTTCGGATCGTCACCGAACGTCCTTGCCGTGCATCCATCCCTGCCCGTGAAGAGCGTCAAGGAGTTTCTCGCGCTGGCCCGCAAGCGTCCCGGCGATATCTACTACGGCTCCGCCGGACGCGGCAGCAACATCCACCTCACCACCGCGCTGTTCCTGTACATGGCCAAGATCAACCTTACGCAGGTGCCGTACAAAGGGGGCGGTCCCGCCCAAATCGCCCTCATGAGCGGCGAGGTGCAAATGTTGCTGCCCTCAATCAGCTCGGCACTACCCTTCGTGAAATCGGGCAGGATGCGCGCGCTCGGTGTGACCTCCAAGAAGCGTGCGCCGCTGCTGCCGAATGTTCCAACGATCGACGAATCCGGGGTGCCTGGGTACGTTAAGTCGGGCTGGTATGCGCTGTTCGCGCCCGCCGCGGTGCCGGAACCCATCATTAACCGCGTATACGAGGCGGTTTCAAAGGTTCTGAAAGACCCCGAGATCGTGAAACGGATCTCGGCCGACGGTACAACCGCCGAAGGCCAGCCCCCCCGTGAATTCGAGGCTTTTGTGCATTCCGAGCTCGCCCAGTGGGCCAAGCTCATCCGCGATATGAAGCTTTAACTCAGCAAGCTGTGAGGCCGCCGTCGAGCACCAGCGTCTGCCCGGTGATGTACCGCGCCGCGGGGCTCACCAGGTAGCTCACCGCCGCCGCGACCTCATCGACGGTGCCAAACCGGCGCAGCGGTATGCGGGCAAGCGCCGATTCGCGATAGCCGGGCTCGCCGGCCGACCACGCGCGCGTCGGCGTGTCCACCCGGCCCGGCGCGACTGCGTTGACGCGGATGCCGTGCTCCGCCCACTCGATCGCGAGCATCCGCGTCATCTGCATGACCGCAGCTTTGGCGATGCCGTAGGCCGAGCGGCTCGCCAGCGCCACCAGCCCGTGGGTGGAGGCGACGCTCACGATGCAGCCCGGCTTGCCGACCTTCACCAGGTGCCGGCCCATCTGCTGGCTCATGAAGAATGTCCCCTTGAGATTGACGTCGATGACTTCCCGCCAATCTTTGGACGTCACATCCAGCGCCGGTTTTTTCAACGGGACACCGGCATTGTTGACCAGCACGTCTAAGTGACCGCAGGCGCTCACGACCTGCGCCATTGCTTTGTCGATGAGCTCCGGCGACCTCACGTCGAGGGCCACCCGCACCGCGCGGGCGCCCGCCGCCTCAATCCCCGATACGACCGCCGCCAGTTTCTCCGGGCGCGTCGAGGAAACCGCCACGTCGAACCCGTCGCGCGCGAGGGCGAGCGCGATCGCAGCGCCAATTCCTTGCGACGCACCCGTCACGAATGCCGTTCGCCTGTTCTCAGCCATGCGCGAGTCGTGATGCCACTAGCGTCGCAGCGCGCCGCGC
>DASWIC010000298.1:0-3372 GCA_036397875.1 Burkholderiales bacterium
CAGGCGGGCTGCGCGCTCGAATGCTCGTTCTGCTCCACCGGCAAGCAGGGCTTCAACCGCAACCTCACGGTGGAGGAGATCATCGGGCAGCTTTGGCTGGCATCACGCGCTCTTCGATCGCGCGACGCCTTGGCGCCAGGATTAAGGACGGCGCAAAGCGCCGTGGGCAGCCTCGGACGCGGGGTGACCGAGGAGCGGCCGATCAGCAACGTGGTGATGATGGGCATGGGCGAGCCGCTTGCCAATCTGGAGAACGTCGTGGCCGCGATGCGGCTCATGCTCGATGACTCCGCGTACGGGCTCTCGCGCCGGCGTGTCACGCTGTCGACGGCGGGGCTCGTGCCCGGGATCGATCGGCTGCGCGAAGCCTGCCCCGTCGCGCTCGCGGTCTCGCTGCATGCGCCCAACGATGCGCTGCGCGACGAGCTCGTGCCGATCAACCGCAAGTATCCGATCCGGGAGCTGCTGGCGGCGTGCCGGCGCTACCTCTCGAAGGCGCCGCGCGATTTCGTGACATTCGAGTACGTGATGCTGGCCGGCGTGAACGACAGCGTGGGCCAGGCACGGGAGCTCGCCGCGCTCGTGAGCGAGGTGCCGTGCAAGATCAATCTGATCCCGTTCAACCCATTCTCCGGCGTCGACTACCAGCGCTCGAGCCCGGAGGCGATTGCCCGGTTCCGCGACGTGCTGATGCAGGCGGGACTGGTCACGACCGTTCGCAAGACCCGCGGTGAGGACATTGCGGCGGCGTGCGGCCAGCTCGCGGGGCGGGTGCTGGACCGGACGCGCCGCACGGAGAGCCGCCAGCAGGAGCTGCCGCGATGAAACTGACCGGTGTCGCGGCGGTGGCGGCGTGTGTGTTTCTTTCCGCTTGCGCCACGCATACGGAGAGTGATGCGGGCCCACAGACCGCTTTCCCCACGACCGGCGACGAGAGCGCGGAAAGAGCGCGGGCGCGCATTCACACGGAGCTCGCGGCGAACTACTTTGATATCGGCAACGTGGGGGTCGCGTTCGAAGAGGTCAAGGAAGCGCTGCGCGCCGACGCGAACTACGGCCCGGCGCACAATCTCGCGGGGCTCGTTTACGCCCAGTTGAAGGAGGACCGGCTGGCGGAGGAAAGCTTCGAGCGCGCGTTGAGCATCAACCCCTCCGATCCCGACGCGCACCATAACTACGGGATGTTTCTCTGCCAGCGCAAGCAGGAGCGGGAGGCGATCCGGCACTTCATGCTGGCGGTGCGCAACCCGCTGTACCCGGCGCCGGAGCGCTCTTACGTCAACGCCGGCGTCTGCGCGCGGCGTAGCGGCGACATGACCGGCGCCGCGGAATTCTTTCTGCTTGCGCTCAAGGTGCGGCCGAATCAGCCCCAGGCCCTGTACCAGATGGCGGACCTTTCCTATGCGCGGGGCGATTACGGCGAGACGAAGCGCTATCTCGGCCGGCTGTCGCAGGTGGCGCCGGCGACCGCGGAAATGCTCTGGCTCGGCGTGCGCGTCGAGCGCCGGTTGGGGGACCGAAATTCCGAGGCGAGCTACGCATTGCAGCTGCGCAACCGGTTTCCGGAATCGCGAGAGGCTGGCGCGCTGCGCGCGGGCCAGTACGAATGACGGAAGCAGGCGACATGCGGCCGCTGGCGGCGCCCGAGGCGGGCGGCGCGGCCCCCAACGTGCAGTTGAGCCAGGCGCGGCAGGCCCAGCACCTGACTACCGCGGACGTCGCGCGGCGCCTGAAGCTCTCGGTGTGGCAGGTCGAGGCCCTGGAATCCGGCCGGTATGAGCAACTGCCCGGGCCGATCTTCGTGCGCGGCTTCATTCGCAATTACGCGCGGCTGCTCAAGCTCGACGCGGACGAGCTGGTCCGCGCGGTCAGCGGCTCTCTGCCCCAGATCGCGCTCGGCCCGGAGACCCCGCCGTCGCGAGATATCCCGTTTCCAGCGGCTGGCGCCGGACGCTGGCGGCGATATGCCCTCGCCGTGGCGGCGATTGTCGGGGCGCTCGCCGTCTACGAGTTCTACTTCAGCGATCCGCGCGCGCCCGTCGCGACGCCATCAGGCCCGGTCGCCGCGCCGTCGTCCGCAAAGCCGCCGCAGCCGGTGGCAACGGCCAAGAAACCGCGGGAGGATCAGGCGAGAAAGTCGGTCGGCACCGCGGTGCCTCCTTCGCAGGTGGCGGCAGCCGCGGCCGCGGCGGCACCTGTCGGCGCCTCGTTGCCCCGGGAACGGGTCCCGCACCCGGATGACCGCGAGGTCCATTTTGTTTTCGAAGATGAATCGTGGGTGGAAGTCCGCGACCGCAACGACCAGACCATCTTCGCGCAGTTGAATCGGGCGGGCACCACGCGGCGCGTGATCGGTCTGCCGCCGCTGCAGATCGTGGTGGGCAATTCCCAGGGCGTGCGGATGACCTACGCCGGTAGAGAAATCGACCTCGCGCGCCACACCAAGATCGATGTCGCGCGGCTGACGCTCCAATGAAGTGCTATCCGGATCACGGCCCGGCGCCGCGCCGCATGAGCCGCCAGTCGCGGGTCGGGCACGTCGCGATCGGCGGCGATGCGCCGATCGTGGTTCAGTCCATGACCAACACCGACACCGCGGACGTGGCCGCGACCGTCCGCCAGGTAGCGGATCTGGCGCGCGCCGGCTCCGAGATCGTGCGGGTGACGGTCAACAACGCCGAGGCCGCGGCAGCGGTGCCGGTGATCCGCGATCAGCTCGATGCCCAGGGCATTCATGTCCCCCTGGTCGGTGATTTTCATTACAACGGGCATCGCCTGCTTGCCCAGCACCCGGCGTGCGCCGAGGCGCTGGCGAAGCTGCGCATCAATCCCGGCAACGTGGGACGCGGCGCAAGGCGCGATGAGCAGTTTGCCACCCTGGTCGAGTTTGCGTGCCGCTACGGCAAGCCGGTGCGCATCGGCGTCAACTGGGGCAGCCTCGATCCGGAGCTGCTCTCGCGCATGATGGACGAGAACGCGCGCCGCGCCGAGCCCGAAGCGTCCGCGGTGGTAACCCGCAATGCGCTGGTGGCGTCCGCGCTCGAGAGCGCGCGCGAGGCCGAAGCGCTTGGCCTGGCGCACGATGCGATCATCCTCTCGTGCAAGGTGAGCGGCGTGCAGGACTTGATCTCGGTTTACCGGGATCTCGCGGCCCGGTGCGACTACCCGCTGCACCTCGGCCTGACCGAGGCCGGCATGGGCTCGAAGGGCATCGTCGCCTCCACGGCGGCGCTGGCGGTGTTGCTGCAGGAGGGCATCGGCGACACCATCCGGATTTCGCTCACACCCGAGCCGGGCGGGGACCGTACCCGTGAGGTGATCGTGGCGCAGGAAATTCTCCAGACCCTGGGCCTGCGCTCGTTCGCCCCGATG
>DASWIC010000299.1:0-3873 GCA_036397875.1 Burkholderiales bacterium
GGTAGTACGCCCCCACAGCTACGAGCGCAACGCCGAACGCGAGCAGCATGCCCGCCGGCTCGATGCCGACAACGGTGACGTAGGCGAGCAGGAAGGGAACAAGGGTACCGAGGTCGCCGAAAGCGCCGGCCCACTCACGCCGATCGAAGCGCAGCCTCGTGCTGCCGGCGGGTTGCGCCATTCCTTCCGAAGTGCTTGATGGCACGGGCGAATTCATGCCGCAACAGCCTATTCCTCCCCTCGGACGCGCGCAACCCTCACGCTCCCTGGTCGTTGGCGTTGGGAAAGAACAGCTGTTCGCCGCCAATCTTGTAATCCGCGATGGCCTTCTGTCCCTCGGGCGACACGATCCAGTCTATGAACGCCTGACCGAGATCCATTTTCACGTGCTTGTGCTTCGCGGGATTCACGAGGATCACGCCGTACTGGTTGAACAACCGTTTGTCGCCTTCCACGAGGATCGCGAGATCACCCCGGTTCTTGAACGAGATCCACGTGCCGCGGTCCGCGAGGATGTAGGCGTTCATCGAGGATGCGGTGTTAAGAGCAGGGCCCATCCCCTGCCCCGTGTCGCGATACCACGGACCTTTCTCCACCACGATGTCGATGCCGGACTGCTTCCAGAGGGCAAGCTCGGCCATGTGCGTGCCGCTGCGATCGCCGCGCGATACGAACGGCGCTGCCGCCGCCTTGATCTTGCGCAGCGCCTCGAGGGTGTCCTTGCCGCCGGCGATCTTCGCCGGGTCGGACTTCGGCCCGATCAGCACGAAGTCGTTGTACATTACCGGCAACCGCTTCACGCCGTAGCCTTCGGCGATGAATTTCTCTTCAGCAGACCTAGCATGCACGAACACGACGTCCGCATCGCCCCGGCGCGCGACGTCGAGCGCCTGCCCGGTGCCGAGTGCGACCACGCGAACCTGAATCCCGGTCTTCTTCTCGAACGTCGGCAAAAGATGCCGGAACAGCCCGGATTGCTCGGTCGAGGTCGTGGAAGCGACAGTGATGAAGCGCGTCTGGGCGCCTGCGCCGGACGCCATCGCGACCGACGCCAGCAGCAATGTGCACACCAACAGCTTTCTGCTCATGGCATCTCCTCCCGGAGGAACGACGCCGCTTCGGGCGACGCCGGCTCCCGGAAAAAGCGCTCCACCGCCGCGCGTTCGACAAGCCGGCCCTGGTACAGGAACAGGATCTCGTCGCCGAGCCGCCGCGCCTGACCGAGATTATGGGTCGTCATGATGATCTTGGTGCCGCTCGCATGGATCTGGGCGATGATGCGCTCGATATCGCGCACCGCGCCCGGATCGAGGTTGGCGGTCGGCTCGTCGAGGAACAGCACTTCCGGATTGAGCGCCCACGCGCGGGCGAGCGCCACCCGCTGCTGCTCGCCGCCCGAGAGCATCCGCGCTGGCCGCTCCGCCAGGTGCGAAAGCCCGACCGCCTCGAGCACGTCCTGCGCCCGCAGCTCGCGCTCGCGGGGCGCGATGCCGGCAAGCTTCATTCCGTAGACCACGTTCGCCAGCGCCGAGCGGCGCAGCATGACCGGCCGCTGAAAGACCATTGCCTGACGCTGCCGCCCGGCATTCTCCCCGCGCCAGACGATGCTGCCCGACGTCGGGCCGAGCAGGCCGTGGCAAAGGCGCATGAGCACGCTCTTCCCCGCCCCGTTGGGACCGAGGATGATCGTCCTCGGCCCGGCGCCGATCTCCGCGGTCACGCGGTCGATGAGCGTCCTGCCGTTGACCACGAACGAGACTTGGTCGAGCACGAGCGGCAGCATCGCGTTCTATCCGGATGCGCGCGGACGTCTTTTTACGCGTCCGCATCTCGAATCTCCCCTCTCCACTCGGGAGAGGGGCGGGGGTGAGGGGGGAGCGTCGGTCAGCATGCGGGACGCTCCTCAGCCGTAGCGCCGCTGCGCGGCTTCCTTGACCCAGTAGGCCGTGGCGTTGAGCGCGAGCACCAGCGAGAGAAGGATCACGCCGAGCGCGAGCGCAAGCGCGAGATCGCCCTTGCTGGTTTCGAGCGCGATGGCGGTGGTCATGACGCGCGTGACGCCGTCGATATTGCCGCCGACGATGATGACCGCTCCGACCTCGGCCGCCGCGCGCCCGAAGCCGGCCAGCACGATGGTCACCAGCGAAAATCGGGCGTCCTGCAGCAGCGTCAAGGCCGAAACGCGGGGTCCCGCGCCGAGCGAGCGCAGCTGCTCCCTATACTCCTGCCAGGCGTCTTCGATCACCTGTCGCGACAGCGCAGCGACGATCGGCATGATCAGGATGGTCTGCGCAACCACCATGGCGGCGGGCGTGAACAGGATGCCAAACTCCCCGAGCGGTCCGGCGCGCGACAACAGCAAGTACACGACCAGGCCCACGACGACGGGCGGCAGGCCCATTAACGCGTTAAGCACGACGATCAACGCCCGCCTGCCGGCGAAGTGGCTCACTGCGATGGCCGCGCCCAACGGGAGCCCGATGACGCTGGCGACGAGGACCGCGGTGAGGCTGACGCGGAGGCTCAATAGCACGATCTCGATCAGCTTCGGGTCAAAGCCGAGGATCATCGCGCCCGCGACTGCGAAAGCCTGCACGATTTCGCTCATGATTCAATGTTACGACATTCCGGTACAATGCGTTCTCCCGAGGACCCGTCATGAACGATCCGGTCGAGAAGCTGCGTGACCTGAGCTGCGCCGACGACTACGACCCGAATTCGATGCCCGTCGCGAAAGCGCGCGAGGTGATCGCGCGCTTCCTGCTGCCGGTGACGGCGACCGAGCGGCTGTCGATACGCGCCGCGCTCGGACGCGTGCTGGCGGAGGACGTCGTCTCCCCTCTCAATGTGCCCGCCCACGACAATTCGGCGATGGACGGCTACGCGGTGCGCTTTGCCGATCTCAAGCCCGACGGCGAAGTCGCCCTCAGGAGCATGGGCAGCTCGTTCGCCGGCGCGCCGTTCAAGGGGACAGTGGCAGCCGGGCAGTGCGTGCGCATCATGACGGGCGGAGTGGTGCCGGCCGGAGCCGACACCATCGTCATGCAGGAGCACGTCAAGGCCGACAAGGACCGGGTCACCGTAGGCCCCGGTCACAAGAAGGGACAGAACCTGCGCCGCGCGGGCGAGGATCTCAAGGTCGGACAGGTCGCGTTGAAGCGCGGCCTGGCGCTTCGGCCCGCCGAGATCGGGTTGATCTCCTCGCTTGGCATCGGTGAGGTCACCGTTTATCGCAAGCTGCGGGTGGCGTTCTTTTCAACCGGCGACGAGCTGGTCTCGATCGGCACGCAGCCCGGAGAAGGCCAGATCTTCGACAGCAACCGCTACACCCTCCACGGCATGCTGACGCGCCTCGGCTGCGAGGTGCTCGACATGGGCGTGGTGCGGGATGATCCGAAGCTGCTGGAAAAGGCGTTCCACGACGCGGCGGCGGCCGCAGACGTCGTCATCACCAGCGGCGGCGTGTCGGTCGGCGAGGCCGACTTCGTCAAGGACCTCCTCAACAAGCTGGGCGAGGTCGTGTTCTGGAAGATTGCGATGAAGCCGGGGCGCCCCCTCGCCTACGGCAAGATCGGAGCCGCGCACTTCTTCGGGCTGCCGGGCAACCCGGTATCGGTCATGGTGACGTTCTACCAGTTCGTCCGCGACGCCTTGCTCGCGCTCTCCGGTCGCGACCCGGTCCCGCCCCTGCCGACGTTCAGGGTTCCGTGCGTCTCCAGCCTCAAGAAGGCACCCGGCCGCACCGAGTTCCAGCGGGGAGTGCTGAGCCAGGATGCCGGCGGCAACTGGAGCGTGCGCGTGACCGGCGAGCAGGGCTCCGGCATCCTGCGCTCGATGGCGGAAGCGAACTGCTTCATCATCCTGCCCGACGCC
>DASWIC010000300.1:0-5427 GCA_036397875.1 Burkholderiales bacterium
GGCCGTAGCCGCCCATCACGATCCGGGTGGTCACAACATGGGCCCGGGCTGCCCGAGGGCGTACTCGGTGAGCTGCCGGACGATCCAGTCGTAGGCGTCGTCCACCGAATCGGTGTAATGCATCAGTTCCCGGTCGCGCGCACCGATCGTGCCGTAGCGCACGAGCGCGTCGAAATTCACCACCTGCCGCCAGAATTCGGTGCCGAAGACAACTATCGGCATCGGCTTGCGCATCTTGCGCGTCTGCACCAGCGTCAGCAGCTCGAACAGCTCGTCGAGCGTGCCGAACCCCCCCGGGAACACGATCACCGCCTTCGCAAGGTACGCGAACCAGAACTTGCGCATGAAGAAGTAGTGAAAATGGAAGTGAAGCTCGCGGGTGACATAGGGGTTGCCGAACTCCTCGACCGGGAGCGAGATAGTGAGGCCGACGTTCATGCCGCGGGCCTCGGCCGCGCCCCGGTTGGCCGCTTCCATGATGCCCGGCCCGCCGCCGGTGCACACCACGAAGCGCCGCTCGTTCGCGTCGAGCCCCTTCGACCACTGCGTCAGGCGGAAGGCGAGCTCGCGCGCCGCCTCGTAATAAGCCGCCATCTTGAGCGCAGTGCGCGCGCCCTCGAGGTCGCCGTCACCGCCTTCGGCCCGGCGCAGCGCCTCCTCGGCCTCCGCGCGCGGCTTCACCCGCGCCGAGCCCATGAACACGATCGTATCGTCGACGCGCAGGCGCTCGAACCGGCTCTTCGGCTCGAGGTACTCCGCCAGGATGCGCAGCGCGCGGGCTTCCTTGCCGTTCAGGAACGACGGATTGGCGTAGGCCTTTGCATGCTGGCGTCGGCGTTCGGTCATCGGTTATCCGTTGGGATGGAGCGTCGATCGGAACGCGCGACGATACCGGCAAATCATGATGCTGGCAAACCACGACTCACGCGGTTGGAGGCTTCTTCGGCAACAGCTCGGGCTCCTCGCTCAGGTCGGGCTCCCCGCACAGCCGCAGCATTTCCGCCCGCGCCGCATCGCGCAGCTGGATCGCCGCGCTCCAGTCGGTTCCGGCCGGCTCGACCGGGACGCTGAAGGTCACGCTGATGCGGCCGCGGCGGAACAGCCATTGGCCGTCCCGCAGGATCGAGCGCGTGCCGCGGAGGGTGACTGGCACGACCGGGACGCCTGCCTGTGCCGCGATCACGAATGCCCCCATGCGGAACGGCAGCAGCCCCGGCATGCGGCGGAACGTCCCTTCGGCGAACACGATGAGTGACCGCCCTCCGCGCGCCAGGTCGGTAAAACGGCTGGCGTCCTCGACACCGCGCTGGGCATCGAAGCGCTCGACATAGGTGGTCCCGATGCTATTGAGATAGATGCGCGGGACCCAGTGATCGAGCAACTCGCGCTTGGCGACGAAAACCATGGGCGTTTGCAGCGCGGACGCGAGCACGGGGCCGTCGAGGTAGCTCTGATGGTTGACGGCCAGAATGCAGGGGCGCCCCGACGGCAGATGATCCAGGCCGCGCACCGTGAAGGGAAGCCCCGCCAGCTTGAGGAACAGGCGGCCCGCGTGATGACTCAGCCGCCAGCTCCACGCGGTGCGTGGCATGAGCGCGCAGGCAACCCACGTCAGGGCGCCGATCACGCCGAGCAGCAGCAGCGCGTAGGCGCCGTAGAGCCAGTCGAGCACGGTGCGCAGGATGCGGCGCGCCTGCGGCAGCAGCGCCGACCACGTGAGGCGCACGACCTGCCACCACACCGCCCGCGTGCCGGCGGCGCCTCCGCTCTCGTAGATCTCACGGCTCGCCGCGCGCCGGATCTTGCCGCTCGAAGTCTTCAGCACCGTGCCCGGGGCCGCAAGCATGATGTCGTCCGTCGGCATCCCGATGTGCGACACCGCGAGGTCGTTGATCCGGCTGCGCAGCGCTTCCCGCCGCGCGGAGTCGGTTTCGCGCGTCTCCGCGAGCACGACGACGCGCTCGGTGCCCGAGCGCGCGTCGGGGCTGCCGAATACCGCGACGCAACCCTTGCGAACGCCGTCGAGATTGCCCACCGCCTCCTCGAGCTCGTAGGGATGGATATTGCGGCCGGCCCGGATGATGGTGTCCTTGACGCGGCCGGTAATGTGAATCTCGCCCTCCGCCACGTAGCCGAAATCATCGGTGTCCATCCACTCGCCGTGCAGGAGATGGCGGGTCGCCTCCGCGTTGCGGTAGTAGCCGCTAGTGACGGATGGCCCGCTGAACTGGATGTGGCCTTCCGCGCGATCCGACAGTTCGCTGCCCGATGCGTCGACCACGCGGATCTGGTGGCCCGGGATCGGGCGGCCGCATGCGACGAATGTGAGCGCGTCCCCGCCGTCCGCCTCCGCCGGCACCGCGTGTCCGCCGCGCATGAACGCATCCTTGTCGACACGGTCGAGCTTCACGCCGCGGCCGGCTGGCGGAAAGGCGACGCCCAGGGTGGCCTCCGCGAGCCCGTATACCGGCGTCATCGCCTCGGGCCTGAAGCCGAAGCGCGCGAAGCGCCGTATGAACGCCGACATGGTTTCGGGGGAGACCGGCTCCGCGCCGTTGAAGGCGAGGCGCCAGGTGGAAAGATCGATGCCCCTGACGTCGGCGTCCTGGACCCGGCGCAGGCACAGCTCGTAGCAGAAGTTGGGCCCGCCCGAGATGGTCCCGCCGTGGCGGTGGATGCTGCGCAGCCAGCGTTCGGGCCGCGCGAGGAAGGTGAGCGGCGACATCACCGGGTACTTGAAGCCGTAGGTGAGGCTGCCCATCCACGCGCCGATCAGGCCCATGTCGTGGTAGAGCGGCAGCCAGCTCACGAAGACATCCGCCGGCGTGACCCGCAGCGCGCGGCCCATGGCGCGGATGTTGACGAGCAGGTTGGCGTGGGTGAGCACCACGCCCTTGGGATTGCCGGTGCTGCCGGAGGTGTACTGGAGCATCGCGATGTCCTGCGCGTTCGCGCGATGAACCGCGGCGGGCGCGCCCGGCCGCATCAGCTCTTCCGGAGTCACCACCTCCTGCAACGTGTCCACCTGCGGCTTCAGCAGCAGCGCGAGCGGTTTTGCCTGCGCGACAGTGATCAGCACCCGGGTCAGCGCGTTCGAGAGGATGCGGGAGTGACGCCTCAGGTGATCCTCGACCTGGGTAGCGCGCGCTGGCGGATAGATCGGCACCGGGACGCCGCCGGCGAGCAGGATGCCGAAGAAGCTGAAAAAATACTCGACGCCGGTGGGCAGCATGATCGCCACGGCGCGTCCCGGCTCGAGCCCGCGCGCGACGAGGCCGGCGGCAATGGCGCACGCGGCCTGGTCGAGCTCGGCGTAGGTGACGGTGCGCTCGCCGCCTTCCTCGTCCTGCAGCACGATGTGCGGCCGGTCGGGGTGCCGCTGCACGTGCCACGCCAGCACCTCCGGCAGCGTCGCCGCTTCGTCCGGCGTTTCGGACTCGACGGCAAGCGCCGAGACGCGCTCGATTCCGCCGGCCTGTGCCAGGTGCGCGGGTCCCGCCGCGAGCATCGCGCGCAGCAGATCGCGCGGTGTCTCGGCTTCCGCCATGACCGCTTCCGGCAGGCTCACGCCAAACCGGCGCTCGATGCGCAGGAAGAGTTCGACCCGGCCGAGGCTGTCGAAGCCGTATCCCTGCTCGAGCCGCGCGTCGAGCGACGCCGGGATGGCCGCGCGGGAGGGGTGCAGTTCCGCGGCGAGTTCGCGCAGCATTTCGATCAGCGCATCCGCGCTGACGGACGTGGTGCCGGCCTTGATTTGCCTCGCGACGGACGTTTCCAACTTATGGTGATCCCCGCCAGCAGAAGTGAAACGATGTTAGCACACGCGCCCCGGTCTTCCGACGCGACGCGCCCCAAGGGGCCGGAGCCCAAAGGGGCGCGTGCGTTGCGCTTCAGTGCGCGCGGTCAGCTGCCGATGTGCACCTGGTATTCAGCGCCGTTGGAGAAGGTGCAGGTGCCGGCGCCCATGAGCGGTGTGCTCATCTGGTACTCGCAGCGCGCGAATGTGCCGCGGCCGCCGTAGGCGCTCGCAACGCCCCTGCGCGCCTCGCCGGAGACGCGGGTCGCTTCGCCGACCAGCATCTCGCCCTGATAGGCGAACTGGAAGCGTCCCTTGCCGCTCATCAGGTTCGTCACCTGGCCGGTGAGCACCCCGGTCTGGTTGGCGAGATCGTTGGCCGGATAGAGCCGCACGGTCAGCACGGCCGGCATCGGTCCACCGGGGGTCACAGCGGGCGGCACCGCGCCGGGCATGGGCGCGATCGGCGCCCCGAGCGGGTAGTAGGCCCAGTGCGGGTTGCCGTCCGGGCCCGAGCCGACCGGGACCGCGACGCAGCCTGCCAGCGCGAGCGCCGGCAGAATCGCCACGACCGCCAGCCGCTTCGAGAGGGCCGGGAACAAAGTGATACGCGAAGCAGATTGCACGACATTGCGAGTACTCATGGTTCTCTCCTTTCCTGGTTGATGAATGGTTAGTGCCAGCCGGCGGTGGCGGACCGCGAATCGAGCTCGATCATCTCCTGCAGAAATTCCTCGACCGCCGGCATCTCGCGCTGGTGGCTCAGCACGAAATCCTCGTTGCAGAGCGCCTCTTCTTCGTCGTTGAACACGAATTCGAGAATCGCTTCCGCGCGCGCGTCGCGCGGCAACTGGGCCGGTGCAGTGCGTCGCGAATCGGTCTTCGTCTTCATGTGCCCCTCCTGTCCGGTTTCATCGCAGCGGGTGATCCGCGGCTCGTGGGGACATGCTGCGACCGGGGCGCTTCCAGATCGCCTACCGATTGCTTACGGATGACTTACTCTGCTAATGAGAGAAAATCCCGTTGATTTTGTTATGGAAAATGGTGCGGTTGAGAGGATTCTCCGTCGCTCCCGCGGAGGCGGGAGCCTAGGGAAGCTCTCTCGAAAGGGTCAGGGTGCTACTAGATTCCCGCCTTCGCGGGAATGACGAGCCGAGCGGGCGCCGAGCGCGTCAGCGGGACTTGGCGGGCCGGCCCAGCAGCGCGAGCAGCCGGTCGGGCCGGTCGGTCAGGACGCCGTCGACGCCGATCCGGATCAACTCGCGCAGGCGCTCGTCGTCATTGATGGTCCAGACGTGCACCTTGAAGTTGCGGCGGCGCGCCGCGGTGACGAAATCGGCGGTGGGGACGATGCGATCTCCAAACCAGTAGGGAACCTGAAGGGCCTGGACCGGCGGGCTGTAAGCCGCATCGAGACCGGCGCGTTGGAGCCCGAAGAAGACGAGCGCCTCGCGCCGGCTCATGGACGTGGCGACTTCCGGGCAGGCCCGCCGGAACGCCTCGATCGTTTCGACGTCCATCGATGCGACCAGCACCCGATGCGTCATTCCGGAGCGGCGAATCAGCGCGCAGAGCGGCTGCGCGAGAGCCGGCTCGACGCGCTTCATTTCGATATTCAGCCGCTGGGTCGG
>DASWIC010000301.1:0-9274 GCA_036397875.1 Burkholderiales bacterium
TGCACTTGATGCACGAGGGCGGCTTCCGTCACGTGCCGGTCGTGGAGAACGGATCGCCGCTGGGCGTCGTGTCCGCGCGCGATGTGCTGGGCCCCGAGTTGCGGGAATTCGCCGCCGAGCTGGAGAGCCGGGAGCGTATCGAGGCGATTCTCTGACTAGACCTTCCTTCCCTCGCGCCTCACGCGCTCCAGGTACTTGCCAGTCGCGACCTCAATCTTGACGAGGTCGCCCTCCTTGATGAATTGGGGCGCGAGCACCGCGAGCCGGGTGCGAGCAGGAGCGTCACTACGTCACGGAGTCATTTCTTCGCGCGCGGGACGCGCGTCTTGACCTCGGGTACGCAAAAGTCGAAATCGCAGCCGCGGTCGGCTTGCGTGACGGATCCGAGGAACAGCTTGCGGTAGCCGCGCCGGTCCTCCGGACGGACGGGCGGTGCGCGCCAGGCTTTGCGGCGCTTCGCGAGCTCGGCCGCTCTCACCTTGAGCTCCAGCTTGCGCGCCGGAACGTCGAGCCGGATACGGTCGCCGTTTTTCACCAGCGCGAGCGGGCCGCCCGCCGCGGATTCCGGCGTCACGTGCAGGACGATCGAGCCAAAGGCCGTCCCGCTCATGCGCGCATCCGAAATGCGAACCATGTCTTTCACGCCCTTCTGCGCGAGCTTTTTCGGGATCGGGATATAGCCCGCCTCCGGCATGCCGGGCGCGCCTTTCGGCCCCGCGCTCTTCAGCACCAGCACGTCGCCCGCCGCGACATCGAGCTTCGGGTCGTCTACGCGGTTCGCCAGGTCTTCCAGCGACTCGAACACCACCGCCCTGCCCTCGTGACGCATGAGCTTCGGGTCCATTGCTGATTGCTTGATGATTGCGCCGCCGGGCGCGAGATTGCCGCGCAGCAGCGCGATGCCGCCTTCACGAAAGATCGGGTTCGCGCGCGGGCGCACCACTTTCTGCGGGAAAGGCGGCGGCGCGGCGGCGATGTTCTCTCCAAGAGTCTTTCCGGTCACGGTCAGTGCGTCGAGATTGAGCAGCGGCTTCAGTTCCCGCAGGATGGCCGCTGCCCCGCCCGCCTTGTAGAGGTCCTCCATGTAGTGCTGGCCGGTGGGCTTGAGATCCACGAGCACGGGCGTCTTGCGGCCCATGCGATCGAAGGCGGCAAGGTCTACAGCGATGCCGCGCCGTCCCGCGACCGCTGCGAGGTGCACGATGCCGTTGGTCGATCCGCCGATCGCGAGCAGCATGCGGAGCGCGTTTTCGAACGCCGCCGGCGTCATGATCTTGTCGGGAGTGAGCCGCTCCTTTGCCAGTGCCACCGCCCGCGCCCCGGTCGCCTCCGCATTGCGCATCCGCTCGGCCATCACCGCCGGGATGCACGCGCTCTCCGGCACCATCATCCCGAGCGCTTCGGAGCAGAGCGCCATGGTGGAGGCGGTGCCCATGACCATGCAGGTGCCGGCGGAGGGGCAGAGCTGGGCGTTCACTGCGTTGATCTCCTGCTCGTCCACCTCGCCGGCGCGAAACCTGCCCCAGTAGCGGCGGCAGTCGGTGCAGGCGCCGAGCCGCTCGCCCTTGTGGTCCCCGGTGATCATCGGCCCGGTCACCATGAGGATTGCGGGCACGTTGGCGCTCGCCGCGCCCATGAGGAGCGCGGGCACGGTCTTGTCGCAGCCGCCAATCAGCACGACCGCGTCGAGCGGCTGCGCGCGGATCATCTCCTCGGCGTCGATCGCCATCAGGTTGCGCAAATACATGCTGGTCGGGTACGCGAAGGACTCGTGCAGCGTGATCGTCGGGAACTCGACCGGCAGCCCGCCCGCGAGCATGACGCCGCGCTTCACTGCCTCGATCAGCTCGGGCACGGTGCGGTGGCAGGCGTTGAAGCCGCTGAAGGTATTGGTGATGCCGATGATGGGCCGCTCCAGCGCGTCGTCGGAATAGCCCATCGCCTTGATGAAGGCCTTGCGCAGGAAGAGCGAGAACTCCTCGTCGCCGTAGGCAGTGAGGCCTTTTCGCATTCCCGTCTTCGGTTTCAGTTTTGTGCGTGCAGGCACGTTTTCTCCCACCACCCCGTCACCTCCGGTGCCACCCCTCCTCGGGCAGGAGGGGAGTTCGACGATAGCGGATGCTCAACGCTATGCGCAAGCCCTGCTCAGGCGTACATCGGCCGGCGCTCCTCGAGTTCGAGCCAGCCCTTGATCGCCCGGTAGAGCAGCCACATCGCCGCCGCCATCAGGACGAAGATCCCGACGACGACGACGAGCAGCGCGAGTCCCACGCCGAACCACAGCAGGCTGTACCAGAAGGTGCGGATCTGCCAGCGAAAGTGCGATTCGAGCCAGGTGCCTTCGACATCCCTGCGCTTCACGTAATTGATGATGACGGCCGCGATCAGCGTGATGCCGACGACGATGCTGGCGATCTGGAGCACGTAGACGATCATGGTGAGCCGCCTGAGCGCCGATTCGCGCGTATCGCCCGCCACGGGTGCCGCCGGCGCGGCGCGCGGCGCCGCCTCTCTCGCCTGCTCGCGCCGGATGAACGCCCACGCTGCGATCCCTATGCCTGCGCCGAAACTGACGAACAGAGCGGCAATCGCGCCGAATATCGTCCACAGCACCGCGCCGACATGATCCGGCCCCACTGAAAACACGCGCGGTCGGAAGTCCCCCAGCACCGCGATCTCGTAGCGCCCCGGCCGCGCGATGTCGAACTGCATGACCGCGACCCGCTCGGTGTTCGAGCCCTTGGTGGTCGCGCCGGAAGCGCTTCGCAGCGCGATGTCGCCGTCGCCGCCGGTGACCGCGACTTGCAGTCCGTCGGGAAGCGTCCTGGAGGAATGGTAGCTGCGCCCCTCGAACACCGTGACGTGGTCGTTCCAGAGCACGTGGTTCCCGGTTCTGAGCGTCAGCGCCTGGCGTCCCGGCGCGAGGAACTGGGTGCCTTCCTCCCAGGTCAGCACGAGCCACGCGATCAACCCTGCGGCGGCGAGGACCCCACACGACGCCGCCGCGCCCGCGAGGACGAACCACCCGCTCCCGGGACCGCGGGCCCCATTGCTCATTGATGACTGGATTCCCGTCTCCACGGGAATGACGGCTTGCCCGGGCCCACTCGTTTCCAGGTAGCCTGTCAGCGGGCCCCGCTGCTCCTCAGCATCTGGATCACCAGGGCATTCTCGCTCCGGCCCGCATATTCCAGCACCGAGCCGCCGGGAGCGCGGCGATTGGGATCCGCGCCGGCTTTGAGCAGAAGCTGCGCCATCGCGGGATCGCCGTTCCAGGCCGCGGCCATGAGCGGGGTAATCCCATTCGAGTCCGGCCGGTCCACCCACCAGCCCAACTCGAGCAGCTCGGCGAGGGCCGGGGCATCCCGGAACATCACGCAAGTCATCACGTCGTTGAACTTGGGCGACCGCACGATCCGCGAGGACAAACCCGGGGCCACCGCAGGGGGTGCGGCGGGCGCCCGCGGTTCGACGGGACGTGCGGGTGCGGGCGGTACCGGCGCGCTTGCTGCGGGAGCCTCCGCGGCCGGTGCCGGCACCGGCTTCGGTTTCGGGACATCCACCACCGCCGGCTTAGGTTTCGGGACTTCCACCGCGGCCGGCTTCGGTTTCGCGGCGGCCGCGGCCACCGGCGCGGATTCCGGCTTCGGTTTTGCGACGGCCACGGGAGCGGGCTTGGGCGCCGGTGAAACGGGCTTCGCCTGCTGCATTTTCTTCTCGAACTCCGCGATTTCCTGCGGCGTCATCGGCTTAGGGCCGCCAGGTGCCGCCGCTCCCGGCGCGGGCTGCGCGGCAGGCGCCGGCGCTTTCGCCACGGGCGGCTGGACTGCCTTGGGCTTCGCAACCTGAGCCGGCTTCATGCCTTTTTCCATCGGTCGCCCCATGTCCTCGGCCATCTGGGGCAGATAGAACTCGGTGACGTAGTAATAGCCGCCGAAGATCGAGATCAGCAGCGCGCCGACGGTAACGACAACCGCCTTCATGAAACGCGACGGGCCCGCGCGCACCACCAGGCACTTGGTGATCAGGTCATGCAGCGCCTGCTTCTTCGCGGTGAAGGCAGCAAGCAGGAAGCCGAGGCCGAACGGGAGCGAGGAGAGGATCTTCGCGAGGTTCCGGAGCAGCGCGCGCACGAAGTTGAGCCGCGCGCCGTTGGCATCGACGACCTGGATGCCGAGCAGCTGCTTGCCGATCGTCGCCTGCCGCTCCGAGCTTTCCATCAGCGGCCAGTAGAGGATCGCGATGACGAGGTAGAGCAGATTGGCGATGACCACCGCGCCCTCGCCGACAAGCCCCGCCGCGATCAGCAGCGCGAGCCCGAAGATCGTGACGACCGCGTTGTCGACGATGAGGGCGGCGACCCGGCTCCAGAATCCGGCGTACTCGAGCTCCGTGCTGGCTGCGAGATCGATATCCTCGAGGGGTGGATCCAGCACCGCGTCGGTCGTTTCGGCCATGATTACCGTCCTCCGGTGGAAATAATCATGCGTGCATCATACTAGAAGCGCTCCCAATTTTGGCGTCTCCGATCGATAAATCGTTGATTCCCCGTACCTCAAGGCATGATCCTGAGATCGCGTCCATGCCCCGCGTACTCCACGCTCCCGCCCGCCGATGCGCGGGTGCGTTGACGCCCCCCGACCCGCGTCCATAGAATCCACGAGCCCGGCATCCCGACCCGTGAAACCGACCAACCTGCTATTCATCCTGTCCGACGAGCACAGCAAGCGCGTGCTCGGCTGCTACGGGCATTCCATGGTGAAGACGCCGCATCTCGACGCCCTGGCGGCGCGCGGCACGCGCTACACCAGCGCCTACACCAACTGCCCGGTCTGCGTGCCGGGACGGGCGAGCTTCGCCACCGGGCGCTACGTGCACCAGGTGCGCTGCTGGGACAACGCGATCGCCTACCGGGGGCAGGCGCCGGCGTGGGGACACCGGCTGATGGAGCAGGGACATCACGTGGCGGCGGTCGGCAAGCTGCACTACCAGGACTCGAAGCCGCGGGAGAACGGCTTCAACGAGGAAATTCTCCCTCTCCACATCGCCAACGGTATTGGCGACCTCCTGGGGCTGATCCGCGACGAGTTGCCGCGCCGTACGGGGTCGCTCAAGCTCGGTCCCGAGGCGGGTCCCGGCGAATCCGAATACACGCAGTACGACCGCAGTATCGCCGAGGCGGCCGCGCAATGGCTGAAGCGCTCCGCGCCAGAGCACCGCGACAAGCCGTGGGCGCTCTACGTCGGATTCGTGTCACCGCACTTTCCGTTGATCGCGCCGCCGCAGTTCTACAGCCTCTACCCGGAAGCCCGGGTGCCGTGGCCGGAGCTCTACAGCGAGGCCGAGCGCCCGCGCCATCCGTTCCTGGACGCCATGCGCAAGTGCCTCTGCTTCGACGAGCCGTTCGACGCGCCGATGGTGCGGCGGGCGATCGCGGCGTACTTCGGCCTGGTGTCGTTTCTGGATGACAACATCGGCAAGATCCTGAGGGCCCTGGATGAGGCCGGCCTGGCGGAGAATACCCGCGTCATCTACGCGACCGACCATGGCGACAACCTGGGCACCCGCGGCCTGTGGGGGAAATCGACGATGTACGAGGAATCGGCGGGCATCCCGTTGATCATGGCCGGGCCGGACGTGCCGGCGGGCAAGGTGTGCGATACGCCGGTGACGCTCGCGGACGGCTTCCCGACTGCCATCCACGCGCTGGGCGCACGGCTCGATTCCCGCGACCGCGATCTGCCCGGCGTCTCGTTGCTCGATATTGCGCGGGGCATGGCACCCGAGCGCACCATACTCTCCGAGTATCATGCCGCCGGCGCGATCACGGCGTCCTACATGATCCGGCACGGCCGGTTCAAGTACATCCACTACGTGGGTCTGGCACCGATGTTATTCGACCTCGAAGCCGATCCGCACGAACGCAGGGACCTTGCCGGCGACCCGGCTCACCGGGAAACCATTGCCGAGTGCGAGCGGCGCCTGCGCACGGTCGTGGACCCGGAGGCGATGGACCGGCTGGCGCGCGCGGACCAGCGGGCGCACATCGAGAAGCATGGCGGCACGGACGCCATCCTCAAGCGCGGGCATTTCCGCTATTCGCCCCCGCCGGGCGCGAAAGCCGAGTACTACCACTAGCGTTATCATCGCCCGCGATGCTCCCGATCCTCAGCGCCGGTCGCGGATTCGCCTGACCGGCTGCCGCCATGTTTGGCTCCCTCCCGCCCGTCACGCGCGCCCTCCTGATCGCGAATTTCGCGGTCTTTCTCGTCCAGGGTTTCGCGGACGACTCGCTCATCATCTGGTTCGCGCTGTGGCCGTTCGGGGCACCCACCTTCACCGGGCCGGACACGCCCCCGGGGTTTCTGCCATGGCAGATCGTGACCTACAGCTTTCTCCACGGCAACAGCCTGCATCTCCTGGTCAACATGCTGGGGCTCTTCATGTTCGGCTCGGAAGTCGAGCGGGTGCTCGGCGTCCGGCGCTATTTCACCTACTACCTCGTCTCGGTGCTCTCGGCGGCCATCGCGCAGCTGGTGATGTCGGCGCTCACCGCGGGCCCGCCCTATCCCACGGTGGGCGCCTCGGGGGGCGTGTTCGGCCTGCTGCTCGCCTACGGGATGTTCTTTCCGCACCGCATGGTGATGCTGATCTTCCCGCCGATCCCGATGCCGGCGCGCGTGTTCGTCATCGTCTACGCCGCGATCGAGCTCTACCTCGGCGTCACCGGCACGCAGGCCGGCGTCGCCCATTTTGCGCATCTCGGCGGCATGCTCGGGGGGTTCGTGATGCTGCGGCGATGGCGCCGCCGACGCTCTGATTAAGTCTCCGCGGCCCAGGTGGCGAGTATGAGCTCCTTCACCCACAGATCGTCGTGCCCGAGCGTGCTGTGGACGAGCGAAGCGCCCTCCCCGGCGGCGGCACGCATGCGATGGAGCCTCGTCGTGCGCACGTTGGCCTCGGACACCGGGTAACCGTAGCGAGCGTAGCGTTCGCGCTCGACGGCGATGTCCTCGCGCCCCGCCGCGGCAAACCAGATCCAGTCGGCAGCGAAGGCTCGCGCCAGCTGATCGAGCTCCCGGAAGACCGCATCCTCGATTGCAATCGGCGGCTCCACAGCGCCGGGGCTGAGCGGTGCGGCGGATAGGCTGCCGCGCCACGCGAGCGCCCATTCTGGTCCGCCGTCCGTCGCAAACAGCTCGACCGCGTCCGATTTCGGTGCCCGCACCACGCGCACCAGGGCATCTCGGGTTGCGGTAAGAGCGTAGCCCCGCCATTCGTCCCGCGTCACACGGAACAGCGTCAATGCGAGCGTGAGCCTGCCCGCCGGCGCGATTTCCACGTGGACCGGGTGCGCGTCGCCCGTGCGCGTTGCCACGTGCTCGCTCTCCTGCCCGGTGACATGGCCGTTGATGAGCGTCGCGCGTCCCTTCTCCCCGGCCGCCACGTTGACCCACTCGGCGACGAACTCGAGTGCGGGAAACTCCTGCGAGGCCTGCGCAAAAACGGGAAACGGAATGCCGCCCTCGGTCTTGAGGTCGTAGCAGAGCGCGCCCTGGCCGTGGTGCTCGGTGACTTCGTCCTTGAGGAACTGGCTCGACAGCAGGCGCCGCAGCCGCGCCTCGCAGGCGCCGAGCGCATCGTTCTCGCCGGTAACGGTGACGGTCGCGTGGATCAGCAAGGACATGGCAGGACTCCGAGCCCGGTATTCTATGCCCCCCGGTAGAATGCAGAGACCGGATGAGATGAAGGGCCGCGCCATGACCAAGACCATCGACCGCCTGGAACGCCTTCGCGTGCGGCTCGCGCAATTCGCGGCCGAGCGTGACTGGGAGCAGTTCCACAACCCCAAGAACCTCGCGATGGCGCTGGCGGGCGAGGCCGGCGAGCTGCTCGAGCACTTCCAGTGGCTCACGTTCGAGCAGGCGGCGCGCCTGCCGCGGGACGCGCGCGCCGAGGTGGCGCTGGAGGCGGCCGACGTGCTGCTCTTCCTCCTGCGCCTCTGCGACAAGCTCGACATCGACCTCGCGGCGGCATGCGAGAGAAAGCTCGCGCTCAACGCCAGGAAATACCCCGTGCACAAGTCCCGGGGCAGGGCCACCAAGTACGACAAGCTCTAAGTGCTCGCCTACCGGCACCTCTTCCACGCCGGCAACTTTGCCGACGTCTTCAAGCATGCGCTGCTCACCCGGCTGCTCGTGGCGCTCGCCGGCAAGGGCAAGCCCTACTGCTACCTCGACACGCACGCCGGCACCGGGCGCTACGACCTCGCGCACGAGTGGGCGTGGAAGACACGCGAGTTCGAAACCGGCATCGGAAGGCTGTGGGATCGCAAGGATTTCCCCGCGGCGCTCGCGCCCTACCTCAACGCCGTGCGTTCCGAGAACCCGAAAGGCCGGCTGCGCTACTACCCCGGCTCACCGTTGATCGCGCTGAAGCTGCGCCGGCCGGGCGACCGCGTCGTGCTTGTGGAGCTTAATCGCAAGGACTGCGCCGAGCTCGAGGCCGTCGTCGGGCGCGCGCGCCACGTGGCAGTGCATCACATGGACGGCTACGAGGCGCTGAAGGCGTTTCTGCCGCCGGCGGAGCGGCGCGGCCTCGTGCTGCTCGACTCGTCCTTCGACCGGTCCGGGGAGTTCCGGCGCGTTACGCGGGCGCTGAAGGACGCTCACCGCCGCTGGCCGACCGGCATCTACGCCCTGTGGTATCCCCTGATGGAGCCGGCCGCCATGCGCGGCTTCGCGCGCGACGTCGTCCGTTCCGGCATCCGCAAGGTGCTCAGGATGGAGTTCGCGATCCGGCCCGATGACTGGGCGCTCTCGAGGCGCGGCTGCGGCATGCTCGTCGTGAATCCGCCGTGGCGCTTCGAGGCCGAGGCACGGCCCCTGCTCGACTGGCTGTGGCGCGCGCTGGCGGTCGAGAACGCGGGCGGCGTGACATTGGCCTGGCTGGTGCCGGAATAGTGGCTTGCGATTCTCTATAATGGGCCCGAACGAGCGGCGTGATGGCGGATAACCGATGTGACCTGCTGGTGATCGGCGGTGGCCCCGCCGGATCGACGATATCCGCTCTGCTCGCCGAGCGCGGGCGCGACGTCGTGCTGCTCGAGAAGTCGCGCCATCCGCGATTCCACATCGGCGAATCGCTGCTGCCCTTCAACATGCCGCTGTTCGAGCGGCTGGGCGTCGCAGCCGAGATCGCGGCGATCGGCATGCCGAAGTACGGCGCGGAGTTCGTGTCCCCCCGCCACGACAAGCCGGTGATGTTCGAATTC
>DASWIC010000302.1:0-4712 GCA_036397875.1 Burkholderiales bacterium
ACCCCCAAGATCAGACTGGCCACTCCCGCAGACGCCTACGAAATCGCGGTGATGTCGCGCTATCTGATCGAGGTCGGGCTGCGCGGGTGGACCTGGCCGCCGGAGCGGGTGGCGAAGGCGATCCGCGCGCGTGATACGAACGTGCTCGCGGCGGACGTCAGGCAGCACCTCGTCGCGTTCGCGATCATGGACTTTGGCGACTCCGCCGCGCACCTGTCGCTGCTCGGGGTGAAGCCCTCGCACCAGCGCTGCGGCATCGGCACGCAGATGATGGCGTGGCTGGAAGAAGCAGCGCTCACGGCCGGGATCGCCAACATCAACCTCGAGCTGCGCTCCAACAATTTCGCCGCGCGCACCTTCTACCGCATGCGGGGCTACCAGGAGACCTCCTACATCCCGGGCTACTATCGCGGCGTTGAGACCGCGGTGAAGATGGCGCGCGACATCCGGCGCGTCCAGCCGCGGAGCGTGACCAGCGACGGAACCGGCTCGAGGATGAAGGACGAGGGGAGATCCTAAGGTAGAAGTCGGAAGTATGGGCGCTGCTGCGTGGATCGCGTTCTGGTGGGGACTGTTCGCCGGCACCCACATGGTGTTGTCCTCCCTCCCGGTGCGCGGCACGCTGATCAACCGGCTGGGTGAGAAGGGCTTCGTCGGTCTCTACGCCCTCGTTGCCTTCGCGACCTTCGTTCCACTGGTTTGGGCTTACCTCGGCAACCGCCATGCCGGCGGCGTGATGTGGAGTCTCGCCGCCGCGCCGGGCGTGCGGCCGCTCGCCATGCTGCTGGCGGTGCTCGGGATCGCGGTGATCGTCGCGGGGGTGCTCCACCCGAGCCCGGCGCTGGTGGGCATCAAGCAGGCGTGGGGCGCGCGCGGGCTCACGCGGATCACGCGTCACCCGTTGTTCATGGGAATCGCGCTCTGGGCGTTTTCCCACCTGCTGCTCAACGGATTCGTGACCGACGTCGTGTTCTTCGGCGGCTTGCTGGCGTTCAGCCTGGCCGGCGCCGCCCACCAGGACGCGCGCAAGCACGCGACCGAGGAGGCGCGGCTCGGGCAGTTCTTCGCCGAAACCTCGTTCTGGCCGTGCGGCGCGATTGTGGCCGGCCGCAATCGCCTCATCTGGCGCGAGCTGCCCTGGATTGCGCTCGCGATCGGCGCGGCGGCGGCCGTAGGCATTTACGCGCTCCATCCCTGGGCCTTCGGCCCCTGAATCCCCCCGACACGTACGTGTCTTCCCCCCTTTGTCAAAGGGGAGTAGGGGGGATTTCACGCACCCCCCTTTGTCAAAGTGGGGGGTTAGGGGGATTGCATGTCTCCCCCCTTTGCCAAAGGGAGGTAGGGGGGATTACTTCAGCACGATCAGGGCGTCGGCCGCGACGACGCCGCTCTCCCGCACGAACAGGGGATTCACGTCGATCTCGGCGATGCGGTCAGCATGGTCGGCGATGAGCTGGGATACGCGGGCAAGCGCATCGGCCAGCGCGGCGACGTCGAGCGCGGGGCGCCCGCGATAGCCGGTGAGCAGCGCCGCGCCCCTGACTTCTCCGATCATTTCACGCGCGGTTTCGGCGTCGAAGGGCGCGAAGGCGTGCGTCACGTCGTGCAGCAGCTCGGTGAATATGCCACCCAGCCCGAATGCTACGGTCGGACCGAAGGTCGAGTCATTCACCGCCCCGACGATGGTTTCGAGCCCGGCAGCCATCTCCTGGACCAGCACGCCCTCGATGCGCGCGCCCGGAGTGTGCTCCGCGGCGGCGGCCACCACCTCGCGCGCCGCCTGCTTGAGGCCCGCGAGGTCACGCACGCCGAGACGGACGGCGCCCGCTTCGGTCTTGTGCGGAAGATCGGGGGACTCGATCTTGACCGCAACCGGGAAGGGAAGAGGGGACGACGTCAGGGCCTCGACTTGCGCTGGCGCGAGCAGCACTTCAGGGATCACCGGAATGCCGTAGCCCTCGAGCAACTGCTTGGAGCGGCGCTCGCCCAGCGTCCCGGACCCGGCCGGCAGTTGCAGCGCCTGCCGGATGCCGATGCGCGTGAACGGGCGCTGTTCCCGTTTCCGGTGCTCGTCCCGCTTCCTGGCAAAGTCGGTCAGCGCGGCAAGGGCATGTACCGCCCGGCCCGCGCCGAGGATGCACGGGACGTTGTTTTGCTCGAGCCACGCCAGCACCTCGCCGTTGTCGTCGGGCGAGGTCGGCCAGTTGAGCACTACCGGCTTGTCGGTGCCGCGCAACGTCTCGACGAGCGCCTTCGACCACGGCCCGGCCGCGCGCCCGCGCGGAACGCGCGCGACCACCTGGTCGATGTTGGGGTCGGCCAGCACGAGCTCGATCGCCGCGCGGTAGCCCGCGAAGTTGTCGTTGTAGCCGTGCGCGGTCGCGTCGACCGGATTGCCGACCGAGGCGAACTCCACCAGCGTCTCCCGCAGCCTCCGGGTGGTGGCCTCCGCCAGCGCCGGGAGCTGCAGCCCTTCCTCCACGCACCGGTCGGCGAGCAGCACCCCGGCGCCGCCCGAGAGCGTGAGCACGCCGACGCGGTTGCCGCGGGGGAGCTTGCGAATGGTAAACGCTTTCGCGACGTCGATGAGATCGTCCACGTCGCGGATCTCGGTGAGCCCCCCGCGCCGGAACGCCGCGCGATAGAGCGCGTAGCCTGCGGTCATGCGCGCCGAGTGCGAGGTCGCGGCCCTCGCCCCGATGTCGGTGTTGCCGACTTTCCACGCCAGTATCGGCTTGCCGAGCGTGAGCGCGCGGCTGCCAAGCTCGATCAGCCGGCGGCCGTCGTCGACCCCCTCCATGAAAGCGACGACGATCTCCACTTCAGGCCGCTCGATCAGGTCGGCGACCCAGTCGAGTAGCGTCAGGTCGGCCTCGTTGCCGGAGGAGACGGCGTAGCTGCAGCCGACGCCGTAGTGCGCGGCCGCCGCCATGACCCCGAAGCCGAATCCCCCGCTCTGCGTGACCATGGCCATGGGCCCGGGCTTCAGCGTCTTCAGCTGCGCCGTGCCACCGAAGCCGATGCGGGCGTTGTCCCGCAGGTTGAGGAGCCCGAGGCAATTGGGCCCGACCATGCGCACGCCGGCCGCGCGCGCCGCCGCGACCAGGTTTTCCTGCAGCAATTTTCCCGCGTCGCCGACCTCGCTGAAGCCGCTGGAAAGCACCAGCGCGAACGGGATGCCCGCGCGACCGCATTGCTCGATGGCGCCCGCCACCTGGGGCGCGGACAGCGCGATGAGGGCGACGTCGCACGGCTGCGGCACGGCGGCGAGGTCCGGGTAGCAGGCGAGCCCCTTGATCTCGCCGTACTTCGGATTGACGGGGTAGATCTTTCCCGGGTAGCCGAAATCGGTCAGCAGCCTCAGCGCCTGACCGCCGATGCGGCCGGGGTCTCTTGAAACGCCGACCACCGCGATCCCGCGCGGGTTGAGAAACCGCGAAAGGTCGGTCCGGGGCTTTGGGGCTGGTTGGTCAGGCATGCTTCAAGTCATCCCCGTGAAGACGGGTATCCCCTGCCCCCCTTGCGGGGGAAGGTAGGATGGGGGGTCGTCACTTGATTCCCGCCTTCGCGGGAATGACGAATACGATGCCATCGTTGTTTGCCCTCAATCGAGTTGCTTCAAATACGCGAGGACGGCTCGCGCTACTGCCTCCGGCTGCTCGGGGAGAAGGGCATGGCCAGCACCCGGGATCAGGGTCATGGTCACGCGGTGGACGCCGAACTCGTCGCGGTAGCGGTTGCGGCTCTCGGGGGGCGTCATCACGTCATGCGCCGGTTGCACGTCGAGTATGGGCGCGGTGCCGGCGTGCCACCACTCTTCCCGCGGCGTCGCTTCAGTCGCCGCGCGTTCCGCGAGCATGACCACTTCGTGCCAGCCATCCAGCCAGACGCGCGGGTCGTTGCCCGGCGCGAAGAACGCGTGCTGCATGCATCGTATGCGTTCCTCCTGGGGGAGCCGCATGTCGTGCGTCTTGTTGATGGATGCGCGCACTTCCGGCGGCAGGGGCCACACGTGGGTCGCGCCGAGCAACACCACCGCCCTCACCAGCGCGGGGAAATCAGCCGCGGTGGTGCGCGCGACGAAGTTGCCGAACGCGTGGCCGGCCACGACGGCCGGTTCCCCGCCGTTCTTCCCGATCACGGCCGCGACGTCGCGGGCGAAATCGTGCAACGTGATGCCGGTCATCGGACCGGCGCTGCCGCCGATGCCGCGGGGCTGGGGCCGCAGCGCCCGGTAGCCGGCGTCCGCGAGGCGCCGCGACAGGTCGTCAAAGTCCTGCGCCGGGCGGCCGAGGGACGGGATCATCACGACCGGGGGACCGGTCCCCTGCGCCAGCAGCTCGACACGCACGTCTCCGCGCTCGATGATGCTGCGGATGACGGGCGCTGCCGCCGTCATCATGCGTCGACCGGCAGGGTATGCATCATCGAAGGCCGCTGCGAGAAGGTTTTTCGGGAGACTGCTGCGCATCGGGGCGCAGGGTCTCGTTGCGCCACAGAATCAGGTTGTCCAGCATGTTATCGCCCAGCGCGTGCCAGCGCAGGGCCTGCCAGCGCCGCTCCGGCTGCTGCGGAAAGAGCCTTGTCCCCGCGTGAAGGCTGTCGAGGTACTCGCAGATGACGGTGGAGTCGAACAACACCGTGCCGTCATCCGTTATCAAGGTCGGTATCTTGCCGATCGGATTGACGCGCAGCAGGTCGGGATTGGCCTG
>DASWIC010000303.1:0-1638 GCA_036397875.1 Burkholderiales bacterium
TGCCGCCGCGCTCGCCTCGGTCGGCTTGTTGCTGTTCGCGCTGACGGGCCAGGGCTGGCGCATGCCCGCCCTCCTCTTCCTTGGGATGGCGCTCGGTGCTGTGCTGCTTTTGACGTCGTTCGGCTTTACCTCGGCCTACCGGGAATTCTTGTTGTACCGCGACACCGCAGGCGTGCGGGCGCAGATTCTGATGCTGGCCCTCGCCACCGTATTGTTCGCCCCGGTGCTGGCGGCGGGTTCCGCCTTCGGGCAACCGGTTTCAGGCGCGTTCGCGCCGGTAAGCGTGCAGGTCGTGGCAGGCGCGTTCATGTTCGGTATCGGCATGCAGCTTGCCGGAGGCTGCGGCTCCGGTGCGCTGTTCGCGGCCGGCGGTGGAAGCGCGAGGATGTTGATCGTGCTTGCCTTCTTCGTCGCCGGATCATTCTGGGCGAGCCTGCACATGAGTGGGTGGGAACGGCTACCGTCGCATGGTGAGGCCGTTCTCGGCGATCTCCTCGGCTGGACTTGGGCGCTCGCGCTGCAGTTGGGTGTCCTCGCCGCGATCTGGGCATGGCTCGGACGGTTCGCGCCGAGCCGTGCGGGGCGCTTATCGCACCAAGGTGACGTTCCTCGCGGCAATCATGAATTGCTGATCGGCGCGGCGTTGCTTGCCGTGCTCGCGTTCCTCGTGCTGCTCGTTGCCGGGCATCCCTGGTCTATCACGTGGGCGTTCGCCTTGTGGGGAGCGAAAGCCGCAATGCGGCTCGGTTGGCAGCCCGACGACAGCGCATTCTGGAACGGAGATTTTCAGCACCGGGCCCTCGAGGCGAGCCTGTTCGAGGACGTGACTACGGTAACGGACATCGGAATTGTGCTCGGTGCGGCCGCGGCGGCGGGAATCGCCGGACGATTCAGCCCCCGTGCGTCGTTTTCCGGTGCGTCGCTGGCCGCGGCGGTGATCGGGGGGCTGGCGATGGGTTATGGCGCGCGGATTGCCTATGGCTGCAACATCGGCGCGTTTTTCTCCGGCGTCGCTTCCACCAGTCTCCACGGCTGGGTGTGGATTGTCGCCGCGCTGGGCGGCAATGCGATCGGCGTGAGATTGAGGCCGTATTTCGGGTTGAAGAACTGATGAAGATCATCACGCGCCGCCTGCTCGCGCTCGGCGTGGCGCTGCTCGAAGTCGCCGCGGGCGCGCAGGCGGACCCCAGGTGGGCCGGGGAATGGCCGCGCACCGATTTCAGCAAGCGCACCGTTTCCCTTGAGGAAATCCAGTCCGGAGGCCCGCCGAAGGACGGCATTCCGGCGATCGACCAGCCGCGATTCGTGACGCCCGAAGAAGCAGGCAAATGGCTTGATCGCCGCGAGCCCGTGATCGTGTTCGAGCACAACGGGGATACACGCGCCTATCCACTGCAGATCCTGATGTTTCACGAGATCGTCAACGACACCGTGGGCGGCATCCCGGTCGCCGTCACGTTCTGCCCGCTGTGCAACGCGTCTCTCGTGTTCGACCGGCGAATAGCGGGCGCGGTGCTCGATTTCGGCACGACCGGCAAATTGCGCAAGAGCGACCTGGTCATGTATGACCGCCAGACCGAGAGCTGGTGGCAGCAGTTCACCGGCAAGGGCATCGTCGGCCGCAACGCCGGGATGACG
>DASWIC010000304.1:0-2974 GCA_036397875.1 Burkholderiales bacterium
ATGAAGTTGGCGTTCGTCGTCGATCCCCTCGACTCCTTCAAGATCTACAAGGACACCACCTTCGCGATCATGCGCGAGGCGGCCGGCCGGGGGCACGCGTTGCACACCCTGGAGCAGGAGGACCTTGCGTTGCGTGGCGGCACCGTGCTCGGCAGCGCGCGGCGTATCCACCTGACCGGCGAGAAAGCGCGCTGGTACCGCGCCGAGGAGCCCTCCGCCGTGCCGTTGCGGGACTTTGACGCCGTGCTGATGCGCAAGGATCCGCCCTTTGACATGGAGTACGTCTACAGCACCTATCTCCTCGAGCTCGCGGAGTCGCAGGGCGCACGGGTATACAACCGCCCGCGCGGAATTCGCGACTGGAACGAGAAGCTGGCGGTCGCCCGCTTTCCGCAGGTCGCGCCGCCCACCCTGGTCACCCGGCGCGAGCCGCTCATCCGGGAATTCCTGGTGGAGCACCACGACGTGATCCTGAAGCCGCTCGACGGCATGGGGGGCGCGTCGGTGTTCCGCGCGCGCCAGGGCGATCCCAACGTCAACGTCATCATCGAGACCGTCACGCATTTCGGCCGCCGCACCATCATGGCTCAGCGCTACATTCCGCAGATCCAGGAAGGCGACAAGCGCGTGCTCGTGATCGGGGGCCGGGCCGTGCCCCACAGCCTCGCGCGCATCCCGAAGCCGGGGGAGACGCGCGGCAACCTCGCAGCCGGCGGCACGGGCGTCGCGCAAGCCCTCACTCAACGCGATCGCGAGATCGCCGACACGCTCGGTCCCGTGCTCGCAAAGGAAGGGCTGCTCCTCGCCGGCCTCGACGTGATCGGCGACTGGCTGACCGAGGTCAACGTCACCAGCCCCACCTGCTTCCAGGAAATCACCGAGCAGACCGGTTTCAACGTGGCCGGCATGTTCCTGGACGCCCTTCAGCAGTCGTTGCGCTGACCCGCGCGATCCGCTCTGCGCGCAGCATGGTGCGGCGCGGAAGAGTAGAATATTATGGTTCTGTTACCGGGCCCTAACCCCCTTATATGATTGGGATTCTGATCATCTCGCACGGCACGCTCGGCGAGAGCCTGATTCACTGCGCGAGCCACGTGCTGAACAAGCGAGCCCCGCGGCTGAGGCAGTTGAGCATCACCGCGCAGGATGATCCACTTCAAATGCTGCCGCTGGCGCGCAAGTTCGTGAAGGAACTGGATGAGGGTGACGGCGTGCTGATCCTCTCGGACATGTATGGCGGCTCGCCCGCCAACATTGCTGCGAAGCTCCTCGTCCCCGGCAAGGTAGAGGGCGTAGCGGGCGTGAATTTGCCGATGCTGATCCGGGTCCTGAACTACCGCGACAAGCCGCTCGCCACCGCGATCACCAAGGCAGTGAGCGGCGGCTGCGAGGGCGTGGTGCGCATCCCCGCCCCGGCGCTGGTCGTAAACAATGCTGCAACAAGAAGTTGAGATCATCAACAAGCTCGGTCTGCACGCCCGGGCATCGGCCAAGCTGACGCAGGTTGCCGGCCGCTTCAAGTCGCATGTCTGGGTAAGCCGCAACGGCCGCCGCGTCAACGCCAAGAGCATCATGGGGGTGATGATGCTGGCGGCGGCCAAGGGCTCGACGCTGGTGGTCGAGACCGACGGCCCGGACGAAGCGGAAGCCCTGGCGGCAGTTACCCGGCTGATCGCGGGCCGGTTCGAAGAGAACGACTAGATTCAGTTTCGAGTTTCTAGTTGCGAGTTTCGAGTTTAAACGCTCACACCCTGACTCGAAACTTGAAACTCGTAACTCGAAACTAGGCATGAGTTTCACCATCCACGGCATCGGCGTCTCCGGCGGCATCGCGATCGGGCACGCGCACCTGCTGACGCACGCGGGGCTGGAGGTGCCGCGCTACGAGGTTCCGCCGCACCAGGCCGCAGAGGAATCCGCCCGCTTCGACGCGGCGGTGAAGCAGGTGCGCGCCGAATTCGAGGAGCTGCGCGCGAGCATCCCGGCTACGGCCCCCCCGGAAATCGGCGCATTCATCAGCCTGCACCAGATGATCCTCGCCGACTCCACGCTGTCGGCGACGCCGCGCCGGATCATCGAGACCGAGAACTGCAACGCCGAGTGGGCGTTGAAGCTCCAGACCGACGCCCTGGTCGCCCGCTTCGACGAGATCGTCGACGGGTATCTGCGCGAGCGCAAGGCCGACGTCGTCCAGGTCGCCGAGCGCGTGATGAAGGCGCTTTCCGGGCAGCCCGGCTACGTGCCGCCGCCGCTGCAGGCGGATTCCGAGCGCAACCTGATCCTGGTCGCGCACGACCTTTCCCCCGCCGACGTCGTCCAGTTCAAGCAGCACCGCTTCGCGAGCTTCATCACCGATCTCGGCGGCACGACCTCACATACCGCCGTCGTCGCGCGCAGCCTCGCAATCCCATCCATCGTGGCCCTGCACCGCGCGTGGCAGATGATACGGGAGCACGAGCTCCTCATCGTGGACGGCACCCAGGGCGTGGTGATCGTGGCCCCCGACGACCAGGTGCTCGCCGAGTACCTGCGGTTGCAGCAGCAGTTCGACTTCGAGCGGCAGAAGCTGAGGCGCCTCAAGGGCCGCCGCGCCATCACGCTCGACGGCGTGGCGGTGGACCTGCAGGCGAACATCGAGCTCCCGGCGGACGTCGCCGAAGCGCAGGCCAACGGGGCCACCGGCATTGGCCTCTTCCGCAGCGAGTTCCTGTTTCTCAACCGCCCCGATCTGCCGGACGAGGACGAGCAGTTCGAGGCCTACCGCAAGGTGGCGCAGGAAATGGAGGGCATGCCGGTCACCATCCGGACCTACGACCTCGGCGCCGACAAGGATCAGGAACCGCAGCGCGTCATCACCAACCCGGCGCTGGGGCTGCGCGCGATACGGCTGTGCCTGACCGAGCCGCAGCGCTTCATCACGCAGCTACGAGCCATGCTGCGCGCCTCCCATTACGGCAAGGTCAACATCCTGATC
>DASWIC010000305.1:0-1501 GCA_036397875.1 Burkholderiales bacterium
ACCGAGCACAGGTCCACCGGCAGCTCGCCCCAGCCGCTGGTGAGGAACTCGCCGCGCACGACCGCCGCGATGCCCTGCGATTCGAGGAATCCCTTCACGAGGTGCGCCTCGGGAGCGTGCCTGGCGGTGTGGACCTGCTTCATTTATTTCACCAGCGCGCGATGGACCCACTCGGCGCACAGCAGTGTCTGCCCGTCTTGCCCGAGCGGGCCGCTGATTTGCGCGCCGAGGGGCAGACCGCGCGGGCCGCGGAATGCCGGAACTGTGACAGTGGGGCCGTGCAGCACGGTCCAGCTCGCGCCGAATACCGGGTCACCCGTTGAATCGAGACCTTCCGGAGCTTCGCCCATTGCGCTCGGCGAGAGCAGCACGTCGTAGTCTCGAAACACATCGGCGAGGCGCGCGCGGCAGCGCTGCGCGATCGTCTGGGCTTCGTCGTATTGCGCCCGCGTGACACGGCCGCCGCCGAGGAGGCGGCCCATGAGGGTCTCGGAAATCAGCTCGGGAAAGCGCGAGCGCTCGTAGGCGAGGGCGCGGAACATTTCGTAGGTGCTGACCGAGATCTGGACCTCGACCAGGCGCGCGAACTCGCGATCGAGATCGACTGCGGTCACGCGCGCGCCGGCGCGCTCCAGCCGCGGCACGGCCTGCTCGAGCGCATCGCGGGTCGGCTGGTCCGCTTGGGTCCAGTAGGGCGTGCGGCAGAAGCCGATCCGTGGCTTCATCCGCGGAACGGCATCGAAGGAGGTCACGGGCGCGCCGCTCAGCTCCTCGACCAGGAGCGCCGCGTCGGGAACGGTGCGCGTCAGCGTGCCGACGTGATCAAACGAATCCGACAGGGCTTTCAGCCCGGCGCGATTGACCAGACCGAACGTGGGCTTGTAGCCCACCACGCCGCAATACGCCGCCGGCCGGATCACGGAGGAGGTGGTCTGGGTGCCGAAGGCGAGCGGCACCATCCAGTCGGCGACCGCGGCGGCCGAACCCTGCGATGAGCCGCCTGGCGTGTGCTTGAGGTTGTGCGGATTGCGCGTCTTGCCCGGATACCGCGTAGCGAACTCGGTGGTCACGGTCTTGCCGAGAATGACGCCTCCCAGCTCGCGCACCTGCGCCACGCACGCGGCGTCGCACGTCGTTCGATTGCCGCGATAGATAGGGGAGCCGTACTCCGTCGGCAGGTCCGCGCTGTCGAGCACGTCCTTCACCCCGACCGGTATGCCGTGCAGGCGCGTGCGGCGTGGCGCCTTGTCGCGGGCGCGGGCCTGGGCCAGCGCGAGCTCGGGATCGACAAAGGCCCATGCCTGCACGTCATTTTCGCGCTGGCTGATGCGCTGCAGGCAGGCCGCGACGAGCGCTTCGGACGTGAGCTTGCCCGCCGCGATGCGCGCGGCCGCGTCGGTGGCGGAGAGTTGATTGAGCGCGTCCATCGGAGCGGGAGGGGCAGGGTGCAAAGACCCGTTCGATCCATCTTAAACCAGGCGCTCCTGGTGTTAAAGTTCGA
>DASWIC010000306.1:0-3305 GCA_036397875.1 Burkholderiales bacterium
CTACGCGCACCTGCCGCACCTCTTCAAGGCGCAGCGGCGCATCCTCGACGGAGACCTGCCGTCGCCTGACACGAAACTGAAGCTGCTCGGGCTCGCGGTCAAGCGGCTGACCGGCGCGGGCTACGTGTACATCGGGATGGATCACTTCGCGCTGCCGGAGGACACACTCGCGGTCGCGCAGCGCCAGGGACGGCTCCGCCGCGATTTTCAGGGCTACTCGGCGGGCGGCGAGGCCGACCTCGTCGGGCTCGGCGTCTCCGCGATCGGGTCGATCGGCCCCACCTACAGCCAGAACCAGTGCGCGCTGCCGAATTACTACGAATGCCTCGACCGCGGGGAGCTCCCGATCATGCGCGGCATTGAGCTCACGGCGGACGATCTCGTGCGCCGGTACGTGATCCAGTCGCTCATGTGTCACTTCGCGCTGTCGAAGGAGGCGGTCGAGATCGCCTACCTGATCGACTTCGACCGCTACTTCGCGTCCGAGCTCGCGGACCTGCGCGAATTTGAGGCGCTGGGTCTTATCGTGAACGAGGAAGGCTGGCTCACCGTCACTCCGCGCGGCCGCTTCGTGATCCGCAACATTGCCATGGCGTTCGACCGCTACCTGCGGCGCGACCGCGAAGTCCGCCGTTATTCCCGCGTCATCTGACTGAATTCCCCTCCTGCCCGGCATTACTCCCCTCCCTCTCAGGGGGAGGGATAGGGTGGGGGTGGTGGGAGCAGACAATCCCCCTCTCCGCTCGGAGAGTTGCGTCCGGCGGTGCCATAATGGACTGCATTTCGGAAATTCACTATACGTTGGGCCTGCGGCAGCCAATCGGCGCGCGCCGAATACGGCGAATCTTGAGGAGGTGTTGTTCATGGCTGGTCTGGAAGCGCACTATTCGGCCCGCGACATCGAGGCGCGAATCCTGGCGGCCGTCCGCGCGGCCGGATTGAATCCCGGGCAACGCCTGTCGCCCGAGTCGCTGGGGGCGCTCGACCATTTCCACACGGGCGGACTCCGCGCTTCGCGCGAGTTGCTGGAGCTGGCGAGAATTCGGGCCGAAGATCGCGTTCTCGATATTGGAGCCGGGCTGGCCGGTCCCGCCCGGCTGCTCGCTTCCGTGCTCGGCTGCCGCGTCGCCTGCCTCGAAATGTCGCCCGATTATTGCGCCGGTGCGGTTCTGCTGAATCGCTTGACCGGCCTTGAGGACCGGATCGAGGTGCATGAGGGCAGCGCTCTCGACATGCCCTTCCCCGACGATTCGTTTGATGTCGTCTGGATGCAGAATGTCGGCATGAACATCGTGGACAAGCGCACGCTCTACGCGGAGATCCACCGGGTCCTCAAGGCGGGCGGCCGGTTCGCCTTCCAGGAGATGGCCGCGGGGAAAGCAGCGACGTCCTACTATCCCCTTCCGTGGGCCACCGACCCGGCCGACAACTTCCTGGTCTCTGCCGATGAGATGCGGTCGGTTCTCGGCGAGATGGGATTTGTCACTGAACTCCTGGAGGATACCAGCGATGTTCATTTGAGCCGGACGACCGCAAACGCCACGCCCGCCGCGCCGGGACAGCTGGGCTTGGCGGTGTTCGTCGACAATCTCGCGCAAAAGGCCGGGAACGCCCGACGCAGCCTCGAGGAGGGCCAGGTCCGGCTTGTCAGAGGTATATTCCGGGTGAAATAACGCTCAGCGCACCTCGTTGGCGATGACCACGGTGACGCCGGTGTCGCCCACCTTGACCGGCGCGCTCAATCCCTCGAAGTCGCCCGGCTGCGGCGCTGGCGTGCCGCTCTTCGAGATCCTTGCGCCAACCACCACCCGATCATGGGCGGAGAGGTTCATACCGGGCGCCATCGCCATCCTGTCATCGAGGGTGAACGTCGCGGGCAGCTCGCGCACCTGCTTGCGCGTCACCGCAAGCGGCACGCGGGGCCCGTCCACTGCCCGCGCGAAGACGAACACCGTGTCGCCGGGCGCGACCCGGGCTGCCAGCGCGGGGGCGAGCCGCACCGTGCCGCTCACCTTCCCCGGCGCGGCCGCCGCGACTCGCGCGGGCGCCGCTGGTGCCTTCACCGGGCCCCCGGCGAGCTTCTCCGCGTCGGCGATGCTGTCGCGGATCGACTCCGCCATGTCGGAGTCCGGCGGCACGATGTCGAGGATCTTCCGCCAGTGCGCGATCGCGCGCGTGAAGTCGCTACTCTCGAACGCCACCGTGCCCGCCAGCGCGAGCGCTTTCACGTTTTTCGGATCGATCTCGAGTGCCATGGCGATGAGGCGCTCCGGCTCGCCCTGCAGGCGCCGTCCCTGCGCCATGGCGAGCGCATCGGCGTAATCGGCGAGTAACTGCGCATCGGGCTGTGAGCGCTTGACGGCGTTGCTGTAGGCCGCGGCCGCCTCGGGGAAACGGTCAAGCACGGAGTAGGAGCGGCCGAGCATTGCCCAGCCGATTGGGTCGTCGGGGTTCTCCTTCATCCGCGCGGCCAGGCGCTCGACCATGCTTTCGATCTGCTGCCGCGTGATGCCGTGGGGGTCGGCTTGCGGCGCCAGCGCTCCCGGGTTGCCGACCGCGAGGTAGATGAGGATCGACGCGAGCGGGATCGCGATGCCCGCGGTAATCGCCGCGATGCGCCCCGGCGCGGCCACGTGCGGTGCTGCCCCGGCGCCGCGAACGTCGTCGAGAAGCCGCGCCTCGAGCTCGCGCCGCGCCTCGTCATATTGGTCCCGAGCGAGCGTCCCGGCCGCGAGATCCACTTCCAGCTCCCGCAGCTGGTCGCGGTGGACTGCGACGTTGGTGGCGTCGATCGCCGCGCCGGGCGCGGTGCGCCGCTTTCGGAGCAGAGGCGGCAGCACGAATGCTAGCGCGCCTGCGGCCAGCAGCGCCGCGATGATCCAGAACGCGGTCACCGTTTCTCCGCGCCCGCGTCGCCCGACAGCAGCGCCGCAGCCCGCGCGCGCTCCTCGCCCGATAGCTGGGGCGGCGCAATCCCCTGCCGGCGGCGCGCGATGCGGTAGTAGAGCGCCGCCAGCCCGCCCAGCATCAGCACGATCGGCCCGAGCCACAGCAGCAAGGTCCTCGCCTTCCATGGGGGCCGGTAGAGCACGAAATCGCCGTAGCGTTCCACCAGGAAGTCGATGATGTCGCGCTCGCTGGCGCCCGCCCGCATCCGCTCCCGGATCTGGTTCCTCAAATCAACGGCGAGCGGGGCGTTCGAGTCGGCGAGCGTCTGGTTCTGGCACACCAGGCAGCGCAGCTCGGTTGCGAGTGCGGTCACCCGTTCCTCGAGCGCGGGGTCCGCCGCCGCCGGCTGCGCCTCG
>DASWIC010000307.1:0-1599 GCA_036397875.1 Burkholderiales bacterium
GGGGGCGCACCTTCTCGCGGCGCTTGCGGCGCGGCTTCCCGGGGCCAGCGTCACGCTGGCCGTGGTGGACCCCGGCGTGGGCGGGCCGCGCGCGCCGGTGGCGGTGCTTGCCGATGGCCGCTGGCTCGTGGGACCCGACAACGGCTTGATCTCGGTGGCGGCGGCGCGCGCGAAGAAGTGCGAGGCGTACTCGATCGGGTGGCGGCCGACGGAACTCTGCGCCTCCTTCCACGGGCGCGACCTGTTTGCGCCGGTCGCCGGGATGCTTGCGCGGGGAGACCGCAAGCGCGCCGCGCTCAAGAAGACTGCGCTCGCAGTCAGCTTCGGGCCGGATGATCTCGCCGAGGTCGTCTACGTGGATCATTATGGAAATGCGATGACGGGGCTGCGCGCGAACGGCCTGCCGCGCACGACGCGGCTGGCGGTCAGGGGCCGCCGGATCGTCCACGCACGGGTCTTCTCCGACGCGCCGGCGGGGAAGGCGTTCTGGTACGAGAACAGCATTGGTCTCGCGGAATTCGCTGTGAATTCCGACAGTGCGGCGGCCAGGCTCGGTCTCCGGATCGGCGATGCCGTCGGTATTGCGAGCGAGTAGTGATCTATACGATCGGCCACGGCGACCGCTCCATCGAAGAATTCGTGGGGCTGCTCAAGGACGCGGAGATCGAGTGCCTGGTGGACGTCCGCGCCTTCCCCGCATCGCGCCGTCACCCGCAGTTCGCGCTCGCGTCGCTCGAGAGCTCGCTTGCGGGCGCGGGGATCCGCTACGTCTGGGAGGGGACGGCGCTCGGCGGCCGCCGCAAGCCCGAACCGGACTCGCCGCACCTTGCGCTCAGGAACCCGGGCTTTCGCGCCTACGCCGACCACATGATGAGCGAGACTTTCCGCGAAGGCCTCGCACGGCTAATCGGCCTCGGAAGCGCCACGCCCGCCGCCATCATGTGCGCGGAACGGCTGCCGTGGCGATGCCACCGCTATCTGCTTGCCGACAGCCTTGTCGCTCGCGGCGTCCGCGTGTTCCACCTCGTGAGCCCGGGGCAGCGCAAGGAACACGCGCTCAACCAGCTTGCCCGCGTCAATGGTGAACGGCTCGTCTACGATACCGGCGAACAACCGCCGCTCGAGCTGTAGCGACGCCCCAGGGACGCGCTCCCGGCTTAGGAGGCGCTGAGCCGCAAGTCGGTGGCGACCGGCTTGGCAGGGTAGTGGAACGCCACCGGTCCGTCGGGCAGGCAGTCCACGAACTGCCGCACGAAGGGGTCCCGCGACGTCTTCACCTCCTCGACGGTGCCGCGGGCGGCGACGACGCCGTCGGAGATGAAGTAGATGTAATCGGCGACCTTGAGCGATTCCACCACGTCGTAGGTGACCACGATGGAGGTCACGCCCAGCGCATCGTTCAGGCGCCTGATGAGATTTGCAATCACGTTGAGCGAGATCGGGTCGAGCCCGGCGAAGGGCTCGTCGTACATGACGAGCATGGGGTCGAGCGCGATCGCGCGCGCCAGCGCGACGCGCCGCTGCATTCCACCCGACAGCTCGTTCGGCATCAGCTTGTGGGCGCCGCGCAGCCCCACGGCGTGGAGCTTCATCATCACC
>DASWIC010000308.1:0-6301 GCA_036397875.1 Burkholderiales bacterium
TCTCGCCCTGATCCACGCCACGCGCTCGCGCGACCGGCTCATCACCGAGACGTTGCGGCTCCGGAACCCCACGCTGTGGTGGATCACCGGCGGCGCGCTTGCCGCGCTCGCGGCATCGATCTACGTGGCGCCCGTCGCCGATATCTTCCGCTTTGCGCCGCTTCCCGCCGGGCAGGTGGCCCTCGCCGCGCTCGCCGGGATAGTGGGCGTGGCGTGGTACGAGGCTTACAAGTACTTGAGACCCCGATCCCACAGTAACTAGCGCTCGTCACTCCCGCGGAGGCGGGAGTCCAGCACCGCGCCTGGATCCCCGCCTTCGCGGGGATGACATACCGTCAGCGCTTCGGATCGAGCACGGCCTTCAGGCCGGGAAAGTCGAGGATGCGCACGTGCTTCTGCTGCACCTTGATCAATTCCCGCTCGTGGAAGCTGGCACCGCCGGCACGGGGTCAAAGTCACTTTTCCGTAATGCGGAAAGGTAATTCGATTGACAGCGCCCGAAAACTTACTCTGACCCCGGATTTCGCCACGAAGGTGAGTTACTTCTGCGGCAGAGTCTGCGCGTAGGCGAGAATGGCCAGGTGATCCTGGATGTCAAAGGCGAGCATGGAAATCATCGGCACACCCGGCTGCCCCATGCGGATCTTGTGCAGGGTTTCCCAGGGATTCTCGCTGGCGACGGTGCCGATATACTCGGGATCCTCGGGAGTGTTGAAATTCATCTGCTTACCGTCGCTCCCGTGGCACCTGGCGCAGGTCGTTTGATAGATTCGCTCGCCCCTGGCCGGATCTCCCCTGACCTTCTTGGTGGCGCGGTCGACGTAGTTGTCCGTGTCTATTTGTCCGTGGGCGACGAAATGGGCGAGGGCCTCCAGATCTTTTTCCGGTATCAGCCCGCCAAAGCCGTGGGTCTTGCTTTTCAGGATTGAGATGGTGGCGCCTATCGGGGCATGGGTCATGTTGCGAATGCCCACTATGCCGGTGTAGTGGCTGCCTTTGGAGTAGGCGCCCCTGGCACCCTTGTAATCCCAGCCATGACACTCCTTGCAGCGCCAGGTCGAAGCCCCCTTTTGCTTGGCGGCCTTGGGGTAAGCGGGGTGCGTTTCCTTTGGAGGTTTCGTACCTAGGACTCCATACCATTTGTCATACAACACGCCACCACGGTCAATCAGGACGAGGTGCTCGGCTGGCGAGTGTTCACCAAAAGCTCCGAGCTCGTCAGCCCGCAGGGTCCCGGGCACGGACAAAAGGGCTACGGCCGCGGCGATGCAGGGCAGAACAAAGGAAACTGAACGATTCAGGAGATGCTTTCTCATTTTCTTTCCTCCAATTCAGTGCGACACGAGAATTTCCCGCCGCCCTCACGTGACTTCTTCCCGGGGGAACAACGGATGAAAAGAGCTTAAACACTTATTTGGCGGGAGGTTTGATCTGGGTCAACTCCGGGAGGTTTGAGGGAAAGCGTTTTCTTGCCTCGATACGACCGGTTGACCCGCGACAAATTGTCGCGGAGCCGGATTTCTGCTTGGTTTCCAGGTGGTTGCGGTAGCGTCCCGGCGGGCGAGCGCGGAGGACTCTTCGGCTTCGCGCCGCTCCAGAACGCCGGCCCGGTGCCGGACCCGGCGCGTGCCGGGGATCAGCGCTTCGGATCGAGCACGGCCTTCAGGCCGGGAAAGTCGAGGATGCGCACGTGCTTCTGCTGCACCTTGATCAATTCCCGCTCGTGGAAGCTGGAGAGGGTCCTGCTCACGGTCTCGAGTTTCAAGCCGAGGTAGCTGCCGATCTCCTCCCGTGTCATGCGCAGGCGGAATTCGCTCGGCGAGTAGCCGCGCGCGGCGAAGCGCTGTGACAGATTGAGCAGGAATGCGGCCAGGCGCTCCTCGGCGCTCATGCTGCCCAGCAATAGCATCACGCCGTAATCGCGCACGATCTCCCGGCTCATGATCCGGTGCAGCTGGTGCTGCAGCGAAGGCAGCTCCCGTGAGAGCTGCTCGAGGCTCGCGAAGGGGATCTCGCACACCTCGGTGTCTTCGAGGGCGACCGTGTCGCAGGTGTGGTTGCCGCCGCCGATCGCGTCGATCCCGAGCAGGTCGCCCGCCATGTGAAATCCCGCCACCTGCTCGCGGCCGTCCTCGTGCAGGACACAGCTCTTCATGAAGCCGGATCGGAGGGCGAAGAGGGCGGCGAGCGGCTCCCCAGCGCGGTAAAGGCCCGCGCCGCGCCGGAGCCTGCGGCGGTGGGTGACGAGGCGGTCCATCCGCTCCATGGCGTCCGAGTCGAGGCCCGCCGGCAGGCACAGCTCGCGCAGGCTGCAGGAGGAGCACGCCACCCGCAGATTGTTGACGTCGATCAAATGTGGCGCGGCCCGGCGCTTCATGCTGCCGAGTATGCTGCCGGCCCCGACCCTCCCATTGATCTACATCAAGACCGCCCCGGGGGAGAGTGCAATACTGGTCCGTCCGTGAAAACCGCGAAATTCGAGAGGCAAAGCCCGTCCATGGGTTCCGCGCCGATTGCGTTCGACAGCTCGCTGGTGAGCCGCTTCGACCGTAGCGGACCGCGCTACACCTCGTATCCCACCGCCGACCGCTTCGTCGAGGCGTTCGGGCCGGAGCAGTACCGGACGTGGGCGGAACGGCGCAATATCGGCGGCATCCAAAGGCCGCTCGCGCTCTACGTGCACCTGCCGTTCTGCCGCGACATCTGCTACTACTGCGCGTGCAACAAGTTCGTCACGCGCGACGCGGCGAAGACCGCGCGCTACCTCGACTACCTGGGAAGGGAAATCGAGCTCCAGGCCGGGCTGTTCCGCGACGACCTGCGGGTCGCGCAGATGCACTGGGGCGGGGGAACGCCGACCTATTACGACACCGGGACGCTGCACAAGCTCTGGGCGCGGATCGCGGGGCGCTTTCAGCTCGCGGCGAAAGGCGACTATTCGATCGAGGTGGATCCGCGCACGGTGGACGAGCCGGCGGTGCGTGCCCTGCGCGAGATCGGCTTCAACCGCGTGAGCTTCGGCGTGCAGGATTTCGAGCCGTCCGTCCAGGTGGCGGTGCACCGGCTGCAGAGCGCCGAGCGCACGCTGGCGGTGATCGATGCCGCGCGCGATGCCGGGTTCGCATCGATCAACATCGATCTCATCTACGGGCTGCCGAAGCAGACGCTGATGACCTTCAACGCGACGCTGGCGCGGGTGCTTGCGACGCGCCCCCACCGCGTCGCGCTCTACAACTACGCGCACCTGCCGCACCTCTTCAAGGCGCAGCGGCGTATCCTCGACGAGGACCTGCCGTCGCCGGACACGAAGCTGAAGCTGCTCGGGCTCGCGGTCAAGCGGCTCACCGGCGCGGGCTACGTGTACATCGGGATGGACCACTTCGCGCTGCCGGATGACGCACTCGCGGTGGCGCAGCGCCAGGGACGGCTCCGCCGCGATTTCCAGGGCTACTCGGCGGGGGGCGAGGCCGACCTCGTCGGGCTCGGCGTCTCGGCGATCGGCTCGATCGGCCCCACCTACAGCCAGAACCAGCGCGCGCTGCCGAACTACTACGACTGCCTCGATCGCGGGGAGCTCCCGATCATGCGCGGCATCGAGCTCTCGGCGGACGATCTCCTCCGCCGGCAGGTAATCCAGTCGCTGATGTGCCACTTCGCGCTGTCGAAGGAATCGGTCGAGATCGCCTACCTGATCGATTTCGACCGCACCTTCGCCGCCGAGCTCGCGGACCTGCGCGAGTTCGAAACGCTGGGGCTCGTCACGAACGAGGACAACTGGCTCACGGTCAACCCGCGCGGCCGCTTCGTGATCCGCAACATCGCCATGGTGTTCGACCGCTACCTGCGGCGCGACCGCGAGGTGCGCCGCTACTCGCGCGTGATCTAGCGCGTAGCCCGCGGTAATCATGCTGGCGGTGTCCTGCGCCGGCGTCGCACCATCGGCTAAAATGGCGGTTTCGGGAAAGCCTCATGTCCGACGCCGCAGCCAGGACGAAAAAGCAAACGCCGCAGCCGCCTTCCGCATCGAACTTCATCCGCGCCGCGATCGACGCCGACCTCGCGAGCGGCAAGTATGCGTCGCGCGGCTGGGGCGGCACACCGGGCCCGGCGAAAACCCACCAGGGCGCGGCGCAAGACCCGGCGAAGATCCGCACGCGCTTCCCGCCGGAGCCGAATGGCTACCTCCATATCGGCCATGCGAAATCCATCTGCCTGAATTTCGGGCTCGCGCGCGACTACGGCGGCGCCTGCCACCTGCGTTTCGACGACACCAACCCGGAAGCCGAAGAACAGGAGTACGTGGACTCCATCATCGCCGCCGTGAAGTGGCTGGGCTTCGACTGGGGGCCGCATCTGTACTACGCCAGCGATTATTTCGATTTCATGTACCAAGCGGCGGAGCATCTGATCGAGGGCGGCCACGCCTATGTGGACAGCCTCGACGCCGGGCAGATGCGGGCGCTCCGCGGCACGCTCATCGAGCCCGGCAGAAACAGCCCGTACCGCGATCGCACCGTCGAGGACAACCTGAAACTCTTCCGCCAGATGCGCGACGGCAAGCACCGGGAAGGCGAGCACGTGCTGCGCGCGAAGATCGACATGGCCTCGCCCAACATCAACCTGCGGGACCCGGCGATCTACCGCGTCCGCAAGGCCTCCCACCACCGCACCGGCGACAAGTGGTGCATCTATCCCATGTACACCTACGCGCACCCGATCGAGGACGCGCTGGAGCGTATCACCCACTCGCTGTGCACGCTCGAGTTCGAGGACCAGCGCCCGTTCTACGACTGGCTGCTCGAGCGCCTCGCCGAAGGCGGGCTGCTGGCGCGGCCGCTGCCGCAACAGATCGAGTTCGCGCGGTTGAATCTCACCTACGTCGTGCTCTCCAAGCGCAAACTCGTTCAGCTCGTCGAAGAGAAGCGCGTGGACGGCTGGGACGATCCGCGCATGCCCACTCTCGCCGGCGCGCGGCGGCGCGGCTACACCCCGGAAGGCATCCGCCGCTTCGCCGAGCGCATCGGCGTCGCCAAGGCCGACTCGTGGATCGACTATTCCATCCTCGAGGATTGCATGCGCGAGCATCTCAACGAGGTTGCGCCGCGCCGGATGGCGGTGCTCGACCCGGTCAAGCTGGTGATCGAGAACTATCCCGAAGGCAAGGAAGAATTCTGCGAGGTGCCCAACCATCCCCAGAAACCCGACTGGGGCAGGAGAAGCATGCCGTTCTCGCGCGAGCTGTGGATCGAGCGCGAGGACGTCACGGACAGTCCGCCCAAGGGCTACTTCCGGCTCTTTCCCGGCAACGAGGTGCGGTTGCGCTACGCGTTCGTGGTCAGGTGTGTCAGCGTGGAGAAAGACGCGGCAGGCAAAATCACGGCCGTGCACTGCACCTACGACCCCGACACGAAGTCGGGCACGCCCGGCGCGGAGAAGCGCAAAGTGAAGGGCAACATTCACTGGATCTCGGCGCAACACGCCTGCCGCGGCGAGGTGCGGCTCTACGACCGCCTGTTCAAGGTGCCGCAACCCGGCACGGAGCGTGACTTCCTCGAAGACTTCAGTCCGAGCTCGGTGCAGATCGCCACTGCCCAACTCGAGCCGGCGCTCAAGGACGTGAAGCCCGGGGAACGCTTCCAGTTCGAGCGGCATGGCTATTTCATTGCTGACCTCAGGGACTCGAAGCCCGGCGCGCCGGTATTCAACCGCGCGGTGACGCTGCGGGACTCCTGGGCGGGCGACGGCAAGTAACCGAGGCCCCTTACCCGGGAGGGACGCGGCGCCGTACCATTCGGACTGCACTGGAGAAAGCACTATGGCTACAGCATCGAACAACGCTGTGATTGCCGTTGTCCTGCTCGTTGCGGCAGCGGCGCTTGGCTACTGGACTTACGGCGCCCACAAGAAGAACGAGTCGGGCAAGACGGGCATGGCGCTCGCGCAGGAAACGGCCAAGCACCTGCAAGAGGCGCTGAGCACGGAACCGGGCCGGGCATCGACCGAAACCGAGCAGGCGATCGCCGATTACGCCGCTGCGGCGGGCCGCAACCTCGAGGCCCTGAAGCGCCTCGACGCGGCCGGCAACCAGGCGCTGGTGGACGCCCTGGACGACACCCTCCTTACCAGCCGGGAGATCCTGGCCAGGCAGGCCGCAGCCTACAGGTTCCGGCGGCAGTTTCTCGCGAGCTCGCAGGCGCTGCGCGATCACATGCGCGCGGACAACCGCACCGGGGCCTGGGTCCGGGAAGCGGTGCAGGCCAAGGACCGCGTCGAGAAGGACTACCGCGACTACGCGGGCGCG
>DASWIC010000309.1:0-3123 GCA_036397875.1 Burkholderiales bacterium
AGGTCGTCACGACCGCGGCGGCGCCCAGCACCAGCGAGTTCCAGAGCGAGCGCAGGTAGAAGCGGTCGGTGAAGAACTCGTAGAAGTTCGCGATGGTGAACTGGCCGGCCTCGTTGGTGATGGCGTCGTAGAAGATCCGCAACAGCGGGTAGAGCACGAAGAGAATGAGAAACGTCCAGATCAGCGCGAATCCGACCATGGAAATCGCCGGGACACGGGGACCCCGGACGGCGATGGCGGCTCGTGCGACGGCCATGCGGGTCAGTCCGCCGGGATCGCCAGCGTGCTGGCAACCGGGCAGCTCAGGGTGACCGGCTTGCCCATCGGCAGCTGCTCGTGGTGCCACGGGTCACCGACATCGGCCTTGAAAATAACGCCATTGCCGAGATCGACGTCGTAGCGCAGCGTGTTGCCGAGATACGCGGCGAAAGAGATCTTTCCATTGAGGCGATTGCGCTCGCCGCCGGACTCACCATCCACCGCGGCGTTCTCGGGACGTATGCAGATCACGCACCGGTCGCCTGCGCGCAGCCGTTCGTCGTAGATCGCGGATATCTCGCCCACCGGGGTATCCACGCGCACGGTCCGGAGGGGGCCCTCGATGGCCCGCACCGTGCCGTCGATGAGATTGTTGATGCCGATGAAATCGGCGACAAAACGGTTCGCCGGCCGCTCGTAGAGCGCCTTGGGCGGCCCGATCTGGAACACCTTCCCCTGGTTGAAGACCGCGATGCGGTCCGACAGCGTCAGCGCCTCCTCCTGGTCGTGGGTCACGTAAATCGTCGTAATGCCGAGCTCCTTCTGGAGCTTGCGGATCTCGGCGCGCACCTGCACGCGGATCTTGGCGTCGAGGTTGGACAACGGCTCGTCGAGCAGCAGGATCTGGGGATTCAGCACGAGCGCGCGCGCGAGCGCAACGCGCTGCTGCTGGCCGCCCGACAATTGACCTGGATAGCGATCTCCCAAACCGGCGAGCTTCACCTTCTCCAGCACACCCTGGACACGATCGGCGATCTCGGACGGGGAAATCTTGCGCAGCTTGAGCCCGTAGGAGACGTTCTCGGACACCTTCATGTGCGGCCACAGGGCGTAGTTCTGGAACACCATGCCGATGCCGCGCTCGTGCGGGGGCACCGCGTTGACCACGCGGTCGTCGAACCGGATCTCGCCCCCGTCGGGGGCGTAGAAACCAGCGATCAGCCTCAGCAGCGTGGTCTTGCCGCACCCCGAGGGCCCGAGCAGCGTGAACAGCTCCCCCTGCTCGATGGAGAGATTGACCTCGCTGACTACCGCCAGCGGCCCGAAGCGCTTCGTGAGGTTCGCGACCGAAATGCGCACGTGACGTCAGGCCGAGGGCGGTGGTCGCCGCCTATTTCCTCTTCAGCTGTTCCGCGACGGACTCGATCTCCTTGCGATACTGCGAGTTGACCTCCTGGTAGCGCTTCTGGGCGATGTCGTCGTCGTAGATGTTGACGACCTCGACGTCGAAGTAGGAGCGCATGCCGCCGGTGAACTCGACGGCCATTTCCGCATGGGAGCCCGGCTTGCCCTGCACGCGGTACTTGGGCGTGATCGGGAAGACGCCCCGCTCCATCGCCATGCGCTGCCCGCGCTCCGAGAGCATGTACTCGATGAATGCGCGCGCCGCGCGGGGATGCTTCGCGCCCGCGATGATGGCGATCGGCTCCGGCGTGATCCACGCGGTCTTCGGCGCCGCGAACTTGATTTCGTAGCCGGCGAGGCGGTCCTCGAATGCCATGTAGCTCGGCACCGCGAACCCCGCCGCGAACTCGCCTCGCGCCACGACCGAGGGCACGTCACGGCTGCGCGCGGTGAAAATTCCCGTGTTCCCCGCGAGGCGCTTCAGCCACGCCCAACCCTTATCGTCGCCGTCACGCTGGAGGATCACCTCGTAGGTCGCGTGGCTGCTGGAGGAGCGTGTCGGCGCGCATTGCGCAACGTTGCCCTTCAGCCCGGGATGCAGCAGGTCATCCCAGTCCTTGGGCTCCGGGACGCCGAGACGGGCCAGCAACTTCGGGTTGTAAACCAGGCCGTAGGGCTCCAGAACGGTGCCGGTCCAGAAGCCCTTGGGGTCCTTGAGCGGGATGGGCTTCGGCTTGCCGATGCTGTTGGGGATCGAGTCCATCACGGCCTTCGGCAGGTCGAGCTTGGCGAGCAGGCCCTGCTCCGAGAGCTTGTCAAAGAGGGCGCTTTCGCCGCCCCAGAAGATGTCGGCGTCGGGCCGTCCCTTCCACTCCACGATGCGGCCATAGGCCACCGGCGTGCCGGCCGCGAGGGAGCTCGTCTTTACGCTGATGTTCCATCGTTCCTTGGCGTACTTCGCGAAATCCGCCAGCGCCGGATCGGTCAGCGTCCGCGCGACGGGCGTAATCAGCACGAGTTGGTTTTCGATCGCCTGGGCGGCCGCCGGTCCACTGCTTGCGGACAGCAACGCCAGCGCGACACCTAGCAGCTTGATGAACTTGATCATGGCTTCCTCCTTGATTGCGGGGCGAACGACCCCGGTACTCCATATTGCTACGGCCGGCGCCGGGAAGATTGACGCAGATCAAGCCCCCGGTCTTCCCTGTGACGGAACGCTAACCCGGTCGTAATGGTAGGGATGCGCGAGTAATCGCGCAACGGCCTCCTCGACCCCGGCGCCCTGGTTGAGCACCTGGTCCACGGCCAGCGTGATCGGCATGTCCACATCATGGCGCCGCGCGAGGGCGGCGACCGATTCGGCCGAGTGGACGCCCTCCTGGACCGTCACCCGCTCGCGCAGGATGTCCCGGAGGCTCCTGCCTTCTCCGAGCGCGATGCCGAGCGAGGTATTGCGCGACCGGGTGCTGTTGCAGCTCAGGTTGAGGTCGCCTGCCCCCGAGAGCCCCATGAACGTCTCGAGCCGGGAGCCCATCGCCACCCCCAGGCGTGCCATCTCGGCGAGCCCACGCGCGAATAGCGTCGCGCGCGTGCTCTCCCCCAGCTTCCTGCCGATCGCGGCGCCGCAGGCAATCGCGATGACGTTCTTCAGCACGCCTCCGATGAGAGCGCCGGTGACGTCGTCGGAAAGATAGGTGCGGAAGCGCGCCGTCCCGATCGCCTGCGCGAGCCGCTCACCGA
>DASWIC010000310.1:0-31961 GCA_036397875.1 Burkholderiales bacterium
CAGGCGCAGAAGTTCATCACTGTCGCCTCGACCACATCGACGGAACAGTCGGGACTGTTCAAGCACATCCTGCCGATCTTCCAGAAGAAGAAGGGGATCGAAGTGCGCGTAGTCGCGCTCGGCACGGGCCAGTCGCTTGATATGGGTAAACGGGGCGATGCCGATGTCGTTTTCGTGCACGCGAAATCCGCGGAAGAGAAGTTCATCGCCGAGGGCTACGGGGTGAAGCGGCTGCCGGTGATGTACAACGACTTTGTGCTGATAGGTCCCAAGTCCGACCCGGCGAAGATCGCCGGCGGCAAGGACATCCTGGCAGCGCTGCGCAAGATCAAAGCGGCATCGGCGCCGTTCGTATCGCGCGGGGACCGTAGCGGCACGCACATGGCGGAGATCGCACTTTGGAAGCACTCCGGGACCGATATCGAGAAGGAGAAGGGGCCGTGGTATCGCGACACGGGGCAGGGCATGGGGCCTGCGCTCAATACCGCGTCTTCCATGAGCGGCTACCTCCTCGCGGATCGTGGCACGTGGATCTCGTTCAAGAACCGGGGCGATCTCGCGATCCTGGTCGAGGGCGACAAGCGCCTGTTCAACCAGTACGGCGTCATCCTGGTGAACCCGGTGAAGCACAAGCACGTGAAGAAGGACCTGGGCCAGGTATTCATTAATTGGATCGTCTCCGCCGAAGGCCAGAAAGCCATCGCCGGCTTCAGGATCGGCGGCGAGCAGCTGTTCTTCCCCAACGCAAACGCCAAGGGGGCGTGATGGTTGCGCGCGATTGAGCGGAGGGATACGCTCTCGCCGCATGAATTCGCCCGTGCGGTCAGGCGCTTCGGAAGGAACTGCCCAGCCCGTTGTCGGCACCACGCTGCGCTTCGACCGGCATGAGTGGGCGGGCGCGTTCGGGGATCTCGGCACGCTCGTCCCGTTCCTGCTCGCCTACGTGACCGTCGTCGGCATCGAGCCGGCGGGAATGCTGCTCGCTTTCGGCGTTGCGCTCGTTGCCGCAGGCGTGTATTTCCGGACTCCGTTCCCGGTACAGCCGATGAAGGCGATTGGGGCGATCGCCATCACCGGGGCCGCGCAGACCGCGGTGATCACTCCCCAGGCGGTGGCGGTAGCCGCGCTCGCCACCGGCGTCATCTGGCTGGCCCTCGGCCTGACCGGCACCGCCGAGCGGGTCGCGCGGTGGGTGGGGCGCCCGGTCACGCTCGGCATCGTCCTCGGCCTGGGCATCGCATTCATGCTGGACGGCACCCGCATGATGGCCACGGGCATCTGGCTGGCTGCGCCGCTTCTCCTCGCCACGATACTTCTGCTTTCGAATCGCGCATTGCTGGCGATGGCTCTGATCCTGGCGGCAGGCGCGGCCTGGGCCGTGCTCACGGAGCCGGCGGTAGCGGGCGCTCTGGCGGGGGTGGAACCGGGACTCAGATCGCCCGCCTGGCCTTTTCATGCGATGACGTGGGAGGCCGTGCTCGTAGGCGTAGTGCTTCTGGCTCTGCCACAGATACCGCTTACCCTGGGCAACGCGGTCATCGCACCCGTGGAGTTCAACAACCGCGAGTTCCCCGACCGGCCGGTCACCGAGCGCCGGGTCGCCGTATCGACGGGTCTCATGAATACACTGGGCAGCCTTATCGGCGGCGTGCCGTTGTGCCATGGTGCCGGCGGAATGGCGGCGCAGGTGAGCTTCGGCGCCAGGACGGGCGGCGCCCCCGTCATACTGGGGGCGCTGCTGATCGTGCTGGCGCTCGGGTTCAGTGAATCGGTTGCGATCCTGCTGCGGCTCTTTCCGCATCCGGCGCTGGGGGTCATGCTGTTCCTCGCCGGGCTCCAGCTCGCGCTCGGCTCCTGCGATTTTTCAAAGGACAAGGGCGAACGGTTTGTCACATTGGGCACCGCGGCACTGTCGATATGGAACGTCGGCGTAGCGTTCGTGTTCGGCATCGCGGTACTGTGGATCGTCCGCCGCGGCTGGTTGCGCCTGTAACGTATGCGCTGGCTGAACGAATGACGTGAAGCGCCGCCGGTTCCTCGCAACCGTCGCTCTTCTGGGAGTTGCTTCCCGGGCAACGCGAGCGCAAGGCCGGCGCGTGGTGGTGGATTCCGCCGGGCGCCGCGTCGAACTGCCGGCGCGCGTCGAGCGCGTGTATGCGGCGGGACCGCCGGCCAGCATCCTGGTGTTCGCGATCGCACCCGACAGGCTGATCGGCTGGACATCGGCATGGCGCGAGGCGGAACGCCCGTTCATCGCGAGGAAATACGCGGATCTTCCGACACTGGGGCGACTCACGGGCCGTGGAAACACCGCCAACGTGGAGGTCGTCCTCCGGGCCAGGCCCGACCTCATCATCGACTACGGAACGGTCAGCCCGACGCTGGCTTCACTTGCCGACCGCGTGCAGCAGCAGACCGGCATCCCGTACCTGGTGCTGGGCGGAGATTTCGACGGTATGGCGGATGCGATCCGGCAGATCGGTAGCGCGGCGGGCGAAGAGAGACGCGCGGAAGAGCTTGCGCGCTACGCCGAAGATACCGTGTCCGAGATCAACCGGCGCGTGGCGAAAGTGCCGCCTGCACGCCGGCCGCGTGTGTACTACGGCCGCGGCCCGCTCGGCCTCAATACCGGGCTTGCCGGCTCGATCAGCGCCGAGTTCATCGAGCGTCTGGGCGCCGTCAACGTCGCTGCGGAACTGGGGAAGGGCGGCCTGGTGCAGGTCTCGATCGAGCAGGTGCTGCGCTGGAACCCCGACGTCGTCGTCACCATCGACCCCAACTTTTTCGGGCTCGCGCGCGGCCACCCTTCCTGGCGCGAGTTGCCGGCGATCAAGGCGGGGCGCTTTCATCTCGCGCCCAGCGTGCCCTTCGGCTGGATCGATTTTCCCCCCTCGATCAACCGACTGATCGGGCTGCGCTGGCTCGCGCGCATCCTGTATCCTGACGCCTTTCCGGAAGATCTGCGTCCGATCGTGCGCGACTTCTATTCCCGGTGCTACCACCAGACGCCGAGCGAAGCGCAGCTCGACCAGTTGCTGCGCCCGTCCCCGCCGCCGGCATGACGTCTGGGCGCGTGCCGATAGCGGTGCTGGGCGCGTGCAGCGCGCTCGTGCTGCTGGTCGTCGTGGCATTCGCCGTCGGACGCTTCCCGGTTTCGGCGTCCGACCTGGCTGGCATCCTATGGGCGCGCCTCACGGGCGCCGAGCATGGCCTCGATCCGACCATAGAAACCGTGGTCGTGCAAATCCGCGGGCCGCGGGTCGCCGCGGCACTCCTGATCGGCGCGGCGCTGGCGGCTGCAGGCGCCGCCTACCAGAACATGTTCCGCAATCCGCTGGTCTCCCCGGATATCCTGGGCGTGTCGGCGGGCGCGGCGGTGGGCGCGGTGCTCGGGATATTCCTCTCGCTCAACGTGATTATGATCCAGAGCCTGGCATTCGCGTTCGGCCTGGGCGCGGTCGGGCTGGTCTACGTCACCGCCAACGCGGTGCGCGGTCATGATCCGCTGCTGGTGCTCGTGCTCGCGGGCGTCGTCGTGGGCTCGCTGCTGGGCGCGTGCGTCGCATTGATGAAGTACCTCGCCGATCCCTACAACCAGCTGCCGGCCATCACGTTCTGGCTGCTCGGCAGCCTCGCTTCCGCCAGCCCGGAGGACGTCTGGTCCACGCTGCCGCTGATGCTGGTGGGTCTGGTCCCGATGTGGCTGCTGCGTTGGCGCATCAATCTGCTGTCCCTGGATGACGAGGAAGCGCGGGCGCTCGGCGTGGAAACGGGGCGCATACGTCTCATCGTGATCGCGGCGGCAACGCTGATGACATCGGCGGCGGTGGCGATCTCGGGAGTCATCGGCTGGATCGGGCTCGTGATTCCCCATTTCGCGCGGCTGCTGGTGGGACCGGATTTCAGCCGCCTGCTGCCGACTTCGATCCTGCTGGGCGCCGGTTTTCTGCTCGGCGTCGACACGCTGGCGCGGACAGTCGCGCGCATCGAGATCCCACTTGGGGTGCTGACCGCGTTCGTCGGCACGCCGCTCTTTCTGTGGCAGCTCGCGACCGCGCGCAGGGGCTGGCAATGAGACTGGAAGCGCGCGGCCTCGACTTCGGCTACCGCGGCAAGCGCGTCGGCAGCGACCTTTCGATTGCGGTGGAAGCAGGAGAGGTGCTGTGCCTGCTGGGCCCGAACGGTAGCGGCAAGACCACGCTCTTCAAGACGCTGCTGGGGTTGCTGCCGGCGCAGGGCGGCGCGGTGCTGATTGACGGAGTGGAACTGAAGGCACGCGCACGCGACGAGGTCGCACGAATGGTGAGCTACGTCCCGCAAGCCCATGCGGCGTTCTTCCCTTTCACCGTGGAGGAGGTCGTGCTCATGGGGCGCACGGCGCATCTGGGCCTGTTTTCGTCCCCCTCGCGCCGCGACCGCGAGGCGGCGTTGGCCGCGATCTCGCGCATGCAGATCGGGCACCTGGCCGGTTCCATCTACACTCGCATCTCGGGCGGCGAACGCCAGCTCACCCTGATCGCGCGCGCGTTGGCACAGGACGCCCGCGTCATCGTCATGGACGAGCCAACCGCGAACCTCGATTTCGGCAACCAGGTGCGCGTGCTGCAGCACATCCAGTCACTGGCGCAATCCGGCATCGGCGTGCTGCTTTCCACCCATGACCCGGACCACGCGTTCATCTGCGCGCACCGGGTCGCCATGTTGCACGAGGGGCACCTCGCGCGGCTCGGCGCACCCGCAGCAACCGTCACTTCGGACAGCCTCAGGGAGATCTATGGCGTGGAGGTGGCCGTCGTCCGCGTGGCGCTCGGCGACGGCGTGGAACGGCCGGTTTGCATCCCGGGTGGGGCGCTTCCTGGAGGGCAGAGCTGAGGCGTGGGTAGAATGCCGGCATGGCGCGCTACCCGGGATTGACGCTTCGCATCCTGGCTGACCGGCACCCCGCCATGGGGCCGGGCAAGGCCCGGCTGGTCGCCGCGATCGATGCCACCGGTTCGATCTCGGCCGCCGCCCGGTCGATGGGCATGTCGTACCGGCGCGCCTGGCAGCTCGTGGATGCGCTCAACGAGAGCTTCAGCCAGCCGGTCGTGCTGACCGCCACCGGCGGCAGGCGCGGGGGCGGAGCGCGCGTGACGCCGTTCGGCCGCGAGCTGATCCGCCGCTACCGCGTGATGGAGGACAAGGCATCTGCCGCCATTTCGGCAGATCTGAAGCGGTTTTCGAGGAATCTGCGCAAACCACGCGCCGCGCCGCGCTAGTCGTATCTTGCTACGCGGTCAGGATGAGCTTCAGCCCTGCCAGCGTCATCACGAGAGCCAGGGTCAGGAGCAATCCCGATTGCTTCAGGTACTGAAGGCCCAGCCATGTGCCAAGGAAGGCGCCAAGCATCGCGGCGCCGGCGAGCAGTGGCAGCTCACGCGGCAACGTCTGCACGGTCAACGAGCCTGCGAGGAGCGCGACGGCTGAATTCACGAGAATGAACGGCGCGGAAATGCCGGCGGTTGTCTTTAGGCCCGCCCAACCCAGTATCAGCAGGATCGGGCTGAGAAAAATACCCCCGCCGACCCCGATCAGGCCGGAAACGAAGCCGATTATGGCGCCCAGGAATGCAGCGGGAATCCTCCTGACGCGCACGATGCCTTCTTCCATTGGGGTTCGGGAGCCAACCGCGCGCCACACGAGATAGGAGGCCGCGAGCAGCAGCACCGCACCCATCGTCACGTAGTATGTGCCGCGTTGCAGGCTCTGGATTCCTCCCACGGCGGCAAAGGGCACCGAGCCGACGAGGAACGGCCACAGACCTGGCCACGAGAAGAAACGCGCGCGGCGGAAGCGGTAAACCGTGAGGGCGGCAACCAGAATATTCAGCGCCAGCGCCGTCGGGCGCATGGCCTCGGGAGCCAGGCCGATCAGCGCCATCATGGCGAGATAGCCGGAAGCGCCCGCATGGCCGACCGTCGTGTAAAGCGTCGCGACCATGAAGAACGCCGCGCAAAGGATTACGGTGTCATGCAATGACATCGGCGCACCATAGCACAATCGCCATCGTTATATCTAGACGGGAATAACGAAGGTCCGCTATGATGACGGCCGGCACATGAAGATATTCGGCTTCGCGGGCTGGTCGGGCAGCGGCAAGACGACGCTGATCGAGAAGCTGATGCCTATTTTCGTCGCGCGCGGGCTGAAGGTCTCGCTGATCAAGCACGCCCATCACACTTTCGATGTCGACCAGCCGGGTAAGGATTCCTACCGCCATCGGCACGCGGGCTGCACGGAGGTGCTGGTCAGCTCGTCGCGGCGCTGGGCGCTGGTGCACGAGCTGCGCGGCGCGCCGGAGCCGGGCTTCGCGGAACTGCTCGAGCGTCTGTCGCCGTGCGACCTCGTGCTGATCGAGGGCTTCAAGCGCGAGCACGTGCCCAAGCTGGAGGTGTATCGGGCCGCGACCGGTGAGCCTCTGCTGCACCCGCAGGATCGCGATATCGTCGGGATCGCCAGCGACCGGCGGCTTGATACGAAGCTGCCGCAGTTCGATCTCGATGACACGGCGGGCATTGCGGATTTCGTGGTGCGTCACGTCGGTATCGGGTAGGGCGCATCACTCCTGCGGAGGCGGGAGTCCAGGCAAGTCACCCCCCATCCTACCTTCCCCCGCAAGGGGGGAAGGGGATACCCGTCGTCACGGGAATGACGGCAAGAAGCTTGGTATTGTGACGGTGCGGGGTGATAATACGCCAATGATTACAGTGCTTTATTTCGCCCGGCTGCGGGAGGCGCTGGGCACCGGCTCGGAGGCGCTCGCGCTGCCCGCCGCAGTGCGAGATGTCGAAGGCGTGCGCGCGCTGCTGGTGGCGCGCGGCGGGGAATGGGAGCAGGCGCTCGCGTCCGGCAAGGCGGCGCGCGCCGCGGTCAATCAGGCGATGGCCCATGATGACACGCCGGTTACCGACGGCGACGAGATCGCCTTCTTCCCCCCGGTCACGGGCGGCTAGAAATATCCCTTCCCCCTCAGGGGGAAGGTTAGGATGGGGGTAGGCATGAGCGTTCGCATCCAGACCGCGGATTTTGACGTCAGCGCCGAGATCGCCGCGCTGCGTCGGGGCAATCCGAAGATCGGGGCGGTGGCGAGCTTCATCGGCGTGGTGCGCGACGTCAACGAGGGCGGCGCGGTTGCCGAAATGACGCTCGAGCATTATCCGGGAATGACGGAGAAGGCAATCGAGGAGATCGTCGACCAGGCGCGCTCCCGCTGGCAGGTGCTGGACGCGCTCGTGGTGCACCGGATCGGCAAGCTCAAACCGGCGGACCAGATCGTGCTGGTGGCGATTGCGAGCGGTCACCGCGCCGACGCGTTTGCCGCGTGCGAGTTCATCATGGACTACCTCAAGACACGGGCGCCGTTCTGGAAGCAGGAGGCAACCGGCAGCGGCGCCCGCTGGGTCGAGGCGCGCGCGTCCGACGACATCGCGGCGGAACGCTGGCGGCTCAAGGGCTAGCGGACCGGCTTGAAGTAGACAGGGGGCTGGCAATGCGTCTGCGCGTGCTCGGTTGCTCGGGCAGCATCGGCGGGCAGCAGAATCGAACGACCTCGTTTCTGGTCGATCACGACATCCTGATCGACGCCGGAACCGGGGTCGGCGACCTCTCGCTCGCGGAGCTGACGCTGATCGACCATATTTTCGTCACTCACTCCCATCTCGACCACGTCAACTCGATCGCGTTCTTCCTCGACTCGGTCGGCGCGCTGCGGCCCAAGCCGCTTACGGTTTATGCGACCGGCCCCACGATCGCGATCCTGAAGAAGAACCTGTTCAACTGGGACATCTGGCCGGATTTCACCGTGATTCCCACGCCCGAGCAGCCGTTTCTGCGCTACCAGGAGGTCGCGGTCGGAAAAGTGGTCACGCTCGACGGGCGGAAAATCACCGTGCTGCCGGCGATCCATACCGTCCCCGCGGTGGGTTACCAGCTCGACAGCGGCAAGGGCAGCCTGGTCTTCACCGGCGACACGGGCCCGAACGACGCGCTGTGGGCGGTGGTGAACCGGATCGAGAATCTCAAGTACCTCATCATCGAGACGGCGTTCTCGGACAAGGACTACGAGCTCGCCAAGCTCGCCCTCCACCTGTGCCCGTCGATGCTGGCTGACGAGCTGGCGAAGCTCACGCGCCCCGCGGAAATCTACATCACGCACCTGAAACCGAGCGAAATCGAGCTCACGATGCAGGAAATCGATGAACTGCCCGGGGACCGGCGGCCGCGTCCGTTGCACAATAACCACGTATTCGAGTTCTGACGCCGTCCACGGCGGGGCCGCTTGCGCGCCGGCCCGGCAGGACGGAAAATTCAACCTGACTCAACGGCGGGAGCGGTCCCCGGGGGAAGCAGCGCGCCATGAAGAAGGAAGTGCCGGTCGAGCAGCTTCAGTTCGGAGTCTACATCTCCGAGCTCGATCGGCCGTGGACCGACACGCCCTTCGTCTTCCAGGGCTTCGTGCTCGAGGACGAGACGCAGCTGGAGACGCTCAAGAAATTCTGCAAGAAGGTCTACGTCGATCCCGAAAAGAGCACGGACCTGCAAGATCGCAGCCAGCTCAAGACGACCTCTTTGAAATCGAAGCACGAAAGCGTGCTCGCGAGCATCACCCGGAGGGTCGTCTACGAGGAGAAGGTCAGCGTCGACGTCGAGATGCCGGCCGCGCGGTCGGCGCAGGGCAGGGCCGAGGTGGTGATGAGAGACGTGTTCAGCACCGTCAAGGTCGGCAAGGTGATCGATGCGCCCCGCGTGCGCGAAGCGGTGACGAACATGACCGACAGTGTCGTGCGCAATCCCGACGCGATGCTGCTGCTCTCCAAGATGAAGGAGATGGGCGAGCTTACGCTCGACCGCGCGCTCGGCGTCTCGGTCTACATGATCACGTTTGGCCGCTTTCTGCAGCTGCCGCGCGAGCAGCTCGATCTCCTCGGCATGCTGGGGCTGCTGCTCGACGTCGGGAAAGTACGCCTGCCGGCGGGATTGCTCGACAAGAAAGAGACATTGAGCGAGGAAGAACGGCAAATGTGCCAGTCCCATGTCGAGCACTCGGTCGCCATCCTGAAGGAAACCGCGGGGCTTCCCGTCGAGCTTCCAGCCCTGACGGCGCTCCACCACGAGCGCTACGACGGTAGCGGCTATCCCGAGGGCCTGAGGGGTCCGGAGATCGGATTGTTCGGCTCCATCGCGGGGCTCATCGATTGTTTTGACGCCCTGACGCGCCCGCGAGCCTACGCCGAGGCGCTCTCGCCCTCGAATGCGTTGAGCAAGCTCTATGACTGGCGCGATACCCAGTTCGATGGCTCCCTGGTCCAGCAATTGATCCAGTGCATCGGGATCTACCCGGTGGGTGCCGCGGTTGAGCTCAATACCGGCGAGATCGGGATCGTAATCGCTCAGAACCTGGTGCGCCGGTTGCAGCCGCGCGTCATGGTCGTGCTCGACGCCAAGGGAAATCAGATCAGACCCCAGAAGATCCTCGACCTGGTGAAGGAGCCCAGGGCCGGTCCGGACATGCCGTATCGCATCAAGCGCACCCTGGACAAGAGCAGCGTCGCCATCGATGCCGCCGAGTTCTTCCTCTGACGGCGGGGCGGCCGCCCCGGAGTCGGTCTCTAGCACTGGGCTGGAACAGGAGCCGGGCATCGGCCTCCGGGCGCTCATCGGGCGCATCGCGGAGGCGTTCAGCATCGATTCCAGGACGCTCGCGCGCGTCGCCACTGTTTCCGGGGAGGTGCGCGAGCAGGCGCCGGACCTGTACGTCGCGGCGGCCGGGGCGCTCGATTCCGCATTGGCACGCGCGAAAACATCTGGCGGCGCCGACATCGAGCCGATATACGCCGCGCTCGGCGAATGGGCGCTCGACGCGGAAGGCGAGACGCTTGATCGCATGCGCCGTGACTGCCTGCGTTTCCAGAGCGCCATGACGCGGGGTGCGCTGCGGTTGTACGGCAGCGACCCGCAGCGATGCACGGAGAGCATTCTGGCGCTGCAGCGCTTCGTCTTCCTGCAAGTCGCGCTGATCGCCACGCTCGCCGCGCGCACCCAGGGCGGCGGCGCGGTGGTGCGCACACTGCCGACGCCGGAGTACGCTGCGTTCATGGAGATCTTCCGCGCGGCCATCGAGAGCCACCGCCAGGAAGGAAAGCAATTGGGGCTGCTGCTGATCCAGGTCGGGCAGATCGAGCAGGTCGATCGCCTGCTCGGGCTGCAGCGGGGCGAAGCGTTCATGCTGCGGGTCACGCGACGCATGCGCGAGGGAGTGCTGCGCAAGCAGGACCAGCTGGGCCGGGTGAGCCGTGACCAGCTCGCGTGCCTGCTGCCGCGCATCGCGGGCGAGGGTGTGGCGGTCCTCGCCGCGAACAAGATCCTGGGCACGCTCGAAGCGCCAATTGCGATTGGCGACCGCTCGTTTGCCCCGGAGGCGGTTATCGGCATCGCGATGTACCCGGACCACGGAGCGGACCAGCAAACGCTGGTCCGCAACGGCAAGCTGGCCGTGCAGGCCGCGCGCGGCAGCGCGGAGCGAGTCGCCTTCTACGATCCGGCCCACGGCGAGAGCGAGGAGGAAAAAATGCGCTATGCGGCGCGGTTGCGCCGCTCGCTGGAGGAGAATGCGTTGCGGCTCGCCTTCGAGCCGCAGCTCGACCTGCGCACCGGGCGTATCGCCGGACTCGAGTGCCGGTTGCGCTGGACGGACGCGGAGTTGGGGGAAGTGACGGAGCCGCGAGCGATCGAGGCGGCGGAAGCCGCGGGTGTCAGCCGCGAGCTGTCGTGGTGGATGATCAACAATGCGCTGCGCGAGGGCGCGGAGGTGGCGCGCGCCGGGCTGCAGGTTTCGCTTAGCGTGAAGGTCGCGGCGGACAGCCTGCTGCAGCCGGAGTTTCCAGAGTTCGTGGGCCGGGCGCTGCGCACCTGGGGCATTCCACCCAAGCACATGGTGGTTGAGATCCACGAGACGGCGCTCGCCGGAGGGCTCGAGCGGGTGAAGGAGGCGCTCGGGCGGCTGAAAGGCAGCGGGCTGCAGCTCGCGATCGACGGCTTCGGCACCGGCTCGTCTTCGCTCAGCAACCTGGCGGAGCTGCCGCTCGACGAGTTTCGGCTCGCGGCGGCATTCGTGGGTGACATGCGGAAGGCACCGGTCCACGAGAAGATCGTCCGCTCGCTGGTGCGGCTGGCGCGCGATCTCGGGCTGGAGGTGACGGCCGAGGGCGTGGAGGACGGCGCCACCGCGGTCGCACTGTCTACGCTCGGTTGCGCGCGCATCCAGGGCGCGTACGTGAGCCTCCCGCTCACCGCGGAGGAAATCATCGCGCTCGAGAAAGGCGCCGGAGGACTGTCCGGGATTACGCTCAGGCCGCAGGCGGATGAAAAAGCCGAGCCAGAGAGCTTGTCCTGAGCCTGTCGAAGGGTCTGTCCTGATCCTTGCCAACGGACGCGGCGAGAACCAAAAACAATTGTTGTGCTGCCAGGCGCGATCAGCCGCTAGCGGCGGTTCAGCAATAAACGCGCACCGTCGATCGTTTCGGTTGCGGTGAGCCCGACGGGGCCCGCGCCGCCGGCCACCGCGTAATCGGCCGCGGCGCCGTGGAGAAACACAGCGGCAAGGAGTGCCGTTCTAGGCTGCGCTCCTTGTGCCAGCAGAGCGGCAATCATGCCGGTCAGGACGTCCCCCGTGCCGGCGCTCGCCATGCCGGGATTGCCCGTCGTGTTGATATGCCAGGTTCCATCCGCGGCCGCGCATACACTGCCGGCCCCCTTCAGTACCACGAGAGCGCCGAGCCTGGCCGCAAGCGTGGTGGCGGCGCCCACGCGATCGCTCTGCACTTCGCGGGTGGACGTCCCCAGCAACCTCGCGGCCTCCGCGGGGTGCGGCGTGAGCAGTGAAGGCGCCGAGCGCCGGCGGAGCGCTTCGGCCAGCCGGCTGTCGGCGGCAATGAGGTTGAGGGCGTCGGCGTCGAGCACGAGCGGGAGCGGTGATTCGAGCGCGATGCCGAGATAGAACGCGGCGTCCGGCATCTGGCCAAGGCCGGGACCGACGGCGAGGCAGGTGAGATGCCCGAGCTTCAGCACTTCGTCCGCAGTCCGCAGCATGAGTTCCGGTTGTCCCGGGTCCACGGCCTGCGCGTCGCGCGCCAGCAGGCCCACGTAGACCCGCCCGCTCCCCAATTTGAGGGCGGCACGGCCCGCGAGCAGCGCCGCACCGACCATCCCGTGATCACCGCCGATGATGCCGACGCTGCCGTAATCGCCCTTGTGGCTGTTGCGGGCGCGCCGCGGGAGAACGCCATCCAGGACTTCCGGCCCGATGACGAAACCCCGGGCGGCACGCAGTTTCTGCGTGTCGAGACCGAGGTTGCGCACATGGATAGCGCCGCAATGTTCGGGCCCATCGAGGGTGAGCAGCCCTGGCTTCAGCGCGATGAACGTGACGGTGTGGGTGGCGCGTACGGCGCACCCCATCACGCGTCCGGTATCGGATTGCAGGCCACTCGGCACGTCGAGAGCGAGCACCGGCGCGGGGAGGCGGTTGACCGCGGCTATCCACTCCGCATGACGGCCCGACACGTCGCGCTCGAGCCCGATGCCGAAAATCCCGTCCACCACCAATCCCCAGTCCTGCGCCCCGGGCAGGCCATCGCCGATGCCGCCGCCGGCGGAACGCCACGCCCGCAGCGCCGCGGACGCATCCGCCGCGAGCTTGCCGGCGTCACCGGCAAAGACCAGGGACACGTTGAAGTACCACTGCTTGAGGTGGCGCGCAACCACGAAGGCATCGCCGCCGTTGTTGCCGGGACCTGCCAGCACCAGGACGGGCTTGCCCGTGCCACCGGATGCCTCACGCGCAATTTCCGCCGCCGCCAGTCCCGCTTGCTCCATGAGCTGCGGCGGCGAGGGCGCGGTGGCGGCTGCAGCTTCGACGGCGCGGACGTCCGCGGTCAAGTAAATCGGCGTGTTGTGAGCGAGGCGTACCGTCATAAGTGCGTGTATTCTAACGTGAATAATACCGCGCACGCTGCGGGGCGATGCCCGTTCAGGTAAAATGCGTTTTTAGCGACTTCGATTCCGCCACATGTCGCAGACCCTGAGGCTGAGAGGAAGAAGCGCGCTCTCGGCCTTCCGCTCCACCAGGCTCGTCAGTACTCTCCGCTCCGCCGTTCCGCGCGTCACCGACGTACACGCCGAGTTCTGGCATTTCGTCGAGCTCGAGCGCGCGCTGTCGGACGCGGAAGCGCAGCGGCTCGATCGCATCCTCGCCTACGGCCCGGCCGACGCGGCGGGCGTGGCACGCGGCGAGCTCGTTCTGGTCGTGCCGCGCTTCGGCACCATTTCCCCGTGGTCGTCCAAGGCGAGCGATATCGCGCGCCACTGCGGGCTCGAAGCCGTTCGTCGCGTCGAGCGCGGCGTGGCCTATTTCATGGCGACCGGAGATGGGCGGAAGCTGTCGGATAAGGAGCGTGCGGCACTGCTGCCCCACATCCACGACCGCATGACGGAAACGGTGCTTGCCTCCATCGACGAGGCCGAGCGGTTGTTCGCGCACTTCGGGCCCAGGCCGCTCGCAACGGTGGACATCCTCGGCGGAGGGATCGCGGCGCTGGAGGGGGCGAACCTCGACATGGGACTCGCGCTATCGCCGGACGAGATCGAGTACCTTCTCGAGCAGTTCCGCCGCATCGCCCGCAATCCGACCGATGTCGAGCTGATGATGTTCGCCCAGGCCAATTCCGAGCACTGCCGGCACAAGATCTTCAATGCGAACTGGGTGATCGACGGCAAGCCGCAAACCGCCACGTTGTTCGGCATGATCCGCGAGACGCACGCGAAGAGCCCCCGCGGCACGGTTGTCGCCTATGCGGACAACGCGGCGGTGATGGCGGGGACGAGCATCGGCCGGTTCTACCCGCGGGAGGACGGCGCGTATCGCGCCACCGAGGAGCTCACGCATACCGTGATGAAGGTGGAGACGCACAACCATCCCACGGCGATTTCTCCCTTTCCGGGCGCGGCCACGGGTGCCGGCGGGGAGATTCGCGACGAAGGCGCCACCGGCTGCGGGGCGAAGCCCAAGGCTGGTCTGACCGGCTTCAGCGTATCCCATCTGCGCATCCCGGGTTTCATTCAGCCCTGGGAAACGGACGGCATCGGGCGGCCGCGGCGCATCGCCTCGGCACTGCAAATCATGCTCGAGGGCCCGATCGGCGCGGCATCCTTCAACAACGAATTCGGGCGTCCCAACCTGGCCGGCTATTTCCGCACGCTGGAGCAGCGGGTCGCGGGCGAGGTGCGGGGGTATCACAAGCCGATCATGATCGCCGGGGGCATCGGCAATCTCTCCGCGCGCCACGCCCACAAGCGCGAGCTTGGCCCCGGTGCGCTCCTGATCCAGCTCGGCGGCCCCGGGATGCTGATCGGGCTCGGTGGCGGCGCGGCCTCCAGCCTGGACACGGGAGCCAACCTCGAGGACCTGGATTTCGATTCGGTGCAGCGCGGCAATGCCGAAATCCAGCGCCGGGCGCAGGAAGTAATCGATCGCTGCTGGGCGCTGGGCGAGGCCAACCCGATCCGGTCGATACACGACGTGGGCGCCGGCGGGCTCTCCAACGCGCTGCCCGAGCTGGTGCATGCGGCACGGCGGGGCGGGCGGTTTGACTTGCGGAAGATCCCGAGTGAAGAGCCCGGCATGTCGCCGCTGCAGATCTGGTGCAACGAGGCGCAGGAGCGCTACGTGCTGGCGATTGCCCCGGAGCAACTCGAGCGCTTCCGCGGGATCTGCGAGCGCGAGCGCTGCCCGTTCGCCGTGGTCGGGGAGGCGAGCGCGGAGGGGCAGCTCGTCGTAGCCGACCCCTTGTTTCGCAACCGCCCGGTGGACATGGAGCTCGCGGTGCTTCTCGGCAAGCCGCCGCGGATGACGCGCGACGTGGCGCACCGCAGGCGCGAGCTGCCTCCGTTCGACGTCGCGGGCATCGATCTGCGCGAGGCTGCCTACCGGGTGCTGCGGCTGCCGGCGGTGGCGGACAAGAGTTTCCTCGTCACCATCGGCGACCGCACGGTGGGCGGGCTCACCGCGCGCGACCAGATGGTGGGGCCGTGGCAGGTGCCGGTGGCCGACGTCGCGGTCACGCTGATGGGCTTTGACACCCATCGCGGAGAAGCTTTTGCCATGGGCGAGCGCACCCAGCTCGCGCTGGTCGACCCGGAAGCCTCGGGCCGCATGGCGGTCGCCGAAGCGCTCACCAATATCGCCGCCGCGCCCATCGCCGAGCTGAGCGATGTCAAGCTGTCCGCGAACTGGATGGCCGCGGCTGGACATCCCGGCGAGGATGCCGCGCTGTTCGATACGGTGCGCGCCGTCGCGCTCGAGCTGTGCCCGGCGCTTGGAGTGAGCATCCCCGTCGGCAAGGACAGCCTGTCCATGAACACGACGTGGGACGAAAATGGCACCCGCAGGACGGTGACCGCGCCCCTATCCCTCATCGTATCCGCATTCGCGCCGGTCGCCGACGCGCGCGGCACGCTTACGCCCCAGCTGCGATCCGATTGCGGAGAGACCGTCCTGCTGCTGGTCGACCTCGGGGCGGGGCTCTGTCGCATGGGCGGCTCGGCGCTGGCCCAGGTTTACGGCCAGACCGGGGACGCGGCGCCGGATGTGGACGCCGCGCGGCTCAAGGCATTTTTCGGCGCGATTCAAAGCCTCAATCGGGAGGGCCGGATACTCGCGTACCACGACCGCTCCGACGGCGGGCTCTTTGCCACGGTGTGCGAGATGATGTTCGCCGGCCGGAGCGGCGCGTCGCTCGAGCTCGTCACCGTGCCTGGCGGGAAGTCCGCGCTCGAGATGCTGTTCAATGAGGAGCTCGGGGCGGTCGTGCAAATCCGACGGGCGGATCTTGCCGCGATTCAGGCCGTATTCGCGGAATCAGGACTGGAACGCTGCGTTCATCCGATCGGGACGCTTAACGAGAACGATAGCCTCGCGATTGCTGCGGGCGGGGTGGAGATCTTCCGCGACAAGCGCGCCGAGCTGCGCCGAGCCTGGTCTGCGACGACGCATCACCTGCAACGACTGCGGGACAACCCCGACTGCGCGCGGGAGGAGTACGAGCGCATGCTCGACGACAGCGATCCGGGCCTGCACGCCGCGCTGACCTTCGACCCGCGCGAGGATATCGCGGCGCCGTACGTGACCCGCGGCAAACACCCGCGTATCGCCATCCTGCGCGAGCAGGGCGTGAACGGCCAGGTCGAAATGGCGGCGGCCTTCGACCGTGCCGGATTCACGGCCATCGACGTGCACATGAGCGACATCGTCTCCGGCCGCGTGAGCCTGAAGGATTTTCTGGGATTCGCCGCGTGCGGCGGATTTTCCTTCGGCGACGTGCTGGGCGCGGGGGAGGGGTGGGCGAAGTCCATCCTGTTCAATGCCCGCGCGCGCGCCGAGTTCGAGGCGTTCTTCAGGCGGGCCGACACCTTCGCGCTCGGCGTATGCAATGGCTGCCAGATGATGGCGAGCCTGCGCGAGCTGATCACGGGAGCGCAGGCGTGGCCCCGTTTCGTGCGCAACCGGTCCGAGCAGTTCGAGGCTCGCTTCGCGCTGCTGGAAGTGCAGCGCTCGCCCTCGCTCTTCTTCGATGGCATGGCGGGTAGCCGCATGCCGATTGCGGTCGCCCACGGCGAGGGCTGTGCCGAATTCGGGGCCGGGGCGGCCGTGGAGGCGGCGCGACCGCTGGTGGCGCTGCGCTTCGTGGACAACCGGGGGGCGCCGACCGAGTCCTACCCCTGCAACCCGAACGGGTCACCCGGCGGCATTACCGGGCTGACCACGCCTGACGGACGCTTCACCATCATCATGCCGCACCCCGAGCGCGGTTTCCGCACCGTGCAGAACTCCTGGCACCCCGGCGACTGGGGCGAGGACGGGCCGTGGCTGAGGATGTTCCGCAACGCACGCCGCTGGGTCGGCTAGCTACTCGATCTTCGCCTTGGAGCGCAGGTCCGCGAACGCCTTGTTGACGGTCTGCTGGCGCATCTGCTGCTCGATCTGGGGCTTCGCTTCCTCGAACGCCGGAAACTTGCTGGGACGCTCGTCGTCGACGCGTATGACGTGCCAGCCGAACTGCGTTTGCACCGGCGCCTCTGTCATCTGGCCTTTCTTGAGCTTGGTGATGGCCTGCCCGAACGCGGGCACGTAGCGCGCCGGGGTCGCCCAGTCGAGGTCGCCACCGCGGCCTTTCGAGCCCTGATCCTTGGATTTCTCGCCCGCCAGTTTTTCGAAGCTCGCGCCACCCTTAACCTGCGTGATGACCTGTTTCGCCTCGTCCTCGGTTTCCACCAGGATATGGCGGACTTTGTACTCACGGGCGCCGGCTGTTTCCTTGACCCGCTCGTACTCCTTCCTGACGTCGTCGTCGCTGACGGGGTGGGCCTTGAGGTAGTCCTGGAGGTAGGCGTTGATCAGGACCGCCTGCCGCTGCAGCTCGATCTGCGTGGCGACCTCCGGCCTCTTGTGGAGGCCCTTCTTGATGGCTTCCTGCGCCACGATCTCGCGGTTGATGAGCTCCTGGCGGATCGCGTCGCGCATCTGGGGCGTGTCCGGGCGGCCCTGCGCAGTCATTTCTTTGATCAGGACATCGACGCGCGACTGCGGGATCGTCACGCCGTTGACCTTCGCCAGCGCGCCGTCCTGGGCATGCACGGCGGCGGCGAGCGTCAGGCCCGCCGCCAGTACCGCGGTTCGAGTCAGCTTCATCGCAATTCCTTTACGGTTGGTGTCATCAGATCTCGCCGGGCGCGTAGGCCTTGATGGCGAGTGCGTGGATCTCGTGCTTCATCATCGGGCCGAGCGCCTCGTACACCATGCGGTGACGCAGCTGGGCCGGCTTGCCCTCGAATGCCCGCGACACGATCACGAGCCGGTAATGCCCGCCGCCTGCCCGCGCGCCTTCGTGCCCGGCGTGCGCGGCAGACTCGTCCACGACCTCCAGCGACTCGGGCTCGAGCGCCGAAAGCTTCCCTTCGATACGTTCCGCGACGGTCACCTCAATCGGCCTTCTTGTCCTCGATGTGGCGGGCGAGCACGAGCGCCTGCAGCACGATGAACGCCAGCATGAGGCCGATTCCGCCGAACAGCTTGAAATTGACCCAGGCGTCGGTCGAGAAACTGTAGGCGACGAGAAGGTTCAGCGCCCCCATCAGCGCGAAGAACGCGATCCAGCTCGCAAGCAGCCAGCGCCACACGGCTTCCGGCAGCGTCACCTGTGCCTCCATCATCGCGCGGATCAGGTTCTTCCTGAACGCCAGCACGGCCACTGCCAGGACCGCCGAAAACAGCCAGTAGAGCACGGTGGGTTTCCACTTGATGAACGTCTCGTCCTGCAGCAGCAGCGTGGCGCCTCCGAAGACCACGATCACGGCAAGACCCACCCACAGCAGCTTGTCGACCTTGCGGTGGCGCAGCCACACCCAGCCGACCTGGAGGAGCGAGGCCGCTATCGCCACCGCTGTCGCGACGTAGATGTCGTAGACCTTGAAGGCGATGAAGAACAGGACGACCGGAAAGATGTCGAACAGGAATTTCATGGGCCGTCATTATACCCGGTCAGTCCGGAACCACCTTTCCCGGATTCATGAGGTTGCGCGGGTCGAAAGCGCGCTTGAGCGTGCGCATCATCTCGACCTCCAGGGCTCCCTTGTAGCGTGCCAGGTCGGCGCGCTTGGCCTGCCCGATGCCGTGCTCGGCGCTGAAGCTGCCACCGTAGCGCCGCACGACATCGAGCACCGTGCGGTTGACGTCGGTTGACGCGAGGGCGGCAGCATCGTCGCGGCGGCGTCCCGGGACGAAGCAGTTGTAGTGCAGGTTGCCGTCCCCGAGGTGACCGAAGCAGATGACGCGCACGCCCGGATAGGCGCGCTCCAACGCCGCGCCGGCTTCCACGATGAACTCCGGAATGCGGCTGATGGGAATCGAGATGTCGTGACGGTAGAGCAGATCGTCCGTGCGCGAGGCCTCGGGTATCGACTCGCGGATGCGCCACAGGGCCGCGCGCTGGGCCTCGCTCGCTGCAATCGCGGCGTCGGGCACGAGTCCGCGCTCGCCTGCCCGCTCCATCGCCCGCTCGAATTCACCCGGAAGGGTTCCGTCCACGCTGGCTTCCGCGAGCTCGGCAAGCACGTACCACGGGTGCTCCCGGGCAAGCGGCTCGCGCGTGCCCGGAATGTGCGCGAGGACCAGCTCCACGCAACGGCGCGAGATGATCTCGAATGCGCTGATGCGGTCGCCGCACGTCTCGCGCAGCAGCGAGAGCAGCTCCACTGCCGCCGCGGGCGCAGCCGCCGCGACGAGGGCGGTGACCGTCGTCCGCGGGAGCGGGAAGAGCTTCAGCACCGCGGCCGTGATGATGCCGAGCGTGCCCTCGGAGCCGATGAAGATCTGCTTCAGGTCATAACCGGTGTTGTCCTTGCGCAGTCCCCGCAGCCCGTCCCATACCCGGCCGTCCGGCAACACGACCTGCAGTCCGAGCGTCAGCTCGCGCGTGTTGCCGTAGCGCAGCACGTTGATGCCCCCGGCATTGGTGGCGAGGTTGCCGCCGATCTGGCAGCTGCCCTCGGCGCCGAGGCTCAAGGGGAACAGCCGGCCGGCGTCACGGGCCGCTTGCTGGATGTTGGCGAGAATGCAGCCGGCCTCGACGGTGATGGTGTTGTTGAGGCTGTCGATCCCGAGTATGCGATTCATGCGCCCCATCTGGAGCACGATGGCGCCGCCACCGGCGGGCGGCGTCGCCGCGCCGGACATGCCGGTATTGCCACCCTGAGGCACGATAGCGGTGCCGGTTTCGGCGCAGAGCTTCACCACCGCCGCGACCTGCTCGGTGGTGGCGGGCCGCACGACGGCCGGGGCGCTGCCCCGGAAGAATCCGCGCCAGTCCCCGAGATAAGGTTCCAGGTCGCGCGGCTCGGCCACCAGGCCTTGCCCGCCGACGATTTCGCCGATGCGCTCGAGGAGGGAGGCGGTGGCGGCGGACCGGGCGGATCGAGCCATGGGCGAATTATAAGGGTTGGGGGTGTGCTACCATCCAGCCGCCCCCAGGTCTCATGAGGGGAAGTCGCGGCATTCAACGCGGGGGCAGCGCGGCACTCGCCGATCCGTGGATGGGTCGCTCGCGCCCGCTGATGGGGGAGGAATACGAAATGGTCGATCGGATCATCCTCGCCTGCACCATCCTGGTCGCAGCAATCTACCTCTACGCCACCACGCTGATTCCGTCCCTCGAGATCGGAGATCCGCTGGGACCCAAGGCATTTCCGCGCCTGATCGGGATCGTGTTGCTGATCGCCGCGACCCTGCTCGCCCTTGAAATGTGGCGGGACCGCGGCAAGGCCACTGCAAAGGTTGCTGGCGCGGCGCAGTTCGACCCGAAGGTCCTGAAAGTGCTCGGGGTCGTGGTGATCTGGATCGGGATCTATTACTCCATGCTGGAAGGGCTGGGATACGTTCTCGCGACGTCAGCCTTCCTGCTGCCGCTGATGGCCTGGTTCAATCGCGGCAAATGGCTCGCCAACGCGATCTCGGCGGTGGGATTCGCGGCGATGATGTACTGGCTGTTCGTCGCTCTCGAGGTCAGGTTGCCGAGGGGCGTGCTTCCATTCTAGGGCCCGCGTGGATACCCTGACCCACATCCTGAACGGCTTCAACGTCGCGCTGCAGCCGATCAACCTTTGGTACACGTTCCTCGGCTGTTTCCTCGGAACGGTCATCGGCGTGCTGCCGGGCATCGGCCCCTCCGCGACCATCGCGCTGCTGATTCCGGTCACCTACGGGATGAATCCGACGTCCGCCCTGATCATGATGGCGGGCATTTTCTACGGCGCGCGCTACGGGGGGTCCACCACGGCGATCCTCATCAATACGCCGGGCGAAGCCTCGTCCGTGATGACCGCAATCGACGGCTACCAGATGGCGAAGAACGGACGCGCCGGCGCGGCGCTCGCGATCTCGGCGGTCGGCTCGTTCATCGCCGGCACCATCGGCATCATCGGGCTGACGCTCTTCGCCGTGCCGCTGACGACCATGGCGCTCAAGTTCGGCCCCGCGGAGTATTTCACGCTGATGTTCTTCGCGATGACGGCGGTTTCCTCCCTCGCCGGAAAATCGCCCGCGAAGGCGATGATCTCGACCATCCTGGGGCTCATGATCGCCACCATCGGCATCGATCTGCAAAGCGGGCAGCCGCGCTTCACGCTGGGCGTGCCCGAGCTGCAGGACGGCGTCGGCTTCGTCATCGCGGTGGTGGGATTGTTCGCGATCGGGGAAGTGCTCGCAACGCTGGAGGACATGACCAAGGGCATACGGCCCGAAATCATCAAGCTGAAGGGCAGGATCTGGCTCACCCGGGAGGAGTGGAATCGCTCGGTCAAGCCGATCCTGCGCGGCAGCCTCATCGGGTTCGTGATCGGCGTGCTGCCGGGCGCTGGCGGCACCATCGCGTCGATCATGTCGTACGTGTGGGAAAAGCGCGCGTCCAAGAATCCCGAGCAGTTCGGCCAGGGCGCGGTCGAGGGTGTCGCCGGACCCGAGGCGGCGAACAACGCCGATACCGCCGGGGCGATGGTGCCGCTCCTGACGCTCGGCATTCCCGGCGGCGGCGCCACGGCGGTCATGCTCGGGGCCTTCATCATGTACGGAATCCAGCCCGGGCCGCTCCTGTTCCAGAACCGTCCCGACCTCGTATGGGGCCTCGTCGACAGCATGTACATCGGCAACCTCATGCTGCTGATCCTCAATATCCCGTTGATTGGGATTTTCGTGCGCCTGCTGTACATCCCCGGGGGGATCCTGATGCCGCTGATCCTCGCGATCTCCACCATCGGCATCTACGCCATCAACGGCAACGTGGTCGAGCTCTATTTCGGGCTCCTGTTCGGCGTGGCCGGATACGTCTTCCGCAAGGTGGACATTCCGCTGGCGCCGATGATCCTGTCGCTGGTGCTCGGCGGCATCATGGAGCAGTCGTTCCGCCAGGCGATGACGATCTCGGGCGGCAACCCGAAGATCTTCGTGGGCAGTCCGATCTGCGTGACGCTGGTTGCGCTGTCGATCGTCTCCATCTTCCTGCCCGTCATCCTGAAGCGGATCGAGGCGTTGGGCGCAAAGGCCAGGGCAGACTAAGGACTCGGAATGGGCAGGCGGATTGCATTCGTTGGCGCTGGCGCGCTGGGAGGCTACGTTGGCGGCCACATGACGCGGGCCGGCCATGACGTGATCCTGATCGATCCGTGGCCGGAGCACGTCGCGCACATGCGCCGGAACGGCATCGAGCTCTCCGGCACCACCGCGGGCGAACGGCACACGGTGCGCGTCAACGCCTTGCACCTGACCGATGTTCAGGGCCTGGTGAAGCAGAAGCCGATCGACATCGCGTTCGTGGCCGTCAAATCGTACGACACCGAGTGGGCGACGCTCATGATCCGGCCGTATCTCGCCCCCGACGGCTTCGTGGTGTCGCTGCAGAACTGCATCAACGAGGAGCGCATCGCACAGCACGTGGGATGGGGCCGCACCGTGGGCTGCATCGCGAGCCTGATCGCGGTGGAGCTCTACGAGCCCGGCCGCATCAAGCGCACGGTGCCCACGGGCGGGGAACGGCACACGGTGTTTCGCGTCGGCGAGCCGCACGGGCGGGTGACCCGGCGCATCGAGGAGGTGACGGAGCTGCTGCGCGCGGTGGACAGCGCCAAGGTCACGACCAACCTGTGGGGCGAGCGCTGGTCGAAGCTCGTGGTCAACTCGATGAGGAACGGGCTGTCCGCCGCGACCGGACTTTTCGGCAACCAGCGCGATGCGTTGGAAGGACCCAGATGGGTGTCGATCCGGCTGGGGAGCGAGGCGGTCCGGGTGGGGCAGGCGCTGGGCTTCCAGCTGGAGCGGATGCTCGGCATGGAGCCGGAGGTCCTCGCGCGCGCCGGCGAGGGGCACCAGGACGCGCTCAGCGAGATCACCGACGTGTTGATGGAGGGCGCGAAAAAGCGCGCCGATGACCAGCGGCCCTCGATGGCCCAGGACATCGCCAAGGGCCGGCGCACGGAAACGGACTACATCAATGGCTACGTGGCCGCGCGCGGCGCGGATATCCGCGTGCCGGCGCCCACCCATGCCCGCATGAACGAGGCGGTCAAACGGGTGGAGCGGGGCGAGGTGAAACCGTCGCCTCAAGTGGTCGCCGGCTGGTAGGGCCAAGCGGGCCGCGCTTTGATATCATGCTGGCACAGCCCGGGCCCGCGCCCGAATGCGCCGTGAACCTGCTGATGCCCGAACGGCGCGGTTTCACCACGGGTGAGAACACCACAGGAGGAGCATCATGAAAACCAGGCTTGCGCTCGTACTGGCAATCGCGGCATTGGCGGCAGGTTTGCCCTTCGGGGCAGCCCGGAGCGCCTCGTTCGAAGGAAAAACGATCACCATCGTGGTCGGGTTCAAGGCGGGTGGGGGATACGACCGCGTGGCGCGCATCCTGGCCCGGCATATCCCCAAGTACCTGCCCGGCAATCCCAACGTGATCGTGCAGAACATGCCGGGCGGCAACAGCATCACCGCGGCCAACCACGTCTACGCGGTGGCCAAGCCCGACGGCCTCACCATCGGGACGTTCAACCGCAACCTCGTTCTCGCGCAGCTCACCAAAGTGAGGGCGGTGAGGTTCGACCAGACCAAGTTTGCCTGGGTAGGATCGGCCGCGAGCGAGTCCACGGTCCTGGCGATCCGCAGCGATCTGCCCTACCGGACCTTCGACGATCTCAGGAAGTCAGGCAAGACGCTCATCATCGGGGCCACCGGGCCGGGCGCCAATACCTACGATTTTCCACTGCTGCTGAAGGAGTTTCTGGGCGTCGATCTCAAGATCGTGAGCGGCTATTCCAGCAGCGCGGATATCATGCTGGCGATCGAGCGCAAGGAGGTGGATGCGCGCGCCGGATCGTACACCTCGTTGCGGCCTTTCATCGACCGCAAGCTCGTGCACCCGGTGATCCGGGCGCGCGCGATCGAGACCGGAATCGAGCAACTGCCGGTCGACGAGGACCTCGCGCCCACGCCGCGTGCCAAGGCGATCATGGCCCTGCGTTCGGCGCCGGAAGTCATCGGCCGTCCCTACGTCATGCCGCCGGGAACGCCCGATGACATCGTCAACGCGATGCGGGAGGCATTCGACAAGGCGATCAAGGACCCGCAACTGATGGCGGAAGCGAAAAAGGGCAAGATGGAGCTGGAGTTCATGCCGGGAGGCGAGGTGCTGAAGATCGTGAAAGTGGTCCTGTCCCAGCCCAAGGACGTCGTGGACGAGTTCAGCAAGTACGTCAAGTTCGGGGAATGAGCGGCAGGGCGGGGAGCGTGGGCGATTCCCATGCGCGCTCCTAATACGGCGTCGTGAGCCCTGACGCGTTCCGCGGCTCTCCCGAGTGATCGACGCGCTCCTCGAGGGCCTGCTGCTCGTCCTGCAGTGGAAGGCGTTCGCCTTCATGCTGCTCGGCATCGGCGTCGGATTCTGGGTCGGGCTGCTTCCCGGGCTGGGCGGCGCCACCACGCTGGCGCTGATGCTCCCCTTCATCTATGCGATGACGCCGGTCGAGGGATTTGCGTTCCTGCTGGGCATGCATTCCGTGGTCGCCACGACCGGCGACATCACTTCGGTGCTGTTCGGCATACCCGGCGAAGGCACTACGGCGGCCACGATACTCGACGGCCACGCCATGGCGAAAAAAGGGGAAGCCGGGCGTGCCCTCGGCGCGGTGCTCGCCAGCTCCCTCGTCGGCGCGCTCGTCGGCGCGGCTGCCCTGGCGCTCGCGATCCCGGTCGTGCGCCCGCTGGTTCTGACCTTTGGCTCACCTGAGCTTTTCATGATCGCCATCGTGGGCATCGCGTTCATCGCGTCGCTCAGCGCACAGGGCGGGCGGGGCATGCTGCGCGGCTTTCTCGCCGGGGGGGTCGGCCTGATGGTCGCAACCGTCGGGCAGGATCCACAAGCCGGAATCGCGCGCTACACCTTCGATTCGCTGTACCTCTGGAACGGTCTCGATCTCGTTCCGGTGCTGATCGGCATCTTCGCCATCCCCGAGATCGTCGATCTCATCGTCCGCGGCACGTCGATCGCGGGCGATCTGCCCAGGAGCCGGTTGAACCAGGGCGCCATCGAAGGCGTCAAGGACACTTTCCGTCATTTCTGGCTCACGATCCGCTGCAGCCTGATCGGGACCTTCATCGGAATAATGCCCGGCCTCGGGGGCGCGGTGGCGCAATGGCTCGCGTACGGTCACGCCGCCCAGAGCGCGCGCACCGCGGAAGAACGGAAGGGATTCGGCCGGGGGGACGTGCGGGGCGTCCTCGGCCCGGGCGCGGCCAACAACTCGAAGGAAGGCGGCTCTCTCATCCCGACCGTCGCGTTCGGCGTCCCCGGCAGCTCCTCCATGGCGATCCTGCTGGGGGGCTTCTTCCTGCTCGGTCTGGTGCCGGGCCCCGACATGCTGACGACGCACCTCGCGGTCACGTTCTCGATGGTATGGACGATCGTGCTCGCGAACGTCATCACCGTCATCGCCTGCTTCGTGCTCCTCAACCATCTCGCCCGGGTGACGGCCGTGCGCGGCCACTTTCTCGTCCCGGTGATCCTGGTGCTGGTATTCATCGGGAGCTATACCACCAACAATCACTACGGCGATATCCTCCTGATGCTGTCCTTCGGCGCCGTCGGCTACCTGATGGTGGCCGGGGGCTGGCCGCGGGCGCCGTTCGTGCTCGGCCTGGTGCTCGGCAAGATCGTCGAGAACAATCTTTACATTTCGGTCGCGCGCTACGACGCGGCGTGGCTGACCCGTCCGGTCGTGCTGGTGCTCATGGCGCTGGCGGTGGCGGCCATCCTCTATCCCCTGATACAGGCGCGGCGCTCGGGCGCGCGGAGCGAGAAGCATGCATAGCAAGGCGTCGCTGATCCTGGGTGCCGGCTTCATGCTGCTCGCGGGAGCGGCGGTCATCATTGCGATGGACTGGCCGATGAAGGCGAAGCTCTTTCCGCTCGCGATCGGGATCCCCGTCTTTTGCATGGCCACGGCGGAGGTGGTCTGGGGACTGCTCGATCCCGCGGCACGGAGTGAGGCGATGGAGTTCAAGCTCTCCGAGCAAGCGCCGGGGCGGGCCGGGGCGGGGAGGACGGTGCGCGCGATCGTCTGGATGGTCGGCTTCCTCGCGGCGATCGTCCTGCTGGGATACCCGTTCGCCATCCCGCTCCTCGTCTTCCTCTACCTGAAGCTGCAGGGACGCGAGGGGTGGGTGCTGTCCGGGGTCTTCGCCCTGGCGGTTTGGGGCGTCTTTTACGTGGTCTTCGACCAACTGCTGCACCTGCCGTTTCCAGCAGGGTGGATCCTGCAATGGCTCGGGCTCGCCTAGTCTCCGGGAGGACAAAACAGTGATTCCCGCGAAACGTCTGCGTTACTCCGCCATCGTCGACCGCGCACCGCTCACGCTCCCGGATAAAGCGCGCGTGGTGGTGTGGCCGGTCGTCAACGTCGAGGTGTGGGACATCGCACGCCCGATGCCGCGTCAGGCGCTGCCGCCGCCCACGGGCATTCCGCATCAGCCTGATGTCCCGAACTGGGGCTGGCACGAATACGGCATGCGCGTCGGTTTCTGGCGCCAGAAGGCGCTGCTCGATGAATTGAGGATCGTGCCCTCGCTTTCGATCAATGCGCGCGTCTGTCTCGACTACCCGCGCGTCGCCAAGGCGGCGCGCGACGCGGGCTGGGAGTTCATGGGCCATTCCTTCGACCAGCGCCCCGTCCATACCGAGCCCGACCAGGCGGCAATGATCCGCCAGTCGGTGAAAGTGATCAGCGAATTCACCGGCAGGCGCCCGGTCGGCTGGATGGGGCCGGGATTGACCGAAACCCTCGACACGCCGGAATTGCTGGCCGCTAATGGCATCCGCTACATCGCCGACTGGGTGATCGACGACGAGCCGTGCACGATCCGCACGCGCGGCGGGGAACTGGTGACGTTGCCGTATTCGCTGGAACTGAACGACATCGCGATGATGGTGGTGCAGCACCACCCCTCCCGCGAGTGGGAAACACGGTGCATGGACTATTTCGACCGCGTCTACCGCGAGGGCCGGGAGCGCGCCAAGGTGATGGCGATCGCGGTGCATCCCTACATCACGGGGGTCCCGCACCGGATCAAATACCTCGAGAACGTGTTCCGGCGCTTGCGCAAGCAGAAAGGCGTGCTGTTCTGGACCGGCGAGCGGATCCTCGACTGGTATCTCAAGGCCCGCGCGCGCTAGGCCGGTGCTCTCGCCCGCCGCGAATCGCCTTGACACTGAACCAGAGTTTTTTGAAAATGAAGGACTTAGGCTTCACCTCATTCAACGCGCAAGGAGCTCCCGATGGCACATGAACCCTGGAAGACGGACAACTGGTTCGTCAGCCCGTGGAATTTCGCTGACGAAGTACGGAAGGATTTCAAGTTCGCCAAGCAAATCAAGATCCACGACATCACGCTGCGCGACGGGGAGCAGCAGACCGGCATCATCCTCAGCAAGGATGACAAGATCCGTATTGCCGAAGGGCTGGCGGAAGCCGGTGTGCATCGCATCGAGGCCGGCATGCCGATCGTCTCGCCTTCGGACGCCGAGGCGATCAAGGAGATCGCGAGGCGCAACCTCGGCCCGCAGATTTTCGCCTTCTCGCGGTGCATGAAGGAGGACGTCCAGCGCGCGATCGACACCGGCGTCAACGGCGTGGTGATGGAGATCCCGTCGAGCCAGCACATGGTCGATCTCGCCTACAAGTGGCCGATGGAAAAGGCGATCGAGACCTCGATCGAGGCGACCAAGTTCGCGCAGAAGAACGGGCTGGAGGTCGTGTTCTTCCCGATCGACTTCTCGCGCTCCGAGATGAACTGGGTGCTGAACCTCATCAACCGGGTCGCGACCGAGGGCCACATGGACGCGCTCGCCCTCGTGGACACGTTCGGAGTCGTCTCGCCGCATGCCATGCGCTATTTCGTGCGCGAGGTCAAGAAGCGCATCAACAAGCGGCTGGAAGCGCATTTCCACCAGGACTTCGGCATGGGCGTCGCGAACACCATCATGGCGGCGGCGGAAGGGGTCGAGGTGCTGCACACGACCGTGCTGGGCGTCGGCGAGCGCGCCGGCAACACGCCGATGGAAGAGACCGTGATGGCGCTGCTCACGATGTACGGCGTGGATGTCGGCCTCAATTACAGCAAGCTGACGCCCCTCGCGAACCTGGTGCAGAAGTTGACCGGCGTGGAGGTGCCCTCGAACAAGCCCGTGGTCGGCAGGCAGCTCTACCAGATCGAATCCGGCATCATCGCGAGCTGGTACAAGAACTGCGGCGAGGAGAACGCGACCGAGCTGTTCCCCGTGCGCGCGAAGTTCGTCGGGCAGCCGCCCGCCGAGGTGGTGATGGGCAAGGGCAGCGGCATCGATTCGGTCAAGACCTGGCTCGAGCACATGGGCATCGAGGCGAGCGACGAGGAAGCGCTCAAGATGACGACCGCGGTCAAGAGTTATTCCCTGAAGAGCAAGAAGCTGCTGACCGAGGGGGAGTTTCGCAAGATCGCGCAGGACGTCATCGGGCAGCGCGCCGCGGCGTAGCGCAGGTCCCGCGCATGCTGCTGTTCCGGGAGCTCAACCGCGGCAAGTGCAAGACCTACCTTGTCGCCTGTGCGCGCACCCGCAAGGCGCTCCTCATCGATCCGGTGCGCGAGAACATCAGCCGCTACCTGGCGTTTCTTGCCTACCACCAGCTGACGCTCGATGCGGTCGTCGACACGCATACGCACGCCGACCATCCGACCGCCTCGTTCCAGCTGCGGGATCTCGTGGACGCCCGCCTCGTCATGCACCGGCGCGCCCCGGCGCCGGGCGTGACGCATCACGTCGAGGACGGAGACGAAATCGAGATCGGCGACGCGCGGATCGGTGTGCTCTATACCCCGGGGCACACGCCCGACAGCATCAGCCTGCACACGGACGGCCGGGTTTTCACCGGCGACGTGCTACTGATCGGGGGGACCGGGCGCGCGGATTTCGCCGGGGGTGACGCGGGGAGTCAGTACGATTCCATCACGAAGAAGCTGTTCGTGCTGCCGGAGCAGACGCTCGTCTACCCGGCGCACGACTACCGCGGCAACGTGAGTTCCACCATCGGGCAGGAGAAGCAGCACAATCCGCGCATCGCCGGGCGCAGCCGGGCGCAGTACGTCGAGCTGATGGCGAGCCTCAAGTTCCCGATGCCCGAGAAGATCCAGGAAGTGCTGCAACCCAACCAGAGCGCGATCGACGACGACAAGGCGAAGTTCCCGGACCTGGCGGAGCTCAATCGCGTGCGCCAGCTCGCCGCCGACGAGGTGAGCGCCCTGCTCGGCGCGGCCGACCCGCCGCTGGTGCTGGATGTGCGCGAACCCACCGAGTACCACGGCCCCCTCGGCCACATCGCCGGCAGCGTCCTCATCCCGCTGCGCGAGCTGGCGGCCCGCGCCGCCGAGCTCGAGGCGCACCGCGAGCGGCTGATCGTCGCGGTTTGCCGCTCGGGCGTGCGCAGCACGACCGCCGCCGCCATCCTCGTCGGCATGGGATTCGAGCGCGTCGACAACCTCAAGGACGGCATGGTGGACTGGAACGACCGCAAGCTTCCCGTGGAACGGTGAGTCGTGGGTGGTGAGTAGTGAGTGGTAGCGGGCGCGCGGCTTGACGGGGGTGCGCGCGGTAGTATGCTAGCGGGACGCTCGGCCCCGGGACGGCGGAGCAACACGACAAGGAATCGGTTATGACCTCTGCGACAAAGCCGGTGGTGCGTATCGCTCCGAACAACCCCGTGTTCGACCTGCCGGTGATCGTCGGCATCGAGGAGGACCTGTTCGAGCAGGCGGGGCTCGATGTCAGCTTCTCCGCGACCTACGCCGACCGCGAGCGCGACAGCGCGGAGAAACCGGTCCTGTCGCGCCTCAAGGAGCAGCTCTACGAATGCGGATCGGCCGACAGCTACAACGTCTGCGAGTGGGCGAGCATCGACCGGCTGGAGCGCGGCGCGCGCGGGGGCAGCATCGCGGCCCTGCGCGCCGCGGTCGCGGCGCAGGCGATCCTGACATTTGACGACGCGTTGCAGACGCCGCGCGACATGGCGGACATCCCGGTCGTGGTGCAGGAGCTGACCGGCTCGCACTACACGACGCTGCAGATGCTGGAGAGCGCCGTTGGCCGCGAGCACGTCAAAATCGTCCAGGGGGGCTTGCCGCAGATGCGCTGGGCGGGGCTCAAGAACGGCACGTATCGCGCGGTGACCGTCATGGAGCCGTTCATCAGCCTGGGCATCAAGGACGGTGCACATATCATCGCCTGCTCGTTCTACCGGGGCGGCGAGGTGGTGGCGCCCGAGCTGACGCCGGGCGAACGCAAGGCCTACTACGACGCCGAGAACCATGCCGTCGATCTCATCAACGCGGATTTCTACAAATACGCCCACCACGTGGCCGCGCACGCCAAGGGCGCATTACAGCCGCACGAGCTGCTGCGGGTGTTCGTCCACTACAAGCACGTCGACTACTACGATCCCGCGCTGTTCGGCCGCGCCTACGACTGGATGAAGGCCCGCGGCATGACCGAGGGCCAGAGCCAGCACGCCGCGCTGGTGGTGGGCTGATCGATCGCTGCCGCTGCGGTTAGCGCCTCGAGCGATCGAAAACTCCTGAACCGCCAAGGCGCCAAGTAATCCGGGACGAATAGCATGACATCCCGGATCAGCCGCGCGCCGCAGTGCGTCGGCTGCATCCGGTGGTTATGCCTATCGCTGCGCTGACAATATCTTCACGCTCGGGAATACCTGTTCCGCCATTCCTTTCACTTTGCCCGGACTGCTGTCATTCTGCGATAGCACGAAAACTATTAGTGCTCCTCGCCTTACCAATATGCTAGCGATACTGGTGTCGAATCGATCATCAGGTGTTGGCCTGCGACCTTGTGCCCCGACAAGAAAGGATCCCTTCGTCACGCGATAAACTCGTACGATTGCTTCACCGTAGACCGAATCAGTGAAATGTTCCTCGACGATCTCGGGAAGCGCGGCGAGGTCGTGCCTCCATCCCATGAGCGATGCCTCCGAAATATTTCGCAGCACCGTGCGATGAGCGTCTTTGTCCATTGCCGAGACCGACGCGGCAGGCATCGTCCTCGCGCCAACTACCAGGTACTCACCAAAGTCTCCCACGTGAAACATGACTCTTTCGTACTGAGCATCTCCGAGGTTGTCCAGTGGCGTAACAATCCAGGGAACACCCGCCCAGTTGGACGGCTTGGGAATCGCGACTGAAAACTTGTGGTTCGGACTCCTGTATTCACCCTCACGAATCGAGTGTTGGGCGATTGCGCAAGCGGGAAGTAAGCCAAGAAGAGTCACAGAGATTAATGCCCGAGCGCTTAATGGACCAAGCAGATGGATCATGAGAACCCTCTCATCGACAAGGCAAAACGTTCGAGTTGAGCGCCTGACAGCCGGACGCTCGTTATTGCCACTTTACGGGAATTGGGGCGCTCGAACGAGTTGTTAGGCGAACATCCTGTCGAGCTACTCACAAAGCTCATCATGGGGAATCCGGCGGTTCGGAAGAGCCGAATACAAATACCGCAACCGTTACGGCAGCCCCGACGCCAACACCAAGACCTGCCCCGATAGCAACGCCAATGCGGATGTTATCCACCGCTACACCGGCACCGGCACCTAGTACGACACCAACGAATACACTCAACGGTAAAGCAGCTACGCCCCAGCGTGAAATCTTTGCTTCTTGACTTCCGTTTTTTCCACTGACAGTCATAATTCCCAACGTCGGTGTAACGCGTCAATATCAGAGTGTTCGCCTAACG
>DASWIC010000311.1:0-11568 GCA_036397875.1 Burkholderiales bacterium
AGGGACGGGGCGCTAAGCAACGGCCATCGGCCGTTGCGCGCCCATTGGGGCAGGGAATGCCCGCGGTCGCGAAGCGACCGCTCAGGGGCGCATTTTGTTGTCGGTAGCCCTTGCAATATCGACATATTGCTGCGGGCTATCCTCCTAAAACTGCATCCCACATCGCCTCCGTCGCACACGTGCCTATGGTTGAGATAGGCTCTCGAATTCAAAGCGTCGAAGCGCTCGCCGTCGAGATTCCGCTCAGGAAGAACTTCGGCGGCAGCACCTACTCCGTCCTCAAGCGCTGCACGGTGGTGACGCGCCTGCGCAGCGACGCGGGGCTGGCAGGCGAAGTCTATAACGGCGACAACCGCAGCCACGGGCGCGAGATCGTGCGGCTGATTCACGAGGCGCTCGCGCCGCGCGTCGTCGGAATGGACGTTCTCGAGGTCGAGCGCGCCTGGCAGGCGATGTTCGAATTGACCCACACCAGCGCCGACCGCAAGCTTCTGCTCGAAGCGATCGCATGCGTGGACTGTGCGCTGTGGGACCTCGTGGGAAAATCGAAAGGAAAAAGCGTATCGGCCCTGCTCGGCGCCGAGCGTGAGCGGCTGCCCATCATTTCCATCGGCGGCTACTACCTCGAGGGCAAGACCCTCGCCGACATCGGACAGGAGATGGAGCAATACCGCGCCGCCGGCATGGCGGGCTGCAAGTTCAAGGTCGGAGGCCTCGCGCCGCCAGCGGATGCCGCACGGGTGGAAGCCGCGCGCACGGCAGCAGGCCCGGAATTCAAGCTCCTGGTGGACGCCAACCGCGGCTGGACCGCGCAGGAGGCGATCCGGTTCGCACGGCTCGTCGAGCCCCTCGACATCGGCTGGTTCGAGGAACCGTGCCACTGGTACGACGACGTGGCGCTGATGGCGCGCGTGCGGTCGGCCACCCGCATTCCCGTCACCGCCGGGCAGTGCGAGATCACCAGCCATGGCGTGCGCCGGCTGGTGGAGGCGGGTGCGGTGGATTACGTGAACTTCGACGCCTCCGAAGGCGGCGGCGTCACCGACTGGCGGCGCGCCGCGGAAATATGCCGCAGCGCCGGCGTGCGGATGGCGCATCACGAGGAGCCGCAGATCGCGCAGCACCTGCTCGCCGGCGTGCCGCACGGCACCTATGTCGAGTGCTTCGCCGACCCCGACCGCGACCCGGTGTGGCAGGCGATGTGGGCCAACCGCCCCGCGATCAGGAACGGGATGATGGAAGTATCGAAAGCGCCCGGGTTCGGGATTGAGCTCGACTGGAAGCTCGTCCAGAAATATCGTGTCGCATAACAAGCGCGGGCCAACAATGCGCCGGCTGCAAGCGCTGCTGCTCGGGCTCGCCCTGTCGGCAGCCGGGCCGGCCGTCGCGAATTACGACACCCAATGGGTCGAATTCCCCGCGCTCGAGGAATTCAGCGGCAATCCTGTGCGGTTGAGCGCGCTCATGTACCGTCCGCTCGGGCCGGGACCCTTCCCCGCCCTCGTGCTGATGCACGGCTGCGGCGGCATGGTCACCAATCAGGGCTACATCACCGCGTCGTACCGTCACTGGGCCGAGCTGCTCGCGCTGGAAGGGCACGTCGCCCTGCTGGTGGACAGCTTCACCCCGCGCGGCTACCGGTCGATCTGCGAACTGCAGGAGCGCCCGATACGCGAGAGCCGGGAACGGGCCGATGACATTTACGCGGCCCGTGAGTGGCTGGCGGCGCAGCCCTATGTGGCCGGCAGCCACATCGGGGTGATCGGCTGGTCCAACGGCGCAAGCGGCGCGCTCTACGGCATGCGGGAAAGCCGGCCGCGCCGCGGCATCCGGGCGGCGGTTGCGTTCTACCCGGGTTGCCGGACGCTGGCGCGGTCGAAAACGGCGTACCGGCCCTATGCGCCGCTGCTGATCCTGGCGGGCGAAGCGGACGACTGGACGCCCGCGAAGCCGTGCGTCGAGCTGGTTGATATCGCCCGCAAGCAAGGCGCCGCGATGGAGATCGTCACCTACCCGGGCGCGCACCACAGCTTCGACCGGATCAACTCGCCGGTGCGCTATCGCCCGAACGTTCGCAACCTCAACCAGCCCGACCGCAAAGGGGCGACGGCGGGCGAGCAACCGGAAGCGCGCAAGGACGCGATACGGCGGACGCTCGAGTTCTTCGCGCTCCACCTGAAAAACTAGGTCCCTAGCTGACAATCAACGCGGCGCGCCCCGCGATCGCGTTCTTCCGCAGCAGCTCGTGCACCTGCTCCGCTTCCTCCAGCGCAAAGGTGCGGTTGACCACCGCCTTGATCCGCTTGTGCTTCACCAGCTCGAGCGTGCGGATGATCTCCGAGTTGTTCACGTAGCGCGAGCCGTGGATCTCCTGCGCGTGGCGCATGAACTCCTGGGGATTCACCACGAACGAGGGATCGGCGCCGTAGACCGATTTCGGCTTGGAGCCGATGATCACCATGCGGCCGGCGGGAGCGAGCGAAGCCAGGCACGCCGTCAGCGTTTCGCTCGTGCCGACCATGTCGATGGCCGCCTCCACGCCGCGCCCACCGGTGAGCGCCTTGACCTGGTTCACGAGATCGCCCCGCCGCGCATCGATGATCTCGTCCGCGCCCAGCTCGCGCGCGAGCGCGAGCTTCTCCTCGCCGATCTCGGCGGCGAGCACGCGGCCGCCGCAGAGCCGCGCCATCTGCAGCATGTGGATGCCGACCCCGCCGCCCGCGCCGATGATGAGGACGTTGTCGCCGGGGGCGACCTGCGCCTCGGCATGGCAGGCGTGATACGGCGTCGCGATCGCGTCGGCTGCGACCGACGCCTCGAGATCGGTAACGCCGTCGGGTATCGCGACGAGGTTGCGCTCCGGCAGCGCGACGTACTCTGCGTAACCGCCGTCGCAGCCCTGCCCGACGTTACCGCGAAAGTTCTCGCACAAGGTCTCGCGCGCACTGCGGCAATAGCGGCAATGCCCGCACGTGAGGTAGTAGTGATTGGTCACGCGGCTCCCCACCTTGAACGTCTTGACCTCGGAACCGACCTCGACGATTTCGCCCGCGATCTCGTGCCCGGGAATTCTCGGATAGGACTGGATCCGGCCCGGCGTCGCAACCATGATGACGACGGTCAGTCCCGCGCCGCAGACGCGCACCTTGATCAGCGCGTCGTTGGCGCCGATCCTGGGCAACGGCATGTCCTTCAGCCTCAACGGCGCGCCGAACTGCTCCAGTACCATCGCCCGCATCTTTCCTCCTGAAAAGCGTGAATCGTGAGTTGTGAGTCGTGATTCGACCTCTCAATGCTACTCGCAACCGCGCGTTGAACGGCGATGACTATTTCGTCCGTTCGAACGCGCGGAGTTAAACCGGCGCCACGCCTCCGGATTTAACGCGACTTGGCGGCTATTTTCTGGTGGCGCTGATCGCGGTCAGGATGCCCTGGATGATCGCGGCCGGAGTCGGCGGACAGCCCGGCACCGCCACGTCCACCGGGATCACGTTCGACACCCGACCGCGGCTCGCGTAGCTCTCGCCGAATATGCCGCCGGTGCAGCCGCAATCCCCGATCGCCACGACGAGCTTGGGATCCGGCGTCGCGTCATAGGTCCGCTTGAGCGCCGTTTCCATGTGGCGCGACACCGGCCCGGTCACCAGCAGCATGTCCGCGTGGCGCGGGCTCGCGACAAACTTGATGCCGAGCCCCTCGAGGTTGTAGTAGGGATTGTTGAGCGCATTGATCTCAAGCTCGCAGCCGTTGCAGGAGCCGGCATCCACATGGCGGATGGTCAGCGCTCCGGCGAAATGTTCAAGGACATCGGCGTGCAGCCGCTGCGCGGTGGCACGCAACGCCTCGTCGGGTTGCGGCGGCGCTTCGGTCTTGATCCCCGTGACAACGATCTGCTTCAACAATTGGTACATACCAAACTATCCGAATCGACAGGTTTTACAAGATTAACAGGATTTGCAGCAGTAAAACTTCACCACGAAAAATCGACGATGAACATACTCGTCGCCCTGCGAAGAAAGAAATAATCCTGCAAATCCTGTTAAGGAAGCTCTGATCAAGCGGGATTTGTCATTCCCGCGAAGGCGGGAATCTAGAATACTCAGAGCGTTACTGGGTCCCCGCCTTCGCGAGGACGACTTGATCAGAGGTTCCTTAATCCTGTCCATCTTTAAAGATCGTGGCCGCTGTAGGACAGGTTGAAGGATTTGTTGATCAGCGGAAAATCGGGAACGATGTTGCCCAGCACCGCGCGCTCGAGCAGCGGCCAGTTCTGCCACGACGGATCGTGCGGATGGAGCCGCCGGATGCGGTTGCCGGCACCGGTCTCGAGCGCGATCAGCACTTCGCCGCGCCAGCCCTCCACCCAACCGATGCCGAACGCGTATTCCGGTGCGGCCGGGACCGGCGCAACGATGTCGCCGGTTGGCAGGCCGGAGAGTATGAGGCCGAGCAGGCGCAGCGACTCGGCGATCTCCTCGAAGCGCACCGTGACGCGCGCCGCCACGTCGCCGTTGCGGTGGGTCGCCATGCGGGTATCGAAATTGTCGTACGGAACCGGTGGAAATTGCACGCGAAGGTCCCACGCTACCCCGCTCGCGCGGCCCGCCAGTCCGGTCAGTCCCATCCGGTCGGCGAGATCGGGCCTGATCCGGCCGCAGGCGATGAAGCGATCCTGCAGGCCCGCGTGCTCGTCGTAGATGTTCTTGAGCAGTGCGACGGCCTTGCCGAGATCGCTGATTTCACCGCGCATCCGGCCAACTCCCTGAGTGTCGATATCGCGCGCCACGCCCCCGGGAACGATGGTATCCATCAAGTAGCGGTGGCCGAACAACGACTGGCTCACGCGCAACCAGTCTTCCCTGAGCCGAGAAAATTGCGCAAGTCCGAACGCGAGCCCAGCGTCGTTGCCGAGAAAGCCCAGGTCCCATAGATGCTGGCCGACGCGCTCACGCTCGAGCAGCAGCGCGCGCAGCCACAGCGCTCGCAGCGGCGGTGTGACCCCGGTGACGCCTTCCACCGCCATCGCGTAGGCCCAGGCGTACGCCACGGTGGAATCGCCCGACACGCGTCCCGCGAGCCGGGCGCCCTCGGCGAGCGTCATCGACTCGAAGCGCTTCTCGATGCCCTTGTGCTTGTAGCCGAGCCGCTCCTCCAGGCGCAGGATACCCTCGCCGACGATGGAGAAGCGAAAATGCCCCGGTTCGATGGTGCCGGCGTGCACCGGCCCCACCGGAATCTCATGTACCCCCTCCCCCTCGACGCGGACGAAGGGGTAGTTGTCTGCTTCGCCGCTCCCGGTGACGACTGACGACTGACGGCTGACGAAGTCCTTGCGGAGAGGGAACGTGTCCGCCGGCCATGCCGTATGGCGCAGCCACTTGCGCTGATCGGCCGCGTTTCCGGCGTTGACCCCGAATAGATCGTGGACCGCGCGCTGCATCCGGTTGGCACCGGGGAAAATGTCGGAGACATCGGGAAAGCTCTCGCCCTCCAGCGGCAACGTAATGACCAGCAGCCCCGACTGCACCGTCAGCGCCGCGTGCACGGAGAACGCCTTGCCCCGATCGCTGTTGTCGGCAGCCCACAACGCAACGAGCCGCCCGCCCTTGTCACGTACCTGCTGGCAGGCGGTTCGCCATTGCCTCGCGTCAACGCGCCCGTGCCAGACCGGCATCGCGTTGGGAAGCTGCGCCAGTTCAAGCTGGAAGTCCTCGAGCTTCATGCGGCCACCACCGTCAGGTACGGAATTTTGTCAGCGTTCCTCATTCATCATTCATCGTTCATCATTCCGCGCTCATCCAATGAGCGCGGCGGCCTGCCGGTACCACTCCGCCAGATACGGCGGAATGTACAGACCCAGCAGCAGCACGATCGCAAGGTGCACGAACACCGGGATCAGCGCCGGCGGGTGCGGCAGGCGCTTCGCGGTCGCGGTGCCGAACACCATGGGCTGGACCTTGCCGAAAATCGCCGCGAACGCCACACCGAGCGCGGCGAGGAGAAACGGGGTCGCCCAGGGCTGCTGGTGCATGGCGGCGGTCAGAAGCAGGAACTCGCTCGCGAACACGCCGAACGGCGGCGTCCCGAGAATCGCAAGGCTGCCGATCATCAGTCCCCAGCCGATGGTCGGATTGCTGTCGATGAGCCCCCTGATGTCCGCCATGACCTGCGTGCCGGACTTCTGCGCGGCATGGCCGACCGCAAAAAAGATCGCCGACTTGGTGAGCGAGTGCACCGTCATGTGCAGCAGCCCCGCGAAAGTGGCGAGCGCGCCGCCCATGCCGAAGGCAAAGGTCATCAGTCCCATGTGCTCGATCGAGGAGTAGGCGAACAGGCGCTTGATGTCCTTCTGGCGCGACAGCAGGAACGCGGCGACCACCACCGACAGCAGCCCGAACCCCATCATCAGGTTGCCGGCGAAATGCGTGCCGAGCGCGCCTTCAGCCAGCACCTTGGCGCGCACGACCGCGTACAGCGCGACGTTCAGCAACAGCCCCGACAGCACCGCCGAGATCGGCGTCGGCCCTTCGGCGTGCGCGTCGGGCAGCCAGTTGTGCAGCGGCGCAAGCCCGACCTTGGTGCCGTAGCCTACCAGCAGAAACACGAACGCCAGCCCGAGCACGGTCGGCTCGAGCTCGCCTTTCACTTCGTTCAAATGCGTCCACAGCAGCGCCGTGCCGCCCGAGCCCAGCACCTTCTCGGCGGCAAAATAGAGCAGGATGGTACCGAACAATGCCTGCGCGATGCCCACGCCGCACAAGATGAAGTACTTCCACGCCGCTTCCAGGCTCGCCGGCGTCCGGTAGAGGCTCACCAGCAGAACCGTGGTGAGCGTGGCCGCTTCCATCGCCACCCACAGGATGCCGACGTTGTTGGTGAGGAGCGCCAACAGCATGGTGAAGCTGAACATCTGGTACATGCTGTGATAGAGCCGCAGCCGGTTTGGCGACAGCCTGCCGTGGTTCAACTCGATGCGCATGTACGGACGGCTGAACAGCGACGTCGTGAACGCGACGAATGCCGTCAGCGCGACCAGGAACACATTGAAAGAATCGACGAAAAACGTTTCGTTCCACACCAGGATCGGCCCGTCCGCGATGATCCGCGCGGTGAGACCGACGGCAGCGAGGAGGGTGAGCAGGCTCATCCCGGAGTTGAGCTCGGGCGCGAAGCGGCGGTGGCCCCAGAACGCAAGCACGATCCCGCCTGCGAATGGAACGCCCAATACCAGCAATAATTCCATCAGCGTTCTTTCAGCTTCTCCAGGTGGTGGATGTCGAGGCTTTCGAAAGTCTCGCGGATGTGGAAGAAGAACACGCCGAAAATGAACGTGCCGATCAGCACGTCGAGCGCGATGCCGAGCTCCACCACCATCGGCATGCCGTAGGTCGCGGAAGTTGCCGCGAAGAACAGGCCGTTTTCCATCGCCAGGAAGCCGATCACCTGGGAGACCGCCTTACGCCGCGTGATCATCATCAGAAAGGCAAGCAGGATGCTGGCGGTGGCGATGCCGAGCGTACTCCTGGTGATGGTGCCGGCAATCTGCGAAATCGGGGTGGCCAGGTTGAACGCGAAGATCACCAGCACGATACCGATCAGCATCGTCGCCGGGATATCGATGAGCGTCTCGACGTCCCAGCGCACGTTCAGCGCACGGATCAGGCGATGCAGGATCCACGGCAGCAGCAGCACCTTGAGGATCAGCGTGAGCAGCGCGGAGTAATACAAGTGGGTCTGATGGGTCGAATAGGCGACGACGCCGGTGCTCAGCACCAGCACGAAGCCCTGCAGGGCAAACAGGTTGATGAGCGACAGGATGCGCCGTTGCGTCAGCATGGCGAATGCGAGCAGCAGCAGCAGCGCCGCAAACAGGTTAATGAGCTGGCTGGACAGCGGCAGCGATGGCATCTCAGATCTCGAGCAGGAAATGGATGAGCATGCCGAGGGTGGCAAGCATGAAAGCGGTGCCGAGAAATTCCGGCGCGCGAAAGATGCGCATCTTGGCCGAAATCGTTTCCAGCAGCGCCAGCCCGGCGCCGGCCAATGCGAGCTTCACCGCGAGAACGGCAAGCGCGATCAGCAATCCGGCCCAGTCACCGGCCTGCGCGATCCCCCACGGCAGGAACATGGCGATACCGATCGTGATGTAGGCGGTGAGCTTGAGGCTCGCGGCCCATTCCACCAGCGCCAGGTGCCGCGCCGAATATTCGAGGATCATTGCCTCATGGATCATGGTGAGTTCGAGGTGCGTCGCCGGGTTGTCGATCGGAATGCGCGCGTTCTCCGCGAGCAATACCATCAGGAATGCGACCGCCGCGAACGCCATGCTCGGGTAGATCACGAGCTCGCGATGGGCAAGCGTCTCGACGATGGTCACCAGTGAAGTGGAGTGGCTGATGAGGGAGGCGGTGAACAGCGTCATCAGCATCGCCGGCTCCGCCAGAAAACCGATCATCATCTCGCGCCGAGCTCCCAGCGTGCCGAACGAGGTGCCGATGTCCATGCCGGCGAGCGACACGAACACGCGCGCGAGCGCGAACAGTCCGACCAGCGCGATCACGTCCGCGGCCGGTGCGAACGGCAGCGAAGTCGCCAGCACCGGTACGATGCCGACCGCGAGCCACATGCAGCCAAAGAGAATGTAGGGGGTGGCGCGGAACAGGGAGGAGGCGTTGTGCGCGAGTACCGCATCCTTGTGAAACAGCTTGTTCAGCACCTGGTACGGCTGCCAGATTCCCGCGCCGCTCCGGTTCTGCAGCCACGCGCGGCACTGATTGACCCAGCCCAGCATGAGCGGTGCGATCAGCACGACCAGCACCGACTGCAGTACCTGAAAGACGATTCCGCTCGTTATGCTCATTGCAGGAATATCAGCAGCGCGATCAGAGTCAGGAAGCTGTACAGCAAGTACACCGAGATACGCCCCTGTTGAAGCTTGCCGAAGTGGCCGGAGAGAAATTCGGCAAGGCGCGCGATCGGAGAATACAGCCAGTTCCAGTGCCGGTCCTCGATTTCCTGTCTGAACACCGGTCGCGGATCATCTGCGCGCGGAATCTCGCGGTGGATCAGGAAAACCGGCGCGAAAATCTGGCGAATCGGCTGGCCAAACCCGTCGGCCGTGTCCTCCATGCGCGAAGTCTGCGCAGGAAAGCCGCAGTCCCAGGGATCGGAGCGCCGCAGTCGGCCGTGATAGACATGGCGCACCACCAGGAATGTCAATCCGAACACCGCCGCGATCACCAACAGAAACACGAGCGGGCTGTAGCTTGCCTGCGCGCTCGAGGTCGGCACCAGCCACAGCCAGCCTGAAGCCATCGCCTCATCGGGAAGACCGGCTTTGATCAGCGCCTGGCTGACGTTGTTCAACTGCCCGATCATGAACACCGGCAGCAATCCGAGCGCGAAGCAAGCGAGCGCGAGCCATAACATTCCGGCGCGTTCCCATCGGCTCGCCTCGCGCGGCTTCTCGGCGAGCTCGTGCCGGTGCTGCCCGAGGAAGGCGACACCGTAGACCTTGACGAAGCACATTCCGGTGAGCGCCCCCGAGAGCGCCAGCACGGCGGCGACGATCGGCACCAGGCTCCGTACCACGCTGCTCTCCAACAGCGGCGCCTGCAGCGATGCCTGGAAGGTCAGCCACTCGGAGACGAAGCCGTTGAGCGGCGGCAGCGCCGAGATCGCGAGCGCGCCGATCAGGAAATAGAGCGCGGTATGCGGCAGGTAACGGATCAGTCCGCCCATCTCGTTCAGGTTTCTCAGCCCGGTCGACTTCAGGATCGCGCCGGCGCCGAGGAACAGCAGTCCCTTGAACACCGCGTGATTGAGCGTGTGATACAGCCCTGCGATCAGCCCGAGCGCGCCGGCGACCGGATGGCCGCTGCCGATGAACACCATCGAGAGCCCGATGCCGATCAGGATGATGCCGATGTTCTCGACCGAGTGGTACGCGAGCAGGCGTTTCAGATCGTGCTGCATCAGCGCGAACAGCACGCCAAACAGCGAGGTCGCCGCACCGAACAACAACACCGTGAGCCCCCATTCCCAGCGGATACCGCCGATCAGGTCGTAGATGACGCGGATCATCCCGTAGATCGCCGTCTTCAGCATGACGCCGCTCATCAGCGCGGAAACCGGCGACGGCGCGGCCGGATGCGCTTCCGGCAGCCACACGTGCAGCGGCAGCATGCCGGCCTTGGCGCCGAAGCCGAAAAATGCCAGCAGAAAAGCGATCGTGGGCCAGAAGCCGCTCAACTCGGCCCGGCGCAGCGCATCGAACGTGTAATCGCCGTGCCCGCCGTGCAGCACGCCAAAGCACAACAGGATGCCGATCGCGCCGATATGCGCGACCAGCAGGTAGATGAAGCCGGCCTTGCGGTTTTGCTCCTCATGGTGTTCGGTGGTGACGAGGAAATACGAGGAGAGCGCCATCGACTCCCAGGTGACCATGAACAGGTAGGCATCGTCGGCGATCAGCACGAAGGCCATGCTGGCGAGGAACACGTGATACTGCAGGCTCAGCAGCCCGAGCGCCGTGGCCCCGGTGTCGCGAAAGTAGCCGGCGGCGAACAGCGAAATGCCGAACGAGACCCCGCCCAACAGCAGCAGGAAAAACCCGGACAGCGCATCGAGGCGAACGTGAAACGGCAAATCGGGCAGGCCCGCCGGCAATATCGCCGCACTGGGCGGCGCGCCGATCGCCCACAGTCCGGTCGCGGCAAGCGCGAGCGACACCAGCGCCCCGGCGGGAAACACGGCGCGGGTGATCAGCCGCGGCGCACGCATGAACGCCAGCCCGATCACGCCCAGACCGATCCAGATTACCGATAGCGTAACCGCCGCCTCGATCGGTTCCAGAATAGAGGAATCCATTGGGGATTACTGACGATTACGCAGACTGAGCGGCCGCGTCAGGCGCGCGAAGCCCATCGCCAGCCAGAACAGCACGATGCCGATGACGATCTCGGCACGGGGCGTCTCTCGGGAAAGCATCGAATATCGGTTTGTTGCGGCAACGCGCCGCTCCAACCAACACCAGCGACAAGCGCAGCTGACAGCGCAAATTTTAGCGCGTTGCCGCCGGTCACGCAATTTTCCAGCGCCCAAAAGGTCGGCCCCGATTCGGCGGAAACGATGATCGCGTGGGCGCGGCGCGCCGAGCGCAGTAGTGACCGACGTACGGATTGCGGATGGCTGCAGCGAATATGCGGAATTCGGCGCGCTGCCTTCTCGGTGGGATCGCAGGTGTAGTGAAAGCCACCGACGCATTTGCAGGTGGCTAACGTATCGCGATCAAGCTACAGCGCCGTCCCGTCACCCCTCGCGGGGCCGGCGGCGGGCATCGAGACGCCCGAGCGCGACCAGGATGCCAAAGACGATGGCCTCCGGGCGCGGCGGGCAGCCGGGGATGTAGACGTCGACCGGGAGGACCCGGTCGACGCCGCCGGCGCTGGCGTATCCCTCCCCGACGATGCCTCCGGAGGCGGCGCAGGCTCCCACGGCGATCACGACGCGCGGCTCGGGGATGGCCTCGACCGTGCGGCGGACGGCGGTCTCCAGGTTGCGCGTGAC
>DASWIC010000312.1:0-5625 GCA_036397875.1 Burkholderiales bacterium
CTGAAGATCGGGCTGCCGGAGGAATTTTTCGCCGCAGGCGCGGCGCCCGGAGTGGTGAAGGCGGTGGAAGCGGCAGTGGGGGAATTCAGGAAGCTCGGCTGCGAGACGGTCGAGGTGAGCCTGCCCAACATGAAGCTCTCGGTACCGGTGTACTACGTGCTGGCGCCGGCCGAAGCCTCCAGCAATCTCGCGCGCTACGACGGGGTGCGCTATGGCTACCGCGCGCCCGAGTACACCGACCTGCTCGACATGTACCGGAAGACCCGGGCGCAGGGCTTCGGGCAGGAGGTGAAGCGGCGGATATTAATCGGCACCTACGTGCTCTCGCACGGCTACTACGACGCCTATTACATCCAGGCGCAGCGGGTGCGGCGGCTGATCGCCCGGGATTTCGCCGAGGTGTTCAAGCGCTGCGACGTGATCATGGGGCCGACCAGCCCCACCACCGCATTCCGCATCGGCGAGAAGATGGGCGACCCGGTCCAGATGTATCTCAACGATATCTACACCATACCCGCGAATCTCGCGGGGCTGCCGGGACTGTCCATCCCGTGCGGACTCGACGGGGAGGGACTGCCGGTGGGGCTGCAGATCGTGGGCAACACCTTCGCGGAAGCGAAAATGCTCGGCATCGCGCACCAGTACCAGCGGGCGACCGACTGGCACACCCGCGCCCCGAAGGACATAGATTGAACCGCCAAGCCGCCACGATGCATTCAACAACAGTTCGAGAATTGAACGGCCGAGCATTGGCTGCGGCAGAGGACAGATCTCATGATCGTTCTGCGTTGCATTTTTTGAATCCTTTTTGGCGTCTTGGCGGTTGAAAAGGATTCGCACGTGAATTGGGAAATCGTCATCGGGCTGGAGGCCCACGCGCAGCTCAACACGCGCTCGAAGATGTTCTCCGGCGCGTCGACGGCGTTCGGCGCCGCGCCCAACACGCAGGCGTGCGCGGTGGACATCGCGCTGCCGGGCGTGCTGCCGGTGGTGAATCGCGAGGCGGTCGCGAAGGCGGTGCGCTTCGGGCTGGCGGTGAACGGCAACAGCGCCGCGAACATCAACCGGCGCTCGATCTTCGCCCGCAAGAACTATTTCTACCCCGACCTTCCCAAGGGCTACCAGATCAGCCAGTACGAAACGCCCATCGTGAAGGGCGGCTCGATCGATATCGTCGTCGACGGCAGGGACAAGAAGATCCGGCTTACGCGCGCACACCTGGAGGAGGACGCCGGCAAGTCGCTGCACGGGCTAATTGAGAATGCGATGCATGATATTCCGCAAAGTGTTACTGGTATTGATTTAAACCGTGCCGGGACGCCGCTCCTCGAGATCGTCTCGGAGCCGGAGATGCGATCGGCACACGAGGCCGTGGCGTTCGCTAAAGCCCTCCACGAGATTCTGACGTGGAGAGGGATTTGTGACGGCAACATGCAGGAGGGCTCGTTCCGCTGCGACGCCAATGTGTCGGTGCGGCCGGCGGGCGAGGAGAAGCTCGGGACGCGCTGCGAAATAAAGAACCTCAATTCCTTCCGGTTCATGGAACAGGCAATCGAATTTGAAGTGCGCCGCCAGATCGAGATCTTGGAAATCGGTGGACGCGTAGAGCAGGAGACGCGTCTCTACGATCCGGAGCGCAACGAGACGCGCTCGATGCGCACAAAGGAAGAGGCGCACGACTATCGATATTTCCCTGATCCAGATCTCCTGCCCTTAGTCATATCCGAGGAGATGATCGAGGAAGCTCGAAAAACAATGCCGGCATCGCGAGAAGAAAAGCAGAAGGAATTCGAAAAATTGGGGATACCCACCCATAACGCAGCCATGGTGACAACGTATCCTGCAGTTGCGGATCATTTCGCGACAACGGCTAATTCGATCTTGGAAACCAAACTTTTCAGTCGTGCGAAGCTTTCCGAGGTCTTGACGAGCACTGCCAATGCCACTGTTACGTCCCTTATGTCCCATTGGGGCGAGGCTCTCACCGAACCTCCGATATCTCCAAAGGATTGGGCGCGAATCCAAGTACTCGTGGGTACAGGAGAGATCTCTGTAAGGATGGCCAAAGAAGTTCTCGATGCGGTTGTAGCGAGAGAGGGCGATCCAGATTCCATCATTGCGAAGCGCGGGCTGAAACAGATCTCGGACAGCGGTGAGCTGGAAAGGGTCTGCGTTCAGGTAATCGCCGCCAATGCGCAACAGGTCGCGGACTACAGGGGCGGGAAGGACAAGGCGTTCAACTCACTGGTGGGGCAAGTGATGAAGCTCACCAAGGGGAAGGCTAACCCCCAGCAGGTGACCGAGATCCTGAAAAGGAAGTTAACTGGCTAGCCGGGTTTCAGCGACCCGTCGCTGGTCACCGGTCACGCCTCACTATTTGCCGGGCGCCGCCGCCCGCCCGCGGGCGCCGCTGAGCTCCAGGTAGCGCTGCTTGGTCTCCGCATAGCGGGCCCGGATATCCTCCTTCTCCTTGTTCTTGCCGGCGATGTTCTGCTCGATCCTGGCCATGTCGAACCCGGCGCGCGCCACGTCGTCCTTGAGGATATCGGACGGCGTCCCCGCTTTCTCGGCCGCCTTGAAGCGCTCCTGGGCTTCGGCGTGACGGGCGGCCGCGCTTTGGTGCAATCCCCGGAATTGTCCGAGCACCCGGTCCACTTCCTGCAGCTCGCGATCGCGCCGCTGGTCGATTTCGTACTCGTTCGCGTAGGTGTTGAGCAACGCCGTATCCCGGCGCCGCTGCTCGGCCAGCCGCCGCTTTTCCTCCATACTCTGCTTGGCCAGCGCCTCTTCCTGCGCCTTGCGCCGGGCCTGCTCCTCGGCCGTTTCCGTGGTCTTGCGCGTCACGCCGCGGCGGTCCAGCTCCTTCGTGGCGGCGCCTTCAAATTCCGGCGGAACCCGGTCGCCGCAGCCGACGACCTTGCCGGTTTCGTCCTTCCAGCAGATGATCCTGCCGGTGCCGCTCTTGGACTGGGCCAGCGCGGTTGCGGCGACCAACGATCCAAGCGCCATGGCGAGTGCCGTGGCGAGGAATGCGCGGGTGTTATCAGGCATGAGCCGTGACTCCATACTGGTCGCGATAACGGCCGACCGCTGCGAGATGCTGCCCGTGCTGCGGTTCGGCCCTGAGATACCCCATCAAATCGTCGAGCGTGGCGATGCTGATCGCCGGAATTTTATAGGTCTCCTTCACTTCCTGCACTGCGGACAATGCCCCGCTGCCGCGCTCCATGCGGTCGAGGGCGATGACCACCCCGCAGGGTATAGCGTTCGAAGACCGGATCAGGTTGACGGACTCGCGCACCGAGGTGCCGGCCGAGATCACGTCGTCCACAATTAGCACCCTGCCCGCGAGCGGCGCGCCGATCACGGTGCCGCCCTCGCCGTGGTCCTTGGGCTCCTTGCGGTTGAAGCTGTAGCGAACGTTGCGGCCCGATTCCGCCAGCGCGATGGCGACGGCCGCCACCAGCGGGATGCCCTTGTACGCCGGCCCGAACAGCATGTCGAACGCGATCCCCGCCGCGCCGATGGCTTTCGCGTAGAATTGGGCGAGTTGCTTCAGCGCCGCGCCGTCGTAGAACAGCCCGGCATCGAAGAAGTATGGCGACAGGCGCCCCGCCTTGGTCTTGAATTCACCGAATCGCAGGACCTTCTGCTCGATCGTGAACCGGATGAACTCTTGCCGGAAATCCATGGGCCATGAAAATCATAACACTGAATCTCAACGGCATCCGCTCCGCCGCGCGCAAGGGCTTTTTCAAGTGGGTGACGCGCCAGCGGGCCGACATGGTGTGCGTCCAGGAGCTCAAGGCGCAGGCAGCGGATCTGTCGGGGGAGATACGCGCGCCCGGGAGTTTCCGGGGATACTTCCACCATGCGGAGAAGAAAGGCTACAGCGGGGTGGGCCTTTATTGCCGGCGCGAGCCGGACCGCGTGATCGAGGGCGTCGGCATCCGTGACGTGGACCGCGAGGGCCGCTGCCTGCGCGCGGATTTCGGGCGATTGAGCGTCATCTCGGTCTATCTGCCTTCCGGGTCGAGCGGCCCGCACCGCCAGGCGATCAAGTTCAGGTTCATGGAACATTTCTTCCCGTGCCTGCGGACGCTTGCCGCCGAGGGCCGCGAGATTCTTCTGTGCGGCGACTGGAACATCGCGCACCGGGAAATTGACCTGAAGAACTGGCGGGCCAACCGGAAAAACTCCGGCTTCCTGCCGGAAGAGCGGGCGTGGCTCACTCGAGTGTTCGACGAACTGGGATGGGTGGACGTGTATCGCCGGCTTTACCCGGACACGACCGGAGCGGCCTACACGTGGTGGAGCAATCGCGGCCAGGCGTGGTCGAAGAACGTCGGCTGGCGCATCGATTACCACATCGCGACGCCGAAGCTGGCGGCGGCGGCAAGACGCGCGGCGATCTTCAAGAAGAGGCGCTTTTCCGACCACGCGCCGCTTGCGATCGATTATGACTACCCGCTGGCTTAGCGGCCTGCGCGCCGGGCTGCCGGAAGGCGTCCGCGCCTATCTCGAACCGGCGCCCCTCGCGGCCCTGTTCCTCGGCATCTCGTCGGGCTTCGCGTTCGCCATGATCGGCGCGACCTTGACCACGCGCCTCGCCCAGCACGGCATCACCAGGACCGCGGTGACCGCATTCGTGCTCGCCATCCTGGCGTACAACTTCAAGTTCCTGTGGGCGCCGATCGTCGACAATGTCCGGCTGCCGGTGATCGGCCGATGGGGGCAACGGCGCAGCTGGCTGTGGCTCACCGGCGTGCTGGTCATGGCCGCGGTCGCCTTTCTCGGCATCACCGATCCGGACGAAGCCCTCTATGTGGTGGCGATCGCCGCGATCACAGTGGCCGTGGCCGGGGCCACGTTCGACATCATCATCGACGCCTACCGCATTGAGCTGCTCGAGCCGCGCCAGCTTGGCGTCGGGTCCGGGATGTCCCAATACGGCTGGCGGATCGGCGCCGCCGCGGCCGGCGCGCTCGCCTTGGTCCTCGCCCACCGGTTCGGCTGGAGCGCCGCCTATTTCGCCTGCGCCGCCTTCGCGCTCCCGGCGATGATCGTCGGCGTGATGATGGGCGAGCCCAAGCGGCACCGCGAGCCGGCTAGGCCGCACGGCGTCATGGAGGCGATCGTCGCCTATTTCAGCCCGCTGCTCGAGTTCCTGGGGCGCCAGGGGGCGCTCGTCGTGCTGCTCTTCGTGCTCATACACAAGATCGGCGACACGCTCGCCAACCTCACGCTGCGGCTGCTGTTCCAGGATCTCGGCTTCACCAACGATGAGGTCGCCTTCTACGACGTCGGCGTCGGCTTCATCGCTCTGCTGGCCGGCATCTTCGTCGGCGGCATCCTCTACGCGCGGTTGGGGATGAAGCGCTCGGTCCTGGCGAGCCTCGTGCTGATGGCCGTGTCGAACGTCAGCTTTGCCGCGCTGGCGGCGGCCGGCCATTCCAACATCGGCATGGCGGCGGCGATCGGCTTCGAGAACTTCGCCAGCGGCATCGGCGGGGTGACGGTGGTCGCCTACCTCTCCGCGCTGTGCAACCTGCGCTTCACCGCGACCCAGTACGCGCTGCTCTCCGCTCTGGCGAGCATCGCCGGCCGGTTCCTCACCGGAACGAC
>DASWIC010000313.1:0-6498 GCA_036397875.1 Burkholderiales bacterium
CCGCTCGCCACCACCGACTGGATGAGGTCGCTGCGCACCGCCTCGTAAGTCTCGACTGGCTTGCCGAGAATCACGTTGCGCAGGGCGAAGCCGGCGACGGCAAGGGCGAGCACGATCAGCACCCCGCGCTTCAGCCAGCGCCGCAGCGAAACGGATTGAACGTCCAAGGTCATGGTCCAGGGCCGGCGGATGATACCCACAGCATAACTGCACGGGATGACGTGGATCAACGAGACGGCACCGCGACACGTCCCGCTCGCCGCGCGGTGCCCCGGCACGCTAACCGCCGAAGGCTTTCGCGCGACCAACACAGGGACTAGAGCGTGGGGGTGCCCTCGTGCGCGTAGGTCTTCTCGTGCTGCGCTTCGCAGGCGAAGCAGCGTGTGGCCGTGGGATACGCGGCCAGGCGCTCGTAGCCGATGTCCTGGCCGCAGCGCGCGCACACGCCGTAGGAGCCGGCGGCAAGCCGCTGCCGGGCGTTTTCCACGTCCCTCAGGTCCCGCACGTGGCGGTCGATGAATGCCGCGTCGAGATCAGCCAGCAGGTTGGCGACCGACTCATCACCCACGTCGCTCACCATGCCCGCGAGGTCGCGATGATGCTCCTCGTCCGATTGCAGCAGCAGCGCGCGGATCTCCTGGCGCAATTCGCGGTTCCGATTCTCGAGCGCCCGGTCGAGATGCGCGATCTGGGAATGTCTCAAGTGCTTCATCCGTGTATGCTCCGCTCCATCCGTGACAAAAGCCCGCTTGAGGAATCGTAGCCGCCGGCCGCGGCGAATCGTTGATCCAGATCAATCACGCAGAGCGCCGGGCGCGGTGAAATGGGCCCGGAGACCGCGGCGCACCAGCAGTGCCGCCCGTCCCCGGCGCATGGCTCGCCCGCTTCGAACACCCGTCACGCGCGCCCATCCGGCGCCCGCCGCTGCGCCCCCGCTTTTCGTGGCGCTCCTCGATCCGGCATGCTATCCCCACCCGGTCGCGGGCGTACGGGTGCTGGAAACGCACATCTCGTGGGTCCTGCTGACGGGGGAGTATGCCTACAAGATCAAGAAGCCCGTGGATCTCGGCTTCCTGGATTTTTCCACGCTCGAACTGCGCCGCCATTACTGCGAGGAGGAGTTGCGGCTGAACCGCCGCCTCGCTCCGGAACTGTACCTGGACCTGGTGGAGCTCCGCGGCACGCCCAGGTGGCCGCGCATCGGCGGCGAGGGCCCGGTGCTCGAAGTTGCGATCCGGATGCGTGAGTTCCCGCAGGAGTCTCTCGCCAGCCGCGCGCTCGCGCGCGGGGCATTCGGCGCGGCCGAGGTCGACGCGCTTGCTGCGCTCATCGCGCGGTTTCACGCCGGCGCGCCGCTCGCCCGCGCATCCGAGCGCTATGGCGCGCCCGAAGCCGTGCTGTCCGCCGCGCTGCAAAACTTCGAGCAGATGCTGCCGCGCATCAAAACCGCCCCCGAAGACAGGGCACTCCGCGCCCTGCGCCGCTGGACCGAGCACGAATTCGCCGCGCGCAGCGCCGCCTTCGCGGCACGCAAGCACCAGGGATTCGTGCGCGAGTGCCACGGCGATCTGCACCTCGGCAACATCGTCGTGCTCGACGGGCGGCCGGTGCCCTTCGACTGCATCGAGTTCAATGCGGAGCTGCGCTGGATCGACGTGATGAACGAGGCCGCATTTCTCGCCATGGATCTCCAGGACCGCGGGCGCGGCGACCTCGGCTGGCGCTTCCTCAACCGCTATCTCGAGGCAACCGGCGACTACGCCGGCCTCGCCGTGCTGCGCTTCTACCTCGTCTACCGCGCCCTGGTGCGCGCCAAGGTTCATCTCTTGCGCTCGCTGCAGCCCGGACTCCTGCGCGCTGGGAAATCGCGGCTCGCGCGCGCCTCCCGCGGTTACGTGGAGCTGGCCGGCCAGCTCGCGGCACCGGGCCGCGCGGCGCTGATCCTCGCGCACGGCCTCTCCGGGTGCGGCAAGACCACGATGACACAGCCGCTCGCCGAGGCCCTGGGCGCGGTGCGGGTGCGCTCCGATCTCGAGCGCAAGCGCGCGCAGGGGCTCGCGCCCCTCTCGTCGAGTGGATCCGGCGTGGGGCGCGGCCTCTACTCCGCGGTGGTCAACGCGGCGACCTACCGGCGGCTGGGCGAGCTCGCCCAGGAGGCGCTGCGCGCCGGCTTTCCGGTCGTGGTCGACGCGGCCGGTCTCAAGCGCGCGGAGCGCGAGGCCTTCCGGGCAATCGCGGAACGGTTCGGCGTGCCGTTCACCATCCTGGACTTCCATGCGCCGCTGGACGTGCTGCGCGCCCGCATTGCGCAGCGGCTCGCCCGCGCGAACGACGCATCGGAAGCCGATCTCGCGGTGCTCGAGCACCAGCTTGCCGCCCGCGAGCCGCTGACGCCGGCCGAAATGGCGGCAACCTTTGCGGTGGACGCGACCGCGCCCCCCTCGTACGAGATGTGGCGCCCGCTGATCGAACGCCTCCACCGGTCGGCCGGTGACAAGGCCCCGCGCCGCGCCGGCCGCGCACCCCGTTCCGATGGATAAGAGAGCCGCCGAGCTGCGTTGGCGTTTGATCGGCCAGTTCCTCGGCAATACCGCGGAAGCGATCCTGATTACCGACGCCAAGGCGCGGATCGTCTACGCCAACCGGTCGTTCTCCCGGATTACGGGCTATAGCCTGAAGGACGTCTCGGGCAAGACCCCGCGCATCCTGCACTCGGGCCGGCAATCCAGGGACTTCTACGCCCACATGTGGAAATGCATCCACGCGACCGGGCAATGGCAGGGTGAGATCTGGAACCGCCGCAAGAATGGCGAGATCTACCCCGAGTGGCTGTCCATCAGCGCGGTCAAAAACGGCACCGGCAGGGTGGAGCACTACCTCGCGATCTTCTCGGACATCACGCTCCGCAAGCGCGAGGTGCAGGAGCTCTACGACCTCGCAACCCACGACGCCCTGACCGGCCTCGCCAACCGCTCCTTCTTCAGCGAGCGGTTCCGGCACGCCATCGTGCGCGCGAAACGCGCCAGGCAGCTGGTCGGCCTGCTCTTCCTCGATCTGGACGACTTCAAGCCGGTCAACGACGCGCTCGGGCACAAGTGCGGAGACAAGCTGCTGCAGACGGTGGCGCGGCGCCTGCGGCGGTCGGTGCGGGAAGAGGACACGATCGCGCGGCTGGGCGGCGATGAGTTCGCCGTCATTCTCGAGCACCTGTCGAAGCCGCGGGACGCCGCGGCGAGCGCGAAAAAGCTGCTGCGCGCGCTGGCCCGGCCCTACCTGCTGGAGGGGCACAGAGTGCGGATCACGGTGAGCATCGGCATCACCGTCTATCCGCTGGACGGCGACGAAGTCGACACCCTGCTCAGTCGCGCCGACGGCGCGATGTACCGGGCGAAGACTGAACGCCGCAACGGTTACCGGTTCTGGGGCGACCCCGCTCGCCTCGAGCGTGCGGCCGCGGCAAGCCGCCGCCCGTGGCAGCGACGTCCTATCGCACGAACAACAGCAGTCCGGCCGCAAGCCCGATCGCGGGCGCGGCCACCAGCGGCCCGAATTGCACGAGCATCCCGCGCCCGCCGAGGAACCCGAGCAAAACAAGCTTGAACACGACCGCCGCAAGGTAGGCCAATCCGACCGCGATGACCGCGACGCCAGCGCTGATCGAGCCGGCGTTGAAGAGGTTCAGGCTAGAGAGCATGATGGCGTCAACGTCCACGAAACCCGAAACGACCGCCACCGCGTAGAGCCCGCCGGCGCCCGCGCGCTCGGACAGCCACGCCGAGACGAACAGGACGAGTGCGTACAACGCTCCGAAGCCCACGGCCACGCGCAGACTGGTCGGATTGGAGAGCTCCGGCACCTGGAGCTCCGGTCTCGAAAAACCACCGCGAAACCGGCGCATCAGCAGAGCCGCGCCGACGGCAAATCCCATTCCGAGAACCGGCAGCAACACGAGCAGCGCATCGGGCGCGACCACCGCGCTGACCACGGTCATGCGCACGAGCACCACCAGGTTGGAGATCACGATGATGACGCCGCCGATCGGCAGCATGGCGGACCGGGCTCTGGCCTCGCGCGCATAGACGAGCGTCGTCGCGGTGCTTGAGATGAGGCCACCGAAAGTACCGACGAGCAACAGGCTTTGCCTCGTCCCGATCAGCCGCAGCGCCAGATAGCCGACGAGGCTCACGCCCGAGACCAATACGACCATGAGCCAGATGTGATGGGGATTGAGGACCCCGTACGGACCGAACCCCCGGTCCGGAAACAGCGGCAGAACGATGAAGGTGAGCACCGCGAACTGGAGGATGCTGGCGACGTCGTGCCGGGAGAGGCGCGCCGAGAGGCCGTGCAACTCGGTCTTGAAATGCAGCAGCAGCGTGGCGACGATGGCGACGCTCACCGCGAGCTGGCTGCGGTCGTGCCACACCATCACGCCGAGCCCGTAGCACAGCAGCACCGCGATCACGGTCGTGGTGCCCGAGTCGGCCTCCGGCCCCTCGGTCCGGTGGTACGCCGCGACGATCATCAAGCCGACCAGCGCCAGGCCGGTTGGCACGATCCACGCGTTTCCCACGGCGTCCGCCACCAGCGCCGCGATGGTGCCGAACAGCCCGACCAGCCCGAAGGTGCGCAGTCCCGCCTTGGCGCTCGGCGTTTTCTCGCGCTGCATGCCGAGCAGCAGCCCGATCGCAAGGCCGGTCAGCAGCTTGAAAGGCGTGGCGAGTTCGTCGGAGAGCACGAAGGATGCGTCCATGTCGGGCCTTGGGCTAACCTACCGGCACCGCGGGTCGCCAGGGTTGATCTGTGTCAATCCCGGCCGGGTGTCCGCTCATCGTTGATATGATGCGGGGGAAATGGGTGAGTCCAACCGTCGTCCAGCGCATCCCGTTGCAGCCGTTGCGGGGCCCGCTCCCAGTGCGTGGGAACGCCGCATCGCCGCCTGGCTGATCGTGTGCTGCGTGCTGGTGTTCACGATGGTGGTGCTCGGCGGTGCGACCCGCCTCACGCGCTCGGGGCTTTCCATCGTGGAATGGCAGCCGATCATCGGCACGCTCCCGCCGCTCACCTCCGCCGATTGGGAGGAGCTCTTTCACAAGTACCGGCAGACCCCCGAGTACCGGAACGTGAACCCGGGCATGGACCTGGACGGGTTCAAGGGCATCTTCTGGCTCGAGTATTTTCACCGCCTGCTCGGCCGGCTGATCGGCGTCGCGTACCTCCTGCCCTTCCTCTACTTCGCGTGGCGGCGCGCGCTCGCCCCGCCGCTCATCCTGAAGCTCGGCGGCATTTTCCTGCTGGGCGCGGCTCAGGGCGCGCTCGGCTGGTTCATGGTGGCGAGCGGGCTGATCGACGACCCGCGGGTCAGTCATTACCGGCTCACGGCGCATCTCGCGCTCGCCTTCGCGATCTATGCCGGCATGCTTTGGATTGTCCTGGATCTCCTGAACGCCGCCGCCACCCCGGCGTCCACGGGCGCGGCACCGACCCGGGTGCGGCGCCTCGCGTGGACGGTCACCGGCCTGGTGGTAGCGATGGTCATGACGGGCGGCTTGGTGGCCGGCATCCGCGCAGGATACGCCTACAACACCTTCCCGCTCATGAACGGCAACTGGGTGCCGCCGGAAATCTTCGCGATCGAGCCGTGGTACCTGAATTTCTTCAACAACATGGCGACGGTTCAGTTCGACCATCGCCTGGTCGCCTGGCTGCTCGCGGCTGCGGTTCCGTGGCTGTGGTACGAAGCCGGCCGCGCGGGGCTGACGGCGCGCGCCCGCCTCCTCACGCACTTGCTGCTCGCGGCGCTGGCGGTCCAGATCGCGCTCGGCATCGCGACGCTGTTGCTCGTTGTCCCGGTCCCGCTCGCCGCGGCGCATCAGGCCGGGGCGCTCGCCGTATTCACCATCGCGCTCGCGCTGAACCACGCGCTCCGCGCGGGTGGCGCTATGCGTCGGGACCCACCCCGATCGGCGGCGGCGCCAGGTTGACGATGCGGTCGAACAGCTTCTTGAAGTCCCGGGTGTCGCGGTCGGCCGCGAGCGGATCGCGGTTTTCCTCGAAGGCGCGATCGATCGCCTGCCAGTCCGCCGCGCTCAGGAGCCGCTGCGCCAGCGGGAACACGATGCTCTCTTCCTTGTGCATGTGGTCGCGATACTCGCGCACGAATTTTTCCACCGCCGCCGCAAAGGCGGGGAATTCCTTGTCGCCGCCCTCCTCGTAGCGCATCAGGCACTGCTCGAGCCGCCTCAGCGCGTCGCCCCCCGCGGCATGCTCCTTTTCCAGGTCGGCGACGACCGTCGCGGCCTCGCCACCGCGGCTGCGCAGGGCCTGGAACAGGAATCGGTCCTCCTTGGGATGGTGCATACGCTCGGAAAATGTGTCGAGGTAGTAGATCATCGCGCTGAAGACGCGCGGGTTCACCTTCGCGTTCCGCGTGCGGATCCGCTCCACCAGGTACTCCATGCCATGCAGGATCGCGGCGATCGAGCGGTGCTCGTCGCG
>DASWIC010000314.1:0-2034 GCA_036397875.1 Burkholderiales bacterium
TCTGGCTCGCCAGCCCGATACTCGCCGAAGCCCAGGAGTGGCCCAGCAAGACCGTGCGCATCATCATCCCCTTCCCGCCGGGCGGCGGGACGGATATCCAGGGCCGGATACTTGCGGGCGCCTTCCAGAAGAGCATGGGCCAGAACTTCATCATCGACAACCGCACCGGCGCGAGCGGCCTGATCGGGACCCAGATCGCCGTGGAATCGCCCCCGGACGGCAACACCATATTCTTCACGTCGGGCAGCATCTCGGTGGTCGTCACCCTCTACGGCAAGCGCGTGAAATTCGACATCCACAACGACCTGGCGCCGATCAGCTGGATTTCCTCGACGCCGCTCGTGCTGGTGGTGCATCCGAGCGTTCCGGTGCGCTCCGTCAAGGAGCTCGTGGCGCTGGCGAAGCGCACGCCCGGGGGAATGAATGCGGCGGGCAACACCGCGGGGACCACTTCCCACCTCACCGCCGAGATGTTCAATCAGACGGTCGGGATCAAGTCCACCGTGCTCACCTACCGCGGCGGCGGGCCGTCGGTCATCGCGCTGATCTCGGGAGAGGTGGACTACCTCTTCGCGACGGCGCCCTCGATCATGCCGCATATCCGGACCGGCCGGGCGCGGGCGCTCGCGGTCACGACGCCCAAGCGGTCCTCGGCGCTGCCGGATCTGCCCACGATGAACTCGATCTTCCCGGGATTCGAGGCCGACAACTGGTACGCGATGTTCTATCCGAAGGGGACGCCGAAGCCGATCATCGCCAAGATGAACGCGGAGATCCGCAAGGCGCTCGAGACGCCGGAAATCAAGGCGTTCTATCCGAAGGAGGCCCTCGAGCCGGTCGCCAGCAGCCCCGAGGAGCTCGCGGCGCTGCTCAAGCGCGAGATCCCGAAATACGCCAAGGTGATCCGGGTCGCGAATATCCGCATCGAGTGATGCGCAATCCCCCCGCGCTTCGCGCGCACCCCTTTGACAAAGGGGGATCGGGGGGATTCGTTCCCTCGTCGCTCAAGTATCGATGATTGACTGGGCTCACTTCACTCCCTGGAGTTCGCTCGCCGGCGGCATCGTGATCGGCGCCGCCGCCGCGATGCTGGTGCTGCTGAACGGGCGCATCGCCGGGGTCGCAGGCATCCTTGGCGGCGTGCTGCGGCCGGCGGGGGGCGACATGGCATGGCGTCTTGCCTTCATCATCGGCCTGCTCGTCGCGCCCGCGTTGGTTGGACTGCTCGCGGAGCCCGCTCCGCCCACGATCGAGGCCGGCTACCCCGTGCTCCTCGCGGCGGGCCTGCTGGTGGGCGCGGGCACCCGCTACGGATCGGGCTGCACCAGCGGGCACGGCGTATGCGGCCTGTCACGCCTGTCGCCGCGCTCAATGGCGGCGACCATCACCTTCATGCTTGCCGGATTTGCGACGGTGTACGTCGTCCGCCACCTGCTTTCCTGAGGATCCGCAGTGAACGCTATCAGCGCATTCGCGGTCGGACTGCTGTTCGGCATGGGCCTCATCATTTCCGGCATGACCGACCCGTCGAAGATCATCGGGTTCCTCGATATCACCGGTGCGTGGGATCCGTCCCTCGCGTTCGTGATGGGCGGCGCGATCCTGGTGGGCTTCGTTGCGTTTCGTTTCGCGCGCAGGCGCACGATGTCGTTCCTCGGCGGCGCGATGCACATTCCGACCGCGCGGCAGATCGACCGGCCGCTGATCCTCGGTGGCCTCGCGTTCGGGGTGGGCTGGGGCCTCGCGGGCTATTGCCCCGGGCCGGCGGTCGTAGCGCTCGGCGCGGGCCAGGACCAGGCCGTGGTTTTCGTGATCGCGATGCTCGCCGGCATGGCGCTGTACGAAACGGCGGACCGGTTCTTCCACGCCCGGCGCCGCAGGCGTGTGCCCCGCGAGCTCTCGGACGTCGCCGGCGACGCCTGAGGCGTACGTCATTCCCGCGAAAGCGGGAATCCAGACTGTCTCCGGCCTGGACCCCCGCCTCCGCGGGGGTGACACTCGCGGCAGCGCTGGCTACAGGTTGCCGCCGATCAC